>CAZOKP010000105.1:0-8004 GCA_964580435.1 uncultured Eubacteriales bacterium
TGTGTTAGGCACGCCGCCAACGTTCACTCTGAGCCAGGATCAAACTCTCCAGTTAATAAAAGAACTCTTGCGAGTTCCTTTCAAACCGAAGTGTTGGCAAATTAGATCAATCAAAGTCGCTCCGCTTTTGTTTCAAAGATCAGGTTCTTTCTATCCCGAGAAAGAAGCTTAACTATAGACGAAAGAACGAATTTTTCAACCGCTTAGGTTGTTGGATACTTCTGACGTTATAGCCAAAAGGCAATTATATGATAAGGCTATTCTTCGCTCTTGTCAAGATGGATTTGAAAAATTTTATAAAATTTTTTTACCTTCCCTTGGGAGGGCAAGAGTCAACTTCAGTTTACCATAAAAAGACTGAAACGGGGGATTTTTTTTACTGCCGTTGACACAATCCAGGTTAAACGCCGGGTTTCCGCCAGGAATCGGGACATTCCGAGCTTGGCACATCTCTGGCTACGCTCCTTATCTCAGAAAGGAAGCCGATGAAAAAGAAAGGATTCAGCCTGATCGAGCTGCTTATCTCGATGTCTTTGATTTTTTTCCTCCTGACCGGGATGGCCCAGCTCATCATCTTCTCCTGCGCCGCGAAAAAAAAGGCGGATTTCCACCTGACCGCGGCCAGCTTGGCGTGTTCGAAGCTGGAGCATCTCAAGTCCCTCCCTTTCGAAAGCCCGGAACTGGAACAGGGCCGCCATGCGGAATCCGTCAAAGACAGCCTTTCTGCGGAGGTTCTTTTAAGAGAATGGAGAGTCTTAGACCTGGCCGAGGACATGAAAAAGATAGTCCTCAAGATCTCCTCCCCAAACAACCGGAACAAGGAAGCAGCCTTTGTCCTGCTCATCAATCGAAAGCTGGAGTTCTAGTCTCATGAAGAAAAAAGGTTATTCGGCCATTGAAACCTCTCTCTGTCTGGCCCTGTTTCTGATCATCCTTCTCGCTGCGTATGAATCGTTCGGTATCACCAAAAACTTTTTTCTCCGGCTCAAAAAGGCGGAAGAGGAGAACCAGACAGCCATGGCCGCGCTCGATAAAATGAGGATCGATCTTCTTCGCGCCGGCTCCGGCCTCCTGCCGCTAGTCCGGCTGGGGACAGTAGAGGGCATTGCCATAGCCAATAACGCTCTCGTCATTTCGCGCGGCGAAAAAGCCTATTCTCTTCTGGCGGACATATCAGAGGGCGAGACCCGCCTTTCCATCGAAACAACAACTGGGTTGAGCCCCGGAAGAGAGGTCTCCGTTTTTGATGAAGCGAAAGCGGAAATCAAAACCATTTCTTCAATAGAAGGAAAGTCGATTCTCCTGGCATCTCCCCTTGAGGCTTCTTACTCGATGAGCGAAACCCGGGTTGTGCTCCTCGAGAAGACCGCTCTCTTCTTTGAAGAAAAAACGGGCACCATTCGGAGGAAAGTGAACGCCAGCCCGGCTCAACCTTTGTTGGAGGATGTCCTGTATCTTGAATTCGTTTATGAAAAAGAGTCGAACCTGGCCAAGCTGGGCTTTGCCTTAAAGAATAATAAGGAGAAAAAGCATGAACTCTGGGTTTATCCGAAAAATATCGCCTTGGCCTTCAAGAAGCCCTGAGAACAAAAAGAAAGGCACCATGTTTATCGTCACCATTTTCTCGTTTTTCATTTTTTCGGCCCTCGCCCTCAGCCTGATATTTCTCTCCCAACTCTATCTCCGGCTCGGCGGGTACAGAAAAAATTCCGCTCTGTTGGACTATTCCTCGGAAAACGGGATAAAGGAGGGATTCCACCACCTGATGGAGGCCGTGTCCGGCGCGTCCCTGCCCCTCGTCATCTCCGAGGAAAGATATAATCAACTCGGAGACAGCACAAGAAATGCCGAGCCAAGAATCGTCGAAGAGACATTAAGCCTTCATCTTCCGGTCGAGATCCAGGAAGTGGGAGAGAGAATGACTTGGCGCAGCCAGACCAGCGGCCTTCTCGAAAAAATGAGCGAAGGAGAAAACTATTTTTGCGCCCGCTTCAAGCTGCTGGTAGATTCAGAAGGAGGGCTGAAGAATTTTCTTCCAAAAAGGGCGTCCCGCCTTGAAACCCGGCTGGAAATCCTGGCCGGCCATATTCCCCTTCCTTTGATCCCTTTTCTTATCAGCAAAAATATGGAGCCAGAAGAAAGAGAGAATTTCGAGGCGAACAACCCTATCCATTTTGTCCGAAGGACCAACAACCTGCTTGTTCCACAGGCGAGTATCGTTGAAGAGGGCCTGATCCCGCAGGACGCTGCTCCCCTTCTGGAAAAAGCGCTCGATATAAAAATCTTTAAGCCGCAAGATCTTACCAACGCCCGCCTGCGCGCCGCTCTCGGGCTGAAAAATTCGACAGAACCGGTTCCCGAAGGAGTTTATCTCATCCAGAATGACCTGGGATTGGGAGGAATCTATATTCAGGGAAACGTCAAAGAAATGGTCACGGCCATAGAGCAGGACTTCCAGGTTATTTCTTTCCAGATGGACACGGGCGTTTGGATAATCAGGTTCAGCCCGCCGCAGAGCAGGACCTATTTTCATTCTCCGGACGGAGCCCGGGCTTATGACCTGGTTCCTTTGGGGATCATCATCGTCAGCGGCAAAATTGAATCCCTCGGCGGCGGGGTAGTGGACCCCACGGGCAAGGTTTGTCTCATCAAGGACAAGGAAGTCGCTTCCATCCTCCAGGGAATTAACCTGACGATTATCGCTTCGGATACGGTCAACATCAGCTCCCATCTTCTCCGCCAGGGGGTCAAATGGCAGGAAGGCGTTCCTTATATCAAGGAAGAAAACGCTCAGCTCTTTATTTTCTCCACAGGCAGAGATTTCCAGGACGGCCAGTTGAACGAAGGCGGCATCACGATCGACGAGAACGCTCCCCAGGAAATAAAGATCCAGGCCGGGCTCACCGCGCAGGGGGAGCGTTTCAAGATACTGGGAGATAAGAAGATCGTCCGCATCCTGGGGAGCCTCCAGACCAGTGATTACCTCTCGGGGGGAAGTCAACTGGAAATGACTCCCCTTCTGTCTTTTGCCAGCCTGAAGGATTCTTCTTTTAACGCACCCGCAACTGCGGAGCCGATTCTTTTCCTTTCTTCTTTCGAATCTTTGGAATGGAAGGAATATTATTAGATGAAGAGAGGATTTTCTCTTCTTGAAGCGCTCCTTATGCTTGCGGCGGCAGCCTTTCTGCTCTATGCCGGGTCGAACGCCCTCTTGAACCTTGCGCCAAAATACAGGCTGAGCAGGGCAACCTGGGAAATCCAGACACGATTGAATTATGCCCGCTACAGGGCGATATTCGAAGGAAGGGCCGTCCGGGTCTCATTCAAACCTGGAGGTTACACAGTCGAAAAATACGACGACATGCTGAAGGAATGGAAAGCGGATGCCAGCGGATCATTCGAAGGCGTAAGAATAGAAGCGAACAACAGTCCGACTTTTCATCCGTTGGGCACCGTCTCCAATCTGGCGACGATCACGGTTTCAAATTCCTGGGGAGGATTCAGGATTACTCTGGCCATCTCAGGAAGAATCCGCGTGGCGAAGATTTAGTGCGCTTTCCGGCTAGCCGATAGCCAGCCCTTCTATCTTGTGCAAGGCCTCCACCAGGTCTGCGGCCGAGGAAACATAGCTCTGCGCCCCCCAGCGTGAAACTTCCGCTTCACTCCCGTCTTTATCCAAGTGGGGAGTGAGGAGGATGACAGGAATGACCCGCGTGCTCGCAGATTTTTTCAGCTCCTCAAAAACCATGGATACGTGCTTCTGAGGGAGAAAAACGTCCAGGAAAATCACGTCAGGTTTTTCCATCTGAATATGGCTCAAAGCCCCTTTCCCGCCGGTAAACGTATTCACCTGATATCCCTGCCTGAGGAGCCTCATTTCTATCATCGTTGACAGTCGGGACGCCCCGGTGATCATCATGACCCTGGCGATTCTCCTTTCGGGTTTCCCGATAACCTTCTCCACGCTCTCGATAAGCGCCTTGGGGTCATACGGTTTCTTGATATAACCGATAATACCGGCCCGGTAGCATTCCTGGACAAACTTCGGAGAACTCATGATGGTCAAAGCGATGATGGGAACATGTTTGGTTTGCGGGTTCTCCTTGAGTTTGATCGTGGCCTCCAGGCCATGCATTCCCGGCATAATCATGTCCATCACGATCAAGTCAGGCCGTTGCTTTTCGGCGACCTTGATCCCTTCCTGCCCGTTTTTCGCCACGATGATATCGTAGCCTATGGGCTCGAGATGTTTTCTGATTAATTCAACCTGGATAACGTCGTCTTCGACTAGAAGAATTTTCGCCATCTCTCGCCTATCCCCTGAGTCATATATTATTTTTCATTCGAAATATTTCTTCAAGGCATTAAAACAGGAACAAACAGATATGGCAGGAAGAAAGCGGGCAAGTACGGGTTCTCTTCTAAGTTTTCCCATTCGGTCTGATTATATTTTCAAAAGTTGCTTCTGTCAAAAGAAAAATAAGGCAGGAGGATGCGCGACTAAAAGATTTGCAGAGATAATCTTTTTAGGGTATAAAATGTGCTCAGAAGGAAATTCGCCGAGATGGAGATGATCACAGGCTTAAACAGGCCCCACAAGGAGAAAGGCATGAGAAAGAATGGCATGTCCCTACTCATTCATAGAACGATATATCTGTTTATCATTTTTTTGTTGTTAAGCGGCGTTGTCTTCGGCCAGCAGCCGTATCGGATCCTTGTCTCTAACGACGACGGGATTGACCATCCGGGGACAAAAGCCCTTATCCCTAAGCTCAGTCCGCTGGGTGAAATCACCGTGGCCGCCCCGTCGAAAAACGCGAGCGGAGTCGGGCACGGAATGACTTTTCCCGGTCCTATCCCGGTCGAGGCCTGGGAACGCGACGGCATCAAATGGTTCTCCATCGGAGCTCTTCCGGCCACCTGTGTTCGGTTAGCCCTGACTTCCCTTCTGAGCGAAAAACCAGATATGGTGGTCGCGGGAATCAACAAGGGAGCCAATGTCGGAGTCATCACTTTCTCTTCCGGCACCGTGGCCTGCGCCCGCGAAGCCGCCTATAAAGGCATACCTGCCGTGGCTGTGAACATGCAAAAAGAAGAAGCCATGGATTATGATGCGGCCGCTGGTTTTGTCGCCGCCCTGGTCAAAGAACTCAAAGAGAAGGGGTTGCCTCCGGGCACCTACCTGAACGTAAATATCCCCGCCCTGCCCAAGGACCGGATAAAAGGAGTCCTGATCACCAAGCAGGACCTGCGTCCCTCAGACGAATGGTACGAAAAGAGGCTCGGCGCGGACGGAAAAATCGGCTATTGGTCGATTTATAAAGTCGTCGAGGACGGCGACCCCAAGAGCGATGCCTGGGCGCTCAGCCAGGGCTATATCTCCATCACTCCCTTCTCCATCGATCAAACGCAGTTTTCCCAAATCAAGAGTTTGGAAAATTTGAAAATCATAAATCCAAAAAAGTGTGTGAAGTGATTGCTTTTTATTTCGGCCCTGATAAAATTTGAAGAGGAGCAAAGCTAAATTCTAGTGGGGAGGCTAAACCCATGAAAAAAACACTCCTGTTCTTAATTTCGTTCCTCATCGTTTCTTGTTTGCTTTCGGCCCGGGCTTATCCAACAAGTGCTTCGCAAACCCAGGCCGTCACTGTCCAGGAGATCGAGCCCTTTGTCTATTTTTGCGTTCGCTATAAGGGGCCGTTCAGCCAAATTCAGGAGGCCATCGGGAAACTGATGGAAGAGGCTAAGTTCCAAAACATTTCCCCTCAGGGCTCGCTCATAGGGATCTATTACAGCAATCCGGCTGAGGTGAGCCCCGAAGCCCTGGAGTGGGAAATGGGATTCCCCGTGACTCCGCAGGCTTTTATTCAAGCCCCGCTCGAGAAGAAAGAATGGAATTTCACCAAAGTGGCCAGCGCTCTCCATAAGGGGTCGTATGAAACGACCGGGGATACCGTTATGAAGATCCTGGATTGGATGGATTCCAACGGTTACGCCCAGGCCGGGCCGATTCTCGAACGCTATCTGGACATGGATCCTTCCGTGATTAAGCCGGAGGACCTTAAAACAGAAATCTGGGTTCCCGTAAAGAAAAAAGAGGAATAAAAAGCAGCGCGCGCTAGATCCAACCAGGCGGGCTGAACTCAGCAGAACCGGGGTTTTTTTTCATGCTTTCGAAAAGCCCTTACAGGCTTTGACACAAACTCCACAAATGAACTGACTGATGACACCGGAGCGCCTGAACTCTTTAAGCTTCTCGAAACACGTCTGATGGTCGAAATCTTCCTTTATCTCTTTTATGGCGCCAGCCGGACAACTGGAGAGACAAAGCATGCACTCGCCACAATCAGAGTCTAAAGGCTTATCGGGAAGGAGCGGCATGTCCGTGAGGACGGTGACCAGCCGGAATTGCGATCCCAGGTCAGGGTTGACAAGAAGGTTGTTCCTTCCGATCCAGCCCAATCCGGCTAAGCGCCCTATCTTTTTGTGGGACAAATGGCCCTGTTGTCTCTCCCAGTCGATGATCTGAGAGGCAGGTATCGGCAGGGCGTTATATCCTAAGTCCTGGATGTGGTTTGACAGAAGAAAAGCGGCCCTGTCGAGAAAAAAATTGACCTGGCGATAGAGATGAAAATAGAGCGGCGTCGGCTTGTCAACGATATCCTCGAGCACTTGACGGATGAGCCTCTGGCCGAGAGAAATTCCCCAAACGAAGTTGTTCCGTAATTTCCTGTCAATATTAAACTCATTCCTGGCCTCGGTGATATCGGCAATGCCAAAGAGACTGACTCCGAGTTCGGCGACGAACTTCTTCAGCCGTTCCCGGTTCTCTTTTTCTTTGTTCACGGGTTCATTTTAACGGCGTCTCTTCAGGCTGTCAACGGAAGTTGACTCCGGCGCGGGATTAGGATATATCAAAGCATAAATGTGCACGCATGCCCACGCGAAGAAGGAGTTGCCATGACGGAAAAAACCCTGGCGATCATCAAGCCTGATGTGGTTAAAAAGAAAGTGATGGGCAAAATCATCCAGCGGATCGAAGACGAAGGGTTCAAAATTATCGGCTTGAAAATGCTCCGTCTCGCCAAAGAAGAAGCGAAGGGGTTTTATGTTGTGCATAAGGATAAGAAATTCTACGCGAGCCTGACAGACTTCATGTCTTCCGGAGAAATCGTGGTCATGATCCTTGAGCGGGAGAACGCCATCGCTCACTGGCGGGAGGTCATGGGAGCGACCGACCCCGCCCTGGCCAAGGATGGCACGATCCGGCACGAGTTGGGGTTCTCCATAGAGAGAAATGCTGTCCATGGCTCTGACAGCGCTGGGACGGCCGAATGGGAAATCGGCTATTTTTATAAAAAATAGGGAGAAAAACCCGCTTAGATATCACAATATATGGTATAAAATGAAGCGCTTCTCCAATATTATGGACTCAACTTGTTTTCTGCCGGCTCCCCTAAAAATTTGCATTAGATCCACAAAAAACACTTGACTTCTTCCCTTTAATTATATAGATTTATGATACGCCTTGGATGAGTAGTATGGATTTCTTAAAAGGTTACTGCTTCTTTCTCTAATCCCCTGCTCATTCTGCAAGGCGTGCGTAAACTTTTTTAAGGAGGTACGCATGCACAAGAAGCTATTCCCCAAGATCATTGCTCTTGTCGCTCTCTTAGGTTTTATTTTCCTCTCAGCCCCCGGCCTATCAAGCGCAGAAAAGAAAGCCACGAAATTTGATTTCGGGCTCCTGATCAAAAAGCCTGCCGCCTGGATTTCCGCCGCCTGGAACATGTTCACCCCGATTTTTGGCAGAGACACGACCCCAACCTCCAATACCACAACCCCGAGCAACCCGAAACTCAAGATTAAACCGTTAGGTGATGCAGTCGTAGGCAGGCCTAGCGGCGGGGACTAATTCAAAAAAATCTAAGCACTTGAATCGCTCCATTTATTAGTCAAGATACAATAGTAAATTTTGTTTAGTCTTTCCCTAATTTTTTAACT
>CAZOKP010000106.1:0-7890 GCA_964580435.1 uncultured Eubacteriales bacterium
TGGAAAGACATGACGAGGCCCGGAAAGTTGTCGGGGGATGCAGGTGTTTACTGGTCAGGCGCTGATTGCAATGGGCTAGTCCAGCCGCTCATAAAAACAGCACCGACTGAATCCGCAGGCTTACCGGCCGAGCAGGATTAAAACACCGGTCGCAATGGCGAAGACTGCCATTATCAAGGGCAGACCCTGAAAGCTGAAATGGAGCAATGGGATCAACCCGGTCATAATGAGCCAGATGCCCAGCAAGATCATCCCCAGGTTCTTTGTTAGTCTAAGCTTTTTCATTTTGTTAACCTCCTTTTTTTGCCTCTCATTGTCCTGCGCCTATCCGTTATTGGATGGCACGATTGACTCGGGAAAAGCTACCTGTGTTAGCGCAGTTTTCATGCCAAAATCTTTCTGCGTTCTCAGAGTGCAGGTATTGGGATAGGAAATTCCTTTTGCCGCGGCGTTGTGAATCACCGCTCCGGCGATAAATCTCCGCTCCTGATCACGATAGAATCATATCGTCGGCCGCCCGGATAATCTCGGCCCAGCCCTTGGAGGCGACGAGCCTCGGCTCAAATTTCCTGCCTTTAAGACATCAAATAATGTCAGATACCTCAGCACCGTCAGAAATCCGTCGCTTGGACTCCGATAATTCTGGTATTTCTGATGTTTCTGAACTTATTTCAGCCTACTAGTGCTTTTCTTTCCGCAATCCATTCAGCTCTACACCACCTACAAGATCACCCAATGCAGAACCCCTATTCCTCCTCGTCATAAGATTACGGATTCGGTCCTCAGCGGTCTTCCTTGACCAAAAACGCGAGCTTCAGGTTCGTACGGTATTCCGCGATTACCCCGTTTTCAACCCGGGCGGTCTGTCCCACGACCTCCAGTCCCGTAATACCGCTGACCGTCTCCTGGGCGTCCTTGACGGCATTGCTGGCCGCATCCTCCCAGCTTTGCTTCGAGGTCCCGATCAATTCGATCACCTTAATAGTTATCATGTCTTCCTCCTATTTTATTCCCAAACGAAAATTCCATTCCCTGAGTCTCCGCGGAAGCGGCGGCTCTAACTACGCCAGCCTCTTCCTGGCATCCTCAACCTCGGTAACACCAGGGTCAGCATCCTTCCAGAGGGAGAGGAATTCCTTGTAGCGGTCTATGACTTTGCCTTTGTTGTCTTACTCTCCGAATATTTTGTCAATTAAGTAAAAGGCTTTGGTGTATATGTCGCTAAGATTAGGTCGATACGATGTCCTCTAATAATCGCTCAATTTCATTATTACTTTTCCCCCGCCAGTAGCAGTTCTAATAATGGTACTGGAGGCTGCTTTGGCAGTTCTTCAAGTAGCTTAAGTGTCATTTCGTCGGGATTGAATAACTTAACCAAATGAGATGTAACATCTACGATCTCGATTGATGGATTTTTGTACACTACCTCCCATTTACTCACAATAATATCAACACCAGCCTCCTGGGCTATCTTGGGTAGATCATCCTTAACCTTTTCAAGAATATCGGCAACTGAGGCGATGCTGAAGCCCTGTTGGTGCAGGACTTGCTGTTGAGCTGGGCCTTCGGCTTCACATTCTTTGATAACCTTCTCATTTTTCTCGGCCTTGGCTTTTTCGTATTTTTCCTTCAGACTTCTCATGTATGGGGCAAACAGATCAGAACGAGCGTAGGCTATGGCAATAGCCCGGGACTCAAAAGTCCCTACTCGAAACTTTTTTGGAGTAGGTTGTAATGCCAAAAACACTGCACAGACAGCCAGAATAGAAAGCCCGACAAAAACACTTTTCCCAAAACTTTTTTTCATGAAAGGCACCTCCTTTGCAAGGATCCGATATTTTGCGGCAATAAGAGACTCATTTTCCAAATCACGGCTGATCTCGCCGATGCTCTTTGTCAGGGCCTCTGGAGTTTTGCCCGGCGTAGAGGGAAGCGGCGCCGCACAATTGCCGCAAAAACGAGTATCAGAGGGATTTTCCGAATGACATTTCGGGCACTTGACGGCCACTTATGGTCCCTTTTATAAGGTGTGGGTAAAGATTATCAAGGAATAGGGGAGCGAGTCAACTGAAAACAGACCTCTCCCCGCGAGGACACGGTGTCCACGCGGAGTATTAAATAGTAATCTGTTCATAGAGTGACGCAAGGGACTGAAAATTCTCCAGAAAGAAAAACTGAGCTTATTCCGTTAAGCTCATATTTGCCAGCAACTTACTGAAAAATTAGGTAGTTGCGGGAAATTTGAGGAGTATTGTACTATTTGTATTGTTTGCATTATTTGCATTGTTAGATGCAAATAGGTGACACAGTGGAAGGAGGGCGGGTATGGCCGAAGACATAAAGAACATAAAAATTAACCGGGATGAATTATATGACCAGGTATGGAGGATCCCTCTCTCGATTAGCGCAACAATATCAAATTTCGGACGTAAGACTGGCCAAAATCTGTCGCAAATTACACGTTCCCAGGCCACCTCGGGGTTATTGGACCAAGCATGAATTTGGGAAGAGGGTCCGTCGCCTACCTTTGCCAAAAATAAACCATAAGAAGCCGATAGAATGTACTCATTATGTTTACGCGAAACCTAAGATTATCGCGAAAATCGACCCAGCAGTTGTGGAAAATATCTCATCCGACAAGGAAGTTAAGGTTCCTGAAAGACTTGATTCGCCTCACGCTTTAGTCAGGAAAACAAAAGCAATTCTTAAGAACATGAGACCTGATAAGTACGGTATGGTTTCGCACTATCACGAGGACTGCTTCAGCGTCAGTAGAAAAAAGAAAAACGCCCTTTCATCGCCGTTAGGTCAGTATAAAAAAATTTCTCCCGTGAATCAACGGAAGTAAAGCGGATGACGAAAATCCGGGTACTGTGGTCGAAGAGTCTGTTATAATGAAGAAGAAATCCTGGGAAATACGGGCCGGATGAAAAGCTACCTTAAAAGAACGCTCTGGATAAGCGGCGGCATCATCGGCCTCATCCTTCTCATCATTATCACCGCAACCCTGCTTTTTTTCTTCGATAAACCGCTCGTCAGGAACCTTTCCCAAAAGTATCTCTCCACTAAAGCGGGCCTGTCGATCAAAATCGGTAAGTTGGATTATACAATCTCCCCGCTCCACATCATCATCTCCTCTCTCAAGGTCTCCCAGGAGAGCAAAACTCAAAAGATAGAAGTCTTTGTGAACCGGGTTGAAGCCAAAGGTGAATTCAAGAAGCTTCTTCACCTCGACAAGCCTGTTTTTGAGACGGTCGAGGCCGTGGGGGCGGAACTCCGTCTGGAGCAGAACGCGTTCCCGGAAGAAGAGACCGACTATCAAAACCTGATCCTTCAAGCGGCCGAAATCCTCGGCTATGCCGGGAAGCTCTCGGTAAAGGACAGCCGCATCACCGCTTCATTCCTCTTTGGGAAAGTGAACCTGGAAAAAGTCAACCTCGACCTCTCCAAATCCCCAGCAGAAAACACCCTCACGTATGCTTTAGATTGCGAGAATATTGGTGTTGAGATAAGTGACGGGAGGTTTTCCTTTGCCAGCCGGCTAAATACTTCCGGTACTCTGGAGATCGCCCAGAGGACTTCTTGGAAGGGCCGTTTAGCCCTCGCCTCTCTCCTCATTGCCGCCCCCGGGTTCAGAGAGTCCTTCAAGAGCGTAACCATCGAAGGCGTCGGCGAACTTGAACCCGACAAGGACAGACTCTCTTTCACCAGGTTGTCGGCCGGCTTCCCCGAACTCGCCCAGGTTTCCGGAAACCTGACCGTGGACTACGGCAAAAATCTTTCCCTGGAGATGAACGCCGAGGTCCGCGTGGATGACCTGGGCCAGGCCGCCTCCTTTTTAAAGCCCCGTCTCCCCCGGATTTTCCAGGACGTCTCTATTCAAGGAAAAACAGCGGTGGGGGTGAGGTATGACCTAGCCACTTCTTCCGAAGGCAAACAGGAAAAAATTGAGGCTTCATTGGCGTTTGACCGGATAAGATTCGGATACGCCGGGCCTGGCCTTCCTCTTCAGGCCGAACTTTCCGGTCAACTCAAGGCGGAGGGTTTGCCCGCCGACCTCCAGTTTGCCGCGGACATTCAGGCCAACATAGGAAAAATCTCCGGAGAAAACTTCGAGATTCAGAATTCAAGCCTTCATCTCCGGGGCAAGGGAAAAAAGGATGTCGCCGATATCTCGAGCTTTGAAGGAACCCTGAAGGGACTTGCCTTTGTCGTCCCAGGAGGCAGAAGACTTTCATTCGAGGAGGCCCAGCTTAAAGGAACGGCTCGCCTGGACCTCAACCGGAAAACTCTCGTTCTCGACTCCCTCGAAGCCTGCCTCCCACCTCTCTCCCCTGTTCAATCATCCGTACGGCTCAACCTTAGCCCGCGAGGGTTAAAACAAGCCAGCCTCGTAACAAGAGGCCTCAAAATTACGGTGCTGCGTAAATTGTTGTCTTCATTTATCCCGGAAAGCCTGAAGGGCTGGGAGTTTGATGGAGACCTGGATATCTCGGTCGAGGCTCGAGATTCAGACGCAAGTAGAGAGGGCTGGGATTTTTCCGGTGATCTCACCTTGGTCCAGGGAAAATTCAACGACCCTGCATTTACCGTAGCCGGAGACGGACTTGCACCCCGATTCCATCTTGAGGGACAATACAACCCTTTAAAAAGTACCCTCTCTTTCTCGGGAAGCCTGGAGCTTTCTCAAGGTGAATCCCTGTGGAAGGATTTCTACATTTCTTGGGCGAAGTATCCTGTCAAGGCGGCCATCACGGCAAATTACGGCCTTGCTCTTCAGCGCCTCGAGGCGATGGCAGGCCGGCTCGTGTTTCCGACGCTGGGTGAATTCCAGGCCGAGGGGTCGGTCCTTTTCGAACCCTCGTTCTCCTTCAATCTCCAGACCAACACTCGTTTGATGCTTGAACCGTTATATTCGTTGTATTTCCAGGCCGGGGCAGCCAACGAGAGCCGGCTGAACGTCACCGGCACGCTCGAAAGCAAAGCCGAGATTATTAAGGGAAAAGACGCCCTGTCGATAAAAGGTCATCTGACGTGGAGCGATGGGAGCATAGAAAAGCCCGGGTCGAAATTCGCTGTACGCGGCCTCAAGGCCGAAGTGCCCATCTACTTCGAGACCGAAGGAACAAAGGATTCCGCTGAAGAAGAAACGGTCCCTGTCAGGGGGTCTCTCAAGCTCGAAGAGCTTCAGACGCCTCTGTTTTCCTTCCAATCCCTGGAAATCTTCCTCCGCAACGGAAAAAACGCCTTCGAAATCGACCCGTTTTCTTTGGATATCTTCGGCGGCGAGGCCGAATTCGGGAAAACATCCCTTGCCCTCGACCCGAAGACACTGGCCTTCAAGGGGGTCAGTTCGGTTCGATTAAGGGACTTGGATATTTCCCGGATTCCCCTGAATTCGACGCAATTCAAGCTTAGCGGAAATGCCGCGGCAGTCTTTTCCCGGGTGGATATCAGTGCCCAGAAAATCTCCACCCAGGGCCAGGCGGAGATTGACATCTATGGCGGAAAGGTGGTTATTTCTGGCCTCGCCATAGCCAGCCCCTTCTCTAAAGCCAGGGCAATTTCCTCCAACATCGACTTCGTGGACCTTGACCTGAAAAAAGTAACCGACGCCGTTCCGTTCGGAGAGGTCACCGGCATCATCCGGGGCGAAATCCGGGACCTGACTTTTTCTTACGGACAGCCCGAGCGCTTTGACTTGAAACTCGAATCCGCGAAAAAAAAAGGAGTACCCCAGACGTTCAGCCTGAAGGCGGTTGACGACCTCACAGTCATCAGTTCCGGCCAGCAGGCCTCTATGGGCACCGGCAAGTTCTGGATGCGTTATATCCACGGCTTCAGGTATGAGAAAATAGGGATCGTGAGCACTCTGAGGAATGACGCGTTCACCCTCAGCGGAACGATTAAGGAGAACGGCGTTGTATACTTAGTGAAGAAACCCTGGCTTTTTGGTATAAATGTCATAGACCGAGATCCCGAGAAAAAGATCAGCTTCAAGGAAATGATGAACCGGCTCAAAAGGGTCGGACAATCAGGAAAATAAAAAATGCGAATTAAGGAGGAAACCCGGATGAAAACAAAATATGGCTATCTGGCCGTGCTCGCCATGTCCCTTTCTGTCTTTGTCTCCTGCATCACGGTCAACATTTATTTTCCGGAGGCCACGGTCAAGAAAGCGGCCGACGAGATCGTCAACGAGGTCAGAAAGCGAGAGGAGACAGACAAAGGGAAGCAGGTGAGCGAAAAAATGGAGACGGCCTTCTCCGGGCCTGCTTCCTTCTCTCTCGTCCCCTCAGCCTATGCTCAACAGGAGACGATGGTTTCTACGCCGACCATCAGAGCCCTCAAGCAGTCTCTCAAAGACAGGGAGCCGGCTCTGACGGCCTTCTTTAACAACGGAAGCCTCGGGGAAGCCAACAATGGCCTGGTCGAAATCAGGGACGAGAGCGCTCTGAACCTTAAAGACAAAGCGACCTTGCGCAATCTGGTCAATGATGAGAACAACGACAGGCAGAAGCTTTATGCTGAGGTCGCCAAGGCTCTTAATATCGACGCCAGCCAGGTTGGACGCATCCAGAAGATCTTCGCCGAGAGCTGGATAAAGAACTCAGCCCCCGGCTGGTGGGTCCAAAAAGAAAACGGCGAGTGGGTCAAGAAGCAATAACGCTTAGGAACTTGCTTTTCAGCTGTGCCGGCCGCGAGGACACATTTTCGCCTCGATTACCCCTTTCTAACCATCGTGAGGAAGCATAAATCACGACTAATGAGATGTCAAGGACGGTTAGAAGGCGCGGGGATGTGACCTGCGAGCCAAAAACAGTCATTCAATTGATACAGAAGCACGAAGAGCCCTAATAAGTTTGGTCATTCTCCACGTTGCTGTTTGCGTTTACTGTGTGTGAGTAGCGTTATAAGAATAAAAGGGTATGAGGTGGACAATACGACAACGAGTCCGGGGCTCAGCTCAGAACACCGGTATAACGCAAGCAAAAGTCCTCCTCCCTTTTTGTGCCAAATTTGTGCCAAAAAGTTTTGAAAAGCGCTGAAATTTAGGGTCAAGGGTTGAAAGGCAAAATTAGCTAAAAGCATTGAAAAATAAGGAAAATAAGGCAGGGTAGGCTAATGTCCAATTTTCGAACTTTTCTCAGGCACAACAGCATCGCTTATCAGATTCAGTCTCTTCAGTCTTTTGCTTAGCCTTTCAGCCCCGCCAGGCGTTTCCTAGATCGATCTGTGGGGGCAGGTCACTTCCGGATGGCCCGACGGAGGCGGTTGCTGAACTCTGGCCAGGGGGGATCCGTGCGGAGCGCGGCCTCCCAAGAATCGTTGCCCACCAGCATCACCAGCGCCGTGGCCCGTTGCTCCAAAGCCGTGTCGAGCAGACGGAAGGCCTCGTCCATCCGCCCCAATCACCAGAAAATGGAGGTGCGGGTGGAGATTGATCCGGTCGCCAAAGGTCTGAATGGCGGCAATCACTCCGGGCATCAGCTCGCTCCCGGCCGCAATTTCGAAATAAAGAACTGCATCGAGCGCGCGGTGGTCGTGGGAGACGGAGACATCATTCAGCCGGAAGACCTGCCCTATCACATCCGCCAGCGGGGCCAGGTCATTGACGAGCCTCTCGAGTCACTCGAACGGGATCATATCACCCGCGTGCTCAGAAACATGCGCTGGAGAAAGAGCGAGGCGGCCAAGCTGCTCGGGATATCCCGCCAGACCCTGGACAACAAGATCAGGGCCTATAAGATCAGGCGCTAGGGACCGGCCATTTCAGTCGGGTTGAGCCGTCGCGGAAAAACCGTCCAGCAATTCCTTACGAAAAGAGAGATGGTGTTTTTTGATTTTTTCATTCAGGGTGGTGTATTTAAGTCCCAAGAACCGGGCCGT
>CAZOKP010000107.1:0-7770 GCA_964580435.1 uncultured Eubacteriales bacterium
ACCCTTCCGCCGTCCGGCTGGAAGTGAAAGCAGAGCAGGTCAATCTGGACGCGAAGAAAGCCATCTCCTGCGGCCTGATCATCAATGAGCTCGTTCTAAACGCGCTGAAGTATGCCTTTCCGCCCGGGAAGACGGGGAATATCCAGATCGAGATGAAACGGCAGACGGAAGGCCGCTATTTGCTCGCGGTGAGCGACGACGGAGTGGGCCTGCCGAAAAACATCGACCCCCAAAACCAGAACGGCTCGGATTCCAGATCGTCCGAGACTTGGTCAAACAGCTGGACGGAAACCTTAAGATCGTCCGAAAGGCGGGGACTGCTTTCAAGATCACTTTTTAAAATTGGGGATAGAAAAATCGGGGACATAACCTCAATTTCTAAATTGAGTATTGTGTCCCTGATTTTTCTGTTTACCGGCCAGCTGGCCACAGGCGGCCTGGATATCCCCGCCTTTCGACCGGCGCAGAGTTGCGCTTACGCCTTTCTCTTCAAGCCACCTCAAGAAGAGTCCCGTTTTTTCCAAGGGGGGCGCTTTAAAATCCAAGCCCCAGATCGGACTGTAGGGAATCAAGTTCACCTTGGCCCGGAGTCTTTTGGCAACGGCCGCGAGCTGTCGCGCATCGTCGGCGGAATCGTTGATATCACGGAGCAAGATGTATTCGAGGGTCATCATCCGGCCCGTTCTCTCCACATACCTCTCGCATGCCCGGAAAAGCCCCTTTAAAGGATATCTCCTGTTCATGGGCATGAGCCTGGAGCGGACCTCATCTTTGGCCGAATGAAGCGAGAGAGACAGGTTCACTTGGAGCCCAAATTCTATGAGGCGCTCGAGCCCCGGCGTTATCCCGGAAGTGGAGATGGTGATCCGGCGCGCCGCAATCCCGAGGCCCTTGGGGTCATTCATGATCCGCACGGCCTTGATGACATTTTCGTAGTTGTCCAGGGGCTCACCCATGCCCATGAACACGAAGTTTGTCAGGTTCACGCTGAACTTGTCGCGGAGAAAAAGGACCTGGCCGAGGACCTCAGACGGAAGGAGGTTTCTCTTGAACCCGCCCATACCGCTGGCACAGAAGACGCAGGCGAACCTGCAGCCAACCTGAGTCGAAAGACAGAGCGTTTTCCTCTTTGCGGCTGGGATGAGCACGGTCTCGATAAAATGGCCATCCGCAAGTTCGAAAAGGAACTTTTCGGTCCCGTCTTGGGAGGTCAGGTGGTCAGCGAGGACAGGAGACCGCAGGGAAAAGTTATGCTCGAGCTTCCGCCTCAAGCTTTGGGGAAGGTCCGTCAAGGAGTCAAATGCTGTGGCGCCTTTCCTGTAAACCCAGTCAAAAATCTGGGACGCCCGGTAAGACGGCTCGCCCCACTCTTTGAGCTCTCCCGCCAGCTCCTCGAAGCTTAAGTCTTTAATATCCTTTTTGTCCATAAACCTTTCCACTATTCCAGCAAACATATGAAGATGGGTGTCGCGGCTGTGTCCCTCCCGACCGAAGCTAATGGGGCGGGTGGGGGGGTCTTGAGCGAGGACGGGAGGGACACAGCCGTGACACCCATCATAGTATTACCTTATCGTCACCATCAGCCAGAGCAGAAAAATGATCACGCCGACAAGAAGCCAGGTCCCGGCGAACCCGAGGATATCTGCTTTCTGAGGTTTCATAATTTCCCATTTTGAATTCCGCCGGAGCTTTTTTCTCTCCCACTTTTCCGGATGCGCCATCGCTTCTTCCACCGCACTCTGGTCTTGTTCGAGTGTGGACTGGACAGGCGTATGCATTTTTCCGAAAAAGTTGTCCAGGTCGACCTTGGAAGCCGGCCTTGTCAGGAAGCTCAGCCCAAAGAGGAGAACGAACGGGAAAAGCGCATCGAAGAAAAAACGGGTCGCCACCAGCTGGGCCTTCGAGAACCGGGTAAAATCGACTCCCAGCCAGCTCAGAACCCAAATTTCGGCCTCGAACCTTCCTATCCCGATCTTGGGCGAGTCAATGTCCTCCGGCCGAATCCGCGCCACCTTCTCATAGAATATAGCCGCGGGTTCAACGACGTGCTCCCTGCTGATTATTTCCCCGACGGATTTTGCCCGCCCCGCCTCAACGTCATCCTGGAGCGCCTCTGTCCGGAGCACTACAACCCTAGGCCGCGTCTCTTGGAGAAAACCGGGCCGGTTCCGCGCCCAGTCCAGGGTCTGAAAAACATTGGGAATCACGGCATATATCGTGAAGCAGACAAAGATCTGGATGATGACCGCCCACTTCGTCAACCGGCGCCAGATGAACCCCAGCCAAATCGAGGCGCCAAAGACGGCAGGCATGGAGATAAAATACTTGAACAAATCCAGAAGGTTCCCGACAAAAATAGCGGCGCCGATGCCGCCCGCCATCGTCGCGGCAATGACGACACGCCCCACATTAATGAGATGGCGGTCGGACTTGGGCGAGACAAAGGGTTGGTAGAGGTTGCGGATGAAGAGCGCCGCGTAGGTCACAGAAGTGGCAGAAAGGGTGGACATATTGGCGGCGAGAATCCCGGCCAGCATGAGGCCGATGGCGCCGGGAAAAAGCAGGCGGAGGGTCATATAGCCCCAGATGAGGTCCGGATCATGGAGCTGGCCTCTAAACAGGCCCACGGCCAGAAGGCCCGCCAGAGCCCAAAAAATCATCAGGAAACGCTTGAAGAACATCCCTCCGATCATCCCGAACCGGGCCGTGTTCTCGTTCTTGGCCGAACCGGCGGTCTGCATCATCGGAGCTGAAGCGATGATGGACACCAGATTGGCCAGGACCATGGCCAGGATGGTGTACCAGGCATACTCGCTCGTCGTGACAGAGCCGAAAAGCTTGAACATATAATCAGGGACCTGGCCGTGCAGCCCGGCGAAACCGCCGATTTTGCTCAACCCTAAAGGGATCAGCATGACCGAAAAGACCACGATCAAGAATCCCTGGATGACATCAGTGATGGCGGCAGCGATAAACCCGCCCAGCATGGTGTAGATACTCACGATCAGACCATAAATAAAATAAACCAGGAGCGGGTCGATATAGGAATTAAACGACCGGAGCTCTCCTTTCTTGGAACGGTCATCGAGTTCCTCGTAGCGGGCCCGTTCTTCAGCCGTCAAGCCGAGGTCAAGCTTTTGTTTGAGCGCCTGGTATTCCGTAAAAAGGTCGACGTTTTCTTTCTCCGCCGCTGTGTAATTCTCCACCGATTTGGGGGTGAGAGCCTGGACGGTCTTCCCGGCCACCATGAAACCCACTCCTCCGCCGATCACGGCCATAAACAACGTAAAAACGGCAAAGGCCGCGCCAAGGAACTTGCTCTTGAACCTTTCCGTATAGAAGTCTCCGATAGTAATTTGGCGGGCGCGGCGGTAGAAAGCGGTCGTAAACCAGTAGAAAGGAGTCAGAAAAAGCACGAGATACTGAATCCACATCCCGCCGATGCCCTGGCGGTAAACCTCTCGGGCAACCACCACGGCCTGGTCGGCATTCGTGGAGTGGCCGAAATTGAGGAAGAATTGGTAAAACTTGCCGAGACGCCGGCCGGCGATATAAAAGTCTCCGGTCGTTTTAGTCCGGCGCTGAGCCCTCTTCCCAAGCCAGAGAATGATCACAAGGTAGAGCAGGACAATTCCGGCGTCTAAGGGATTGAGGCCAAGTATCTTCATGACGCCTCAGCTTCTTCCGGCGGCCACTAACGTCCCTGCTTCTCCCCCGATTTCTTGTAAGGCACAGGGATATATTGGACCGAAGGACGCTGAGGATTGGCCTGGGGGAAGAGGTCCATCATCTTCTTTTGGAGTAAAGGAAGGAGGGAAACGAAAATGATGAAAACCCAGAAAAGGTTCCAGACCTGGTTCATCGCGTCCTCCTTTTCAAGGTGTGTGCCTCTATTAGAAACACTTCCCGAAAAAAGAGTCAAGCCGGAATGCATGAAACACTTAACTTTGGCGAGTTTCCATATATAATATCCATTTCCGATGAACGAACGAGACGCAAAGACGGTGAAACCTGAGAGATTGGCCTGTCTGGACGCTTTTCGCGGGTTTGATATCCTGGTCATGACTTTTGTGAACTATATCGCCGGAATGAAAGCGATCCCTTTTATCCTGAGGCACGCTCCAGCGGATATGGACGCCTATACCCTGACAGACGTCGTCTTTCCGGGGTTCCTCTTTATCGTTGGCGTGGCCATCCCACTCTCGCTCCAGAAAAGGATAGCCCAGGGCGATTCGCTTCATCAAATCCTGGAGCGAATCTTCATCCGCACAGCCGGGCTCCTTTTCTTGGGGCTGATCATGGTCAACGAAGAAATATACTCTGCCAAGGACACGGGACTCAGTCAGGGACTGTGGTACTTTCTGGCCTTTATGGCCGTCATTGCAATCTGGACGGTCTATCCTAAAACGGAGAGCAGAGGGCGCCGGACTGTGTATCTCGCTTTAAGAATCGCGGCCGTCATCCTGCTCCTCGTCCTCCTCCTGGTCTTCAGGGCCAGGGCAGAAGACGGCGCAGTGACCTGGCTCGAGATCCCCTGGTGGGGAATTCTTGGCATAATCGGCTGGTGCTATCTCGCTTGCAGTCTCGTTTACCTCCTCACAAAAGGACGGCCGGCCGCTCTCATGGGAGCGATGAGCTTGATGATCGCACTCTATATCGGCAGCAGACACGGCGCCCTTGATTTTCTGGCGCCCGTCAATCGCATTCTCGATATCGGAAGGGACCTTGGCTCGCATTCGGCTATCGTCACTGCCGGCATCTTGGTCGGGATTCTTTTTGTGCCGGGGGCGGGAATGAAAAAGCCCAAAGAGCGGATCACCTCTATGGCTGCGTTCGGGATAGGCCTCTGCCTCGCCGGCTATCTACTCAGGCCTCTCCACGGGTTCAGCAAAATCAAGGGCACAGAATCCTATGCTCTGGTGACGTCCGGGATTTGCTGCCTGCTGTTGTTGGCCTTTTATGTGCTGCTGGACGTCTTTAAAATCAGGCGCTGGGCCGTGTTCCTTCAGCCGATCGGCAAGAATCCCCTTATGGCCTATATCCTTCCCAGCATCGTCGGCAGCCTGATAGGTTTCGCTTCGTCCTCCCTTAATGTCAATGTGGATCAGCTTTTCTGGCCTTTTAGGGAACAGGGTGGCCTTCCCGGCATGCTCAATGCCGCGGCCATGACCGGCGTTATTCTCCTCATCACCTGGGCCGTGACCAGGGCCAGGATACTTTTAAAGCTCTAACCTTGCCATGGCCGAATTCTTCCAATCCCTCGAGAGCTACCCTTTTCTTGGCGAAATTCTCTCCGTAAGCTCTGCCTTCGTCTGGGCTATTGCCGTTCTGCTCTTCAGGATCAGCGGCAGGTCGGTTCATCCCCTCGGGCTGAATCTTTTCAAGAACACTCTGGCCACTGCCCTCATCCTCCTCACCATGTTTCTCCTCGGAGGGCCGCTTCTGCCTAAGGCTCCCTGGCAGGACTATGGGATGTTAGCGCTGAGCGGGGCCATCGGCCTCGCCCTTTCCGATACCCTCTTTCTTTATTGCCTCAACCTGCTGGGCGCGGGACTGACGGCCATCGTTGACTGCCTCTATAGTCCTTTCGTCATCCTCTTTTCCATCCTTTTTATCGGCGAACGGATGGGTCTTCGTCAGGTCTCTGGTGTCCTGCTCATCCTCTTCGCGATTCTTCTCATATCCTTGAAAAGAGAAGAAGGAATGCCTTCCCGCGGTAACCTCATCCTGGGAATCGGACTGGGAGCCCTGGCCATGGTGACGATGGCGGCGGGAATCGTGATGATCAAGCCGCTGCTCGCTCATTCTCCGGTTCTCTGGGCCAGCTTCTTGAGGATGAGCACGGCGATGCTCATCGTAGGCGGCTTCGTGAGTTTTCATCCAAGGCGGCGCTTTTTCTGCGGTCCCCTGGCGGTGCTTTCCAACTGGCGGATCATGGTCCCGGCATCCATCCTGGGCGGCTACGTTTCAAATATCGCCTGGATGGCCGGAATGAAGCTGACCCGGGCCTCTGTGGCGGCGCCATTGAACCAGCTGAGCACGATCTTCATCTTCATCCTGGCCGCCATTTTCCTCAAAGAAAAAGTCACCAGGAGAAAGATGGCCGCCGTCGCCCTGGCTACACTTGGAGCCTTTCTGGTTTCCTGGCCCTAAAAATTATGAAGGCCGACCCGTTTTCGCAGCAGCCTGATTCCACGCTTTGAGCAAGACGGGACCGAGGGCCATGCTGAGAAACGCCACGATGATCCCAGCGATGACGTCGACAAGGTAATGAAAGCGGCCGTAAACGGTGGAGATATAAAGAGACAGAATGACAGGCGTTAGAATATAAAAGGAGACCCGAGAATAACGGAAGGCCATCCATCCCATGATGGTTGCGGCGGCGCAGTGAATGCTGGGGAAAGCGCCCCCGGCCGAGTGGATATCATTCCTGACGAATTCTCCGATCGCCGCAAAAAAATAGCCGCGGAGGGGGACGTCATAGAGCCGGCCGATCTGACGCATCGGCCCGGCGACGGGGAAAAAAACAGAGAACAGCGTGCACAGGACGATGGCCAATCCGAGATAATAAAGATAGTCCTCCATCTCTCGTTCCCCGCGCCTGTAATAAATGACTGCGCCAAGGACAGGATAGATCGCCACATAAAAGACATAACAAAAGACCATCCACTCCGTCAGCCCGGGCGAGATGAACCGCTGCATCCAGATAGTGGGCTGGCCGCCGAAAAGACGCTGCTCGAGGTTGATGATGGCCTGATCATCCCACTGAGAAAAGAAAACATGCTGCAGCCGGACATCGATAGTGAAGAGATAAAAAAAAGAAAGCTGGACCGAACCCGCTCTCAACAGGAATCTAACCGGCCGCTTCCGAGACTTTTGCGCTAGGATGTTGGCGGCCCCGTATATGAAGACGACCAAAACATTCGCCAGGACAATTCCCAGCCAGCCTTTGACGCGCCAGGAGAAGACAAGGGCCAGGAGGGTGAAGTATAGAACTCCACTCAAGAGGAGGACATCGGTGACCCGGATTTTGAGCCCGAAAAAATCTCTTTCTTTCATTATTTTCTCGAGGCAGGTCCCGTGGGGTAGGAGACAGCGGAAGCCTCTATCGGCCGAGCAGTTTTCCGACTTCCTCCACTGCGCTGGCAGCATCGGGGGCATATCCTTCTGCCTTGATTTGGTCGGCATATTCCCGGGTCACAGGAGCACCGCCGATGATGACAGGCATTTCGAGCCCTTGGGCCCGAATGGTCGCCACGATGTTCTTCATCTGGATCATGGTCGTCGTGAGCAAGGCCGACAGGGCCACGACATCCACTTTGTGTTCCTTGGCCGTGGCGGCGAATTTCTCCGGGGACACATCGATGCCCAGGTCAATGATCTTATACCCTGCTCCCCGCAGCATCATCGCCACCAGGTTTTTGCCGATATCATGCAGGTCACCCTTGACCGTCCCGATGACGACCGACCCCTTGGGCTGGATTCCATCCCGGACCAAAAAAGGCTCAAGCTTGGCCAGGCCCGCGTTCATGGCCCGCGCCGCCACCAGCACTTCGGGAATAAAAACCTCGTTGTTCTTGTACATGATGCCGAGCCTGTCCATCCCGGCAATCAGTCCTTCGTTGAGAATATGGGCGGGGGACATCTTGGAAGCCAGAGCTTGATCGACGAGCTTTTCAACCGCTTCTTTTTGGCCTTTCAGCAGTGCCTCTTGGATGTCGTTGACCATGAGCACCTCCTCAAGCAGCGAAGATATTGTCCTTGGAGCTA
>CAZOKP010000108.1:0-7612 GCA_964580435.1 uncultured Eubacteriales bacterium
GCAGGGGTTCATGGCGGCAACGAGCATAAAAGCAGAGGGAAAAGTCAAGCTCATCGAGGCCCGGGAAACGACGACTTTCCCATCCTCAAGGGGCTGCCTCAAATCCTCAAGCACCCGCCTGCGGAATTCGGGCAGCTCGTCCAGAAAAAGAACGCCGTGATGGGCCAGGCTGACTTCTCCGGGCCGCGGGATGACACCGCCGCCGATCAGGCCGGCATCGGAGATGGTGTGATGAGGCGAACGAAAAGGCCGCGAGCAAACGGCGCCCTGGTCACGGAGAAGTCCCATGGCACTGTAGACCTGGGTCACTTCGACGATCTCATCAAACGTCATCGGCGGAAGGATCGTAGACAGTCTTTTGGCCAACATGGTTTTTCCGGCGCCGGGCGGCCCGATCAGCAAGACATTGTGAAATCCCGCCGCCGCCACCTCCAGGGCGCGCTTGACGTGCTGCTGGCCCTTCACCTCCCCAAAATCTCCATCATATCCGGGCGATGCAAGAATGTCGTCCAACGAATGCCGGCAGGGCGGAAGGCTTTGCGGCTCGTTGAGCAGACGGATGACTTGGGCGAGGTCGCTGAGACCATGAATGTCCACCCCCTTGACCAAGGCCGCTTCCAATTCATTTTCCTTGGGGACGACGATCCCTTTGAAGCCTTTTTTGAGCGCCAGAAGAGTCGCGGGGAGAATTCCGCGGCCCGGCTTCAAGCGGCCGTCGAGCGCCAGTTCACCAATGAACAGATAATCCCCGAGTCTCTCCTGCGGAACCACTCCTAAGAACGCCAGGAGGCCGAGGCTGATAGGAAGGTCAAAAGAGGAGCCCTCCTTTCGTCTGTCCGCGGGAGCCAGGTTTATGGTCAGCTTCCGGGAGGGAAACTCGAACCCGCAGTTTTTCAAGGCCGCCCGCACACGCTCCTTGCTTTCCCGAACGGCGGCGTCGGGCAAACCAACGGTGATAAAACCAGGCAGGCCGGCAGAAACATCAACCTCCACTTCCACCAAGTAAGCCTCGATCCCGAGGAGGGCGGCGCTGGATATCTTGATGAGCATTGTCCGCTCACTGTAAAGACGAATCAGAGAGGCCGGTTATATCAGGAAGAACGATGATAATAAGAATGGGCAGCGGGACAGTGCGTTTTCCGCTTCAGGAAGCGGTTGGCTTTTTCGGCTTGTCCAGAAACTCGCGGGACAATTTCTCCAGCTCTGTTTCTATCTCTTCAAGGGTCCTGAGCTTCATTTTTCTCATCTGGACATCCGTCTCTTCGCCCGGAAGGACGAACTCGATCTCTTCCTCTTTCTTGGGCGCTTCTTTGACGGCTCCGTGAATGGCCTTGTCTTCAGCGGCTTTACTCCCTCTTTGGGGCTGGATGCCAAGCACTTTTTCTTTGACCTCGGGAACTGTCCGTTTGACCACTACTTTCAGGGTCTCAAACACGCCGACGCCGTTAATGGCCGAGGCTTCAACATAAGGCAGGCTCTGGGGGTTGAGCAGCTTATTGAACGTCTCCACAGGGATGAGACTATCCAGGTCGCGCTTGTTATACTGGAAAACCAAGGGGATGGAGTTGATATCCATGTTCAGGTGGACCAGGTTTCGCCTCAGGTTGTCAAAGCTCTCCAGGTTGGCGTCGAGGAGCGGGATTTGAGAATCGGCCACGAAAACAATTCCATCTGCTCCGCGCAGGACGCTCTGACGGGAGGCCTCGTAAAAGATCTGACCGGGCACGGTCATGAGCTGGATATGGACCCGATAAGTGTCGATCAATCCTGCCTTGACAGGCAGCAGGTCAAAAAAATAGGTTCTTTCCGTGTCCGTCTCCAAGCAGACGAGTTCCCCCCGGGACGTGGGGTCCAGCTTGAAATAGATATAACGGAGGTTGGTCGTTTTCCCGCTCAGACCCGGGCCATAGTAGACGATTTTGAGAGCGAGGTTCTTGGTGATATGATTAACAAAGGCCATTTCCGCTATCCGTTTTCTCTAATCCTTAACATACACCCTGAATGAAGTCAACTTCTCCCTTTTTCGCTCATCCCGCGGTCAGATGATGGAAGAGCCGTTCGTACTTGCCGATCACTTTGGGCCAGGAGTAGTTCTCCCGAACATAGGCGAATCCTCGTTCTCCCAAGACCCTTCTCAGTTTGGCGTCGGCAAGAAGAAGTCTGAGGGCGGCTTCAAACTCTTGAGCGTTGGAATAATACAGCCCGCACTGCCCCCGGAGGCAGTGCTCTTTGAGAGGCGCGGCCGCCTCCTGAACGAGGATCGGAGTCCGGACAGCCAGGGACTCGAGCGCGGCCAGACAGAGGCTCTCGAAACGGGAGGGATGGACGGTTATTTCGGCCGCGGCCAT
This sequence comes from uncultured Eubacteriales bacterium, assembly GCA_964580435.1. GTDB lineage: Bacteria > Acidobacteriota > Aminicenantia > Aminicenantales > UBA8522 > CAZKEW01. The sequence continues at coordinate 2,349 of CAZOKP010000108.1, forward strand.
CGCCGCGTTTTTCTCCTCCGGGGAGAGAAAACCCAGATACTTGACTCTGGAATGGGAAGGCAGGCTCATCAGGAGATTTCCGATCAGGACAAGGCTTAGCTGCGGGTTCTGCCGGCTGGAGGCAAGAAAATAATCCAGGAGTTCCTGGCAGCCTTTGCCCGGCTCAACCCTTCCGGCATAGAGGATAAACGGGGGGACGAGACCATGTTTGCGGCAAAAACCGGCGGTCTCGACATTCTCCGGAATTTCGATGCCCGCGCCGATAATATCCTGGTACTTGCCCTTGAGCGAGAAGTGGCGGGCCAGCAACTCTCGTTCGGACTCGGTGTTGAATAAGAGGGCGGAAGGCGCAGCAAAGACCTCTTTCATGATCCCGAGGAACAACGGAGGCTCGTCATGGGCTGTGGGGACGAGGGTCTTTTTCCCCTTGATTCTCTTCATCCCCCAGTAGGTCGGATAATAAAGATAGGTCAGGAAAATAAAGAAATCGTGATCAGCCTCCTCCCTTTCCAAAGCTTCGAGAAGATCGGGCACGCATGGTCCCTGCTTCTCCAGCCATTCCCATTCGTCTTTCTCGCTGTGCTCATGAGAAAAGATCCAATCCGAAAAGGCGTTAAAGGAAGCCATGTCCCTCTGCTTTTGAACCTTGAACCGCTTGACCGCGACTCCTTTCACGATCGTCTCGCCGACCGCAAACTCATTCTTCCAGGAGGTGTAGTCCTTGGCACAGGTTGTATAGACCGTTATTTCATGGCCCGCCGCAGCTAGCCGTTCGGAAACGAGACGGCAGAGAAGCTCGGCCCCGCCCAGGACTTCCTGTCCGTATCTCTGGACGACAAAAGCGATTTTCATTTTCTTTGCAGTTCCTTTTGCGCCAGACTTTCCAGACAGCGAAGAAGGAAGGGCTCCCTTCCCTCCGCCTTGAGCCTTTCAAGTCTCGAACGCTGGCCCTGGACCACCTTCTCCCGAATGTCTTGATTGTGGGCGACGAGATCAACAAGTTCGGCCACTTTGTCCACCCTCTTCTCGTCAAGCAGGATTCCGGCGCCCTCCAGGGTATCAGGAACGGCCGTGGAATTGAAGGCGATGATCGGCACATCGAAAACCATGCTTTCCACCAGAGGAAGACAGAATCCTTCGTGTTCGCTTAAAGAAAGGAAAACGTCGGCCGCCCTGTAGATCGCGAAGAGGTCCTCGTCGGGCACATGGCCGGTGAAGCAGATCTCATCGGGTTGAAGGTGAAAATCGTCGGCCAGCCGGACCAGGCTTTCGTAGTAGGCGGGAAGCGAGGACGTCTTGCCAACTATGATCAGCCTCACCAGGGGCGAGATATATTTTCTGTAATAAAAGACCACTTTGATCAGGTCTTCGATTTTCTTATTGGGAACGACCCGTCCCACGAACAGGACGTTCGTCCTCGCGTCCCTGAACAGCTTATGGACCAGCGCATTGACGGGCCTATTGTATTTTGAAAAATCCACAAAGAGAGGAAAAACATGGGCGTCTTTGAACCCGAGGTCGACGAGCTCCTGAGTATTAAAACGGGAATCGGCCAGGCTGAGGTCGACGACCGGGGCAAGCGAGCGGAGTTCTTCCCGGCCCAGGCGGGCCAGCCTGACCATCTCTTCGCTGAAACCACGGAAAAAATCCGGGGACGTAACGTTGTGGTAGATGATCATTTTTTTACAGGGAAGCCGGCGCAAAGCCTCTGTCAGGGGCGAGGGAAGAGCGAAATGAAGAATGACGACATCAGAGGGCAGCGGCGGCGGAAAAACCGCGAATTCCCTGGATTCCCCTTCAAGCTCCCTATCACAGGTCAACCGGTAAATCTCCGAGGAAAACCCCTGAGACCTGAAAAATCGTCCCAGATAAGCGGCTTCGTCCCCGATGGCATCGCCCCGATGGAAAGCAGGGACAAACTGGTCGACTCTCATTTTCCGCTCACCTCTCGGAGATGCTCGAGGAGAATCCGGCTGACATTTTCGCGGCTGTACTTCTCCAAAGCTCCGATCTGTCCCCTGATGATGGTCTGACGCAGGCCATCATTTCTCAGCAAAACATCGATCAGGGCGGCGATGCGGAAAAAATCCTTCTGAAGAAGCAGGACCCCTCCCCCGTTCATCGTCTCTCCCACCGCGCCCGCCCCGTATCCGATCACGGGAATTTTTTTATAGAAGGCTTCGAGAATGGGGACGCCGAAGCCCTCATGTTCGCTGAGGCTCAAATAGACATCGGCGACTTCAAAGCAGGTCAAAAGCTCGGGAAATTCGATGTGCCCGGTGAAATGGACATCCTGGAGAGAGAGCCTGTGAACCAATTCCTGAAGCCCCGCAAGATATCTTTCCGTCCCCCGATATTCTCCGGCCAGGATCAGCCGTGAGTCGGGGTTGAAATATTTCTTATAAAAATAATAGGCTTTAATGACATCCTCGAATTTTTTGTTGGGGATGGCCCGGCCGACAAAGAGGAGGGTAGTTTTGTCCTCGGCCAGAAGTCTCTGCCTAACCGGGTCTCCTTTGCCGTCATATTTTGAAAAATCCAGGAGAATGGGCAGAACGCCCGTCCTGGGATATCCGGCGGCTTCGAGCTCCCGGCGGTTAAAATCCGAGTCGCCCAGGGCCAGATCCACCTTGTCCACAAAGAGCCTCAGCTCCAGCCTGCCCTTGTAACACTCCTTGGCCAGGATGCGGTGCGAATCCACAAAAAATTCATGGGGCGTGATGTTGTGGTAGATCATGATCTTTTTGTCCGGGACGCGGAAGAACATCTTGGATACGGGAGACCCGATGGAGAAATGAAAGATGACGACATTTTCCGGAGAGCTCGACTTCTTATAATCGCGGTAATCCCGCCGCTGCCCGGCCATCCTGGGGTCGAAGTAGCGAGTGAAGATCTCCGAGCGGTAGCCCTTCTCGCGCAGGACCTTCTGGATCTCGATCATCTCGTCGGAGATGGCATCGCCATAGCTTAGGGAGGTGGCGAATTGATGGACTTCCATCAGGCTTTCTTCTCCTTTTCCAGGTTGTCCAGGAGGGCAAGGTACTTGTTTTCGATAATCCCCCAGGCGTAGTTGGCGTTGAAATATTCTCGGCCATTCTGACCCAACACTTGGCGAAGCCGGGGCGAGCGAAGAAGGAGCGTCAGGGCTTCCCTGAATTCCGGGTAGGTCTCGTAGAACAGCCCGCCGTTTGAGCGCAGGCACTGGCCTTTGAGCACGTCGCAGAGGGCGTTGGCCAGGACGGGTTTGCCCGCCGCCCAGGCCTCGAGGGTGACCATGGAGAGGCTTTCGTAGAAAGAGGGCATCACCAGGAGCTCGGCACCCTCGAGAGCGTTGAACTTATCCTCGTCTTTCATAAACCCAAAAAAGAGGATATCCGGGTGAGCAGGAATGCTCATCACCGTGTTCCCCGCCAAGACAAGCTTGATCTCCGAGCCGGTCTCCTTTTTATAACGGCAGAAATAATCGAAAAGCCTGGGGCAGCCCTTGTTCTCGTCGATTCTGCCGATGTACAAAATGTAAAGGGACCCGACCTTATATTTTTGGCGAAAACCTTCCCCGGAGTACCGCTCGGGAATCTCCGTTCCCACACCGACCACGTCGCCAGGGACGGTCTCGTTGCGCGATACGGCCTGGATCATGGCCCGTTCCTCGATCGAGTTGTAGATGATGGCTCGCGGCTTCTGGAAAAGCTCTTTGAAGATCTGGAGATAAATGACGGGGTCCTGCTCGGCCGTCGGAACAAGGATGCTTTTTCGGGGGACGGCGTGTATTCCCCGATAGGAATGATAATAGCGGTAAGAAAAAAAGACGAAATAATCGTAAACCTCCTCCGACTCCTTGATGAAGGCGATGAGAGAAGGAGAAAAAGGCCCTTCTTCGTCAAGCCACCTAAGCTCGTCCGAGACGCTGTGGGCCTCACGGAGGAGACGGTCTTGGATGCGGCCGAACCTCTGCGGATGTCTTGTCCGGGCCACCGGGAACCTTCTGACCCTGATTCCGTTAATGACCTCCTCGTCTTTGGAGTAATGATTCTCCCAGGTGATGTAGTCGCAGGCTTTCGTCGTCAGCACGTCGGCCTCGAAATGTTTGTTCATGTGTTCGGCGATCCAGCGGCAGTGGAGCTCCGCCCCGCCGTTGACCTCGAGGCCGTATCTCTGGACGACAAAGGCCACCTTCATTTGAAGACTTCTTTCTCCAGGACTCTCTCTCTCTTTCCCAAAAATTCGAAATCCTTCTCCATGATCTGCACCTTCGTTTTCAGCAGGTCCACTTCTATCTTCAGCTTGGTGAGTTCCACGACGAGATTATGGCAGAGGTTATGGGTCAGCTTGATGTATTCCTGCTCCCTGTCCCGGATACGGGTCAGCTGGTCCAGCCTTCTATTCGTGTGGTCGAGGTTCATGACTGTCTGCCTGTGCTCCTCATAGACGGGAAGAATCAGCAGCTTGATCAGGGGGGCGAAGGGGGACATGATCTTGAGCAACAGTCTTTTTATTCCGGTCCGAGGCCCCGGCTGCGTCCCGCTGTTCAGGACGCCGGGCTCATAAGGATCTCCGCCATCTCCCCCGGGCTGGCTGGCAATCTTCTTTTTGATTCCAGCCATGATCCGGGCCACATCGACATTATCATAATCGATCTTGACCGCGGGCTCTTCCCATAAATTCTTTTTATTTTTTTGACTCATAGTCTCCTCCTGAAGAGGGTCATCGGCACGGTCTCTGGCTAAGCTCTCTTCTTTTTTCCCTCAAAGAGATGATGCTCATAGACGCTTTGGACGTCCTGGATATCCGGGAGCGGTCGGAGCCTCATTTCCTCGATCTCCCGGATCTCTCTCCGGGTTACCGTTCCGTTTTTTATCTTTTCGGCAATTCTCTTTTCGACTTCCTCCAAGAGCTTCTTTTGTTCTTCCTTCGTCAGGCTTTTTGCCTCAAAGAAATCGGGCATGTTCTTTCTCCTTTCTAGAGATATCTTAGCGGAAGTAGCCCAAAGCCCTCAACTGCTCCTTCAGTTTCTCGTCCGCCTGGATCTGATTTTTCTCCGCCCCCCTTTTTTTCCCGTAGATCTCCTTGATTGTCCGCGTTCCTGCCCAGCCAATCAGAGGCTGCCCTTGACAACTGTTCGGCATGATCTATTTGGTTGATAGAACCCTCATTCTGTCCAGAGTGATCAAAGCCTTTAGCAAAACCAGCATGAGGCTGCTGACGGCATATCCGAGCTTCTTTCTAAGCATCTCTCCGGGTCAGCAAGAATTCTAACGGAATTA
>CAZOKP010000109.1:0-7465 GCA_964580435.1 uncultured Eubacteriales bacterium
CTGTATTTTCTTGCCGCGCGGTCTTCTAAGGCCTAAGGGAAGCAGTGACGACGACAATCGCCTGTCCTAAAGATGCGTCGGCGAGAATCGTGAAGCTTCCTGAACGGCTTGCTCTCAGGGTTTCGCAAAAAGAACCGGAACAGACGATCAAGTTGAACTCCAGAAAGGAAAGCCCTGCGGCCAAGAGCAGGATGACAATCTTCGTTTTGAGGCTCATATTCTTCTCCCTCCACCAAATTGCGGGAGTTCTTGACGAGGCGGATCGCAGCCTAGCCATTGCAGGGGTTGGCAGATTCACCAAAAAAAGCTAAGATGGAACCTGAGAATCATGCCAGGACTGAAGCAACGGCTCGATGTAGGGAAAGCCCTTCTGCGGAATCCTCAGATCCTGAAGGCGAAGCCGGCAATCAACCTGTTTCTGATCGAATATCTGCGGAAATTCAAAGCGGTGAATGTCGCTGGTCAACTCATTCTCCATTCGCATCTGCCTCCACTCAACAGCCCGGCTTATAAGCGTTTTATCAACGAACATCTCTTAAGGAAGATAGAAGGTCCATCCCACGCTCAGGTCGGCCTGACCAATATCTGCCCGCAGAAGTGTGCCTACTGCTACAACAAGGGCAGAACAGGACGGGTGATGGATACGGCGACTATAAAAAAAACGATTCGTGAGCTAAAGGCCATGGGAGTTTTCTGGCTGGGATTGACCGGCGGTGAGCCGCTCCTGCAAGAGGATATCGTTTCTATCACCCAGAGTGCCAGTGACGGCTGTGCCGTCAAACTTTTCACGACAGGTTCGACGCTCTCGCCACAGCTCGCCCAAGACCTCAGGAAGGCCGGCCTGTTTTCTGTTTCCGTGAGCCTGGACCACTGGAGGGAGGAGGAACATGACCGAGCGCGGGCGACGAAAGGGGCCTTCCGGGAAGCCTTGAGAGCGATCGAAATATTCAAGAATCTGGGGAGCCTCCACGTGGGGGTCTCGGCCGTTCTTTCCAGGGAAATGATCCGCCGCGGTGAGGTCGATGAGTTTCTCCAATTTTTGATCGGGCTCGAGATCCATGAAGCCTGGCTCAGCGAAGCCAAGCCGTCGGTCGAGGCTTTTTGGGACAAGAACCTCGTCGTCACCGAAGAGGACCGAAAGACGCTGGTCGCCTTGCAGGACCGCTACAACAGCCAAGGAAGAATAACGGTCAATTATCTCGGCCATTTCGAGGGGCGCGAACATTTCGGATGCAATGCCGGCCATAAAATGGTCTATATAGACGCTTTCGGCGAAGTCAGCCCCTGCGTCTTCATCCCGATGACCTTCGGCAACGTCAGGGAGACATCCATCCAGGAGATTTATGCGGATATGCGCCGATATTTTCCTTCGGCAGAAAGCTGCTTTATCAATCGGAATTATGAGCTTTTGCGGAGATATTACCGCGGCTCTTTGCCGCTTGGAAGAGCGGAGTCGGAACAGCTGATGCCGGGGATTCGCTTCGGGCCGCCTTCGCGATTCTTTAAAATTTATCATGGATAGGAAATGTCAATGAAGCTTTACAGGATTATCAGCCTGTTGTTGAGTTTGACGTTCATTGTCGTGGGCGCAATTTTTCTTCTTTTTCCTGACGGCGTCCTGTCCCTGTTCAACAGCTTCTCCCGGGGTTTGGGAATGGAGGAATCGCCGGCTTCCGGGTTTCATTTTTACCTCGTCCTCACTGGGGGGTATATGTACCTTGTCGCCTTGCTGGCCTGGCTGATGTTCCGGTATCCCGGCAACGATGATTTTCCGTTCCTCCTGGCCAACGGAAAAATCGCCACATCATTGCTATCCCTCGGCTTTTTCCTCCTCCACCGGCCTTTCTTGATCTACCTGGCCAACTTCGTTGTTGACGGTCTTATCGGAGCGCTCGTGTTAGGCCTCTACCACACCCGGAAAGAAAGGCGTCGATGAGTCTATTCCTGCCCCTTCTGGAGCTTCACCTCCCCGCGTCCGTGAAAAAAAAGGTCCTGGCGGACCTCTTCAGCCTTACGGCCCAGGCCTTTGGTGTCGTTCCCCCGCCGATCAGGGGATTGTCTTATCTGGAGGCTCTAGAAGCCTATGCCCTGTTCACTCAAAGAGAAGCAGAGAGAGTGCTAAAAAAAGAAAATAACAGCGAGGTCATCAAACGCCGCCTTTACGATAATGCCCGCGTCCTTGGGAAAAGACTCCGGGAAAAGTTGCGCCTCCGCAGCGCTGAAGATGTTTTACGGACAAGCAGACTCCTTTATAAAATCCTGGGCATCTCTTTTGAGGGCCGGAGTGACGGCCAGGTGACCATCGCTCGATGCTATTTCAGCCGATTCTACACGGACCGCATCTGCGGGCTTATCTCTGCCCTCGACGCAGGCGTGGCCGCAGGCCTTTCTGGAGGCGGGAAGCTCGATTTTTATCAAAAGCTGACAGAAGGCCGGGACTCCTGCAAGGCTCGCATCGTTTGGGACGGGGACTAAGATGAAAAAACTCCTCGTTGTCGGAAGCGGGGCAGGCGGAGCGACGGTGGCCAAGGAGCTTCAGGGCGCTTTCGATGTGACCGTTCTGGAAGACGGAAAAGAGTTCAGGCCTTTCACCGCTAGCCTCACGGCCCTGGAAAAGTGGAAGAAATCCGGGCTGTTTTTCGATGAGAGAGAGATTCAGCTCCTTTTTCCCGCCATGAAGATCCGTAAAACAGAGGACTTGGTCCTAGTGAATGGGAGAGGGCTGGGAGGGACGACCACGATTTCCACGGGAAATGCCCTCCGTGTCGATGAGGACCTCAAAAAACTGGGGATCAGCCTTGACGGAGAGTTTGAAGAGATCCGGCGAGAGATTCCGATTTCTACAGAGCACGAAAAGAAATGGACGGGAATCACGCGACGCCTCTTCGAGGTCTGCCGGGAGATGGGACTCTCACCCTGGCCGACACCGAAGATGGGAGATTATTCCGGATGCCTCAACTGCGGCCGGTGTGTCTTGGGCTGTCCCCAAGGCGCTAAATGGGACAGTCGGCAATTTCTAAACCTCGCCCTCGCGAACGGGGCTCGTATCATCCCGGGCTGCAGAGTGAGAAAAGTGATCATTGAAAAGGGGATGGCCAAGGGCGTTGAGGCGAGGCACGGAGGGCGGAAACGATTTTTTGAAGGCGACTTGATTATTCTTGCAGCCGGAGGGCTGGAGACACCTGTCATCCTCGAGAACTCGGGGATCCCCTGTGAGCCCAGGCTCTTCGTCGATCCGGTTCTGTGTGTGGCAGCGGAATGGAAGGGAGTAGGATTGAACGGCGGTGTCGCCATGCCCTTCGTCGTCGAGAAAGAGGGCTATATTATATCGCCCTATTTTGATTACCTGAGCTTTTTCTTCAATAGACGCTGGAAGTACCCCGCCAAGAATATCCTGAGCCTGATGATAAAGCTGGCCGATGACCCTCAAGGAAGCAGTTCCTCCAAGGGGATTAGCAAGACCTTGACGCCAAGAGACAAGGCGAAGCTTGAAGAAGGCGTCTCTGTTTGTTCCGAAATCCTTTGCCGGCTCGGCGTCGAGAAGAATCAGATCTTTTTAGGGAACATCAATGCCGGACATCCCGGCGGGATGTTCCCCCTGACCGAGCGCGAGGCGGCATCCTTTCATAATCCTGCTCTGCCGAAAAATCTCTATGTAGCCGATGCCTCCCTTTTCCCTCAATCTCTGGGTCGTCCTCCCATCCTGACGATTATCGCCATGGCCAAGCGTGTCAGCCGCCGCTGTCTTGCGCAAGAGTAAACACCTTACTCAAGGCAAGTTCTTTCGGCATCTATTTCTTTTCTTTTTTCAGTTTTTCCCGGGCTTCGGCGAACATCGGCTCGGCATATTCCGAGGGCCAGGTTCGGTCCTCGAAACGCCGCTTTTCGACCAGGCTCAAGAATCCCTTGAACTCGTCAAAATAGGAGCCGTAGATGTGGAAGCTGTCCACGAGGTCGGCATAGCGGCCCACGCGCACCCGGCGGCCGATTTTGGAGGTGATTTTTTCAGCGATGGCGCGCTGAAGGTCTGTGATGGCAAAAACGTTCATGTAAGCAGCTTTGTAGGCATCCCTGGAGCGCCAGTGCGTGTTCATGTTGAGGATGAACTCTCCTTTATCACCGGCGAGAAGTCGGCACCAGAGACGCTGGAGGCAAGGCGGGTCATAAGTGGGAGGGTCGAGTTTGGGGTTCCAGGTGATGGCTTGAGCTCGGCGGGAGTGTCCGGCCTGACTGAGTTTTTCGACAATATAGTTGATCTGGTCGATCGTCTGGCCTTCGATCTCATAGGCGAAAAGGCGCTTGTGATAGGTATAGGTCCACTTGCCCTCCTCGGGGGCAATCCAATGGTCGTGGACTCCATCGACGACTTCCTGGCGATAAATCTCAAGGTCCTCCAGCCCGCCCGGGAAGGCGCGATGGATACGCGGCTCCGCAAAGGGATCCTCCACCACCCACATCATCGTGCAGTCTTTGCTGGGCGGGTCGCCCGGTTTATCATACTCGGTTTTGATGGCGACACCATTCTCCCAGCAGGCCAAAACAGCCTTTTCCCAGGCCTCTGGCAAAGTCTTTCCGGAGACGTATAAGGTTGGAATCTGGCCCTGCATTTTTACCTCACGCCGTCACAATTTATCTGTCTCCTGCTTTTATCACAGGAGGTAAACAAGGTCAACCTGCTCGTGGAAGGCAGTAAATATCTTTCCTTTTATGATGATTGAACAAAGGCTTTGAAAGGACTCGACTCCCCGCTGCGATCGGCGGCCTGAATGGGCGAGGGGTGTGGGCTCGAAGGCACGCGAATTTGCTCCCGGCGAGGCAAATTCGCTCGGGTCCTCAGCTTCGCTCTTCTCTCCCTTCGGTCGAGAAACCGTGCCCGCTCCGCTTCCGGACGACCTTCTCCGCCCACACCCCTCGCCCTACTCATCCACAATTATAGGGAGGCCTGCGGCTTCTCTCGCAAGGCGTGCTCTCAGGCTGATCTCCGCGTGATGGTCGTTCGAGCCCTTTTCAAAGCTCTGATATCAAGATCTGGAGATGCCTCCCAGATAGGGCGGGACCGGGCGCGGCGATGGGGGACTAACGTGATCCGAGGACAGCGGGGGGATCCTGGTTGAGCGCCTGAGCCAGCTTGAGGTCTCGCTCGTAAATATCGGGCCGGAACTGCATCGTCCCGTGCTCGTCCAGCCAGGCTGTGCAATAAAGAAAATAGACGTTAAGAGGATCAACGAGTCTGACTGTCTGTTCACAAAAACTATCGATGGCCGCCAATATCTTCTCCACATCCCACCCAGGCTTGCCGCGCAGGACATAAGCGGCCAGCTCGACCGGTTTTTCGGCTCGGACGCAGCCATGGCTGAAAGCGCGCGTCGTCTTGGCAAAATCCTCCTGGTAGGGCGTGTCATGGAGAAAGATCTCATAGATGTTAGGAAAGACGAATTTCAGCCGGCCCAAGACATTGAGGGGCCCGGGGTCCTGGCGGATGCGGAAGTTCAAGTTCTTTTCGGTCAGCTTGGCCCAGTTGATGGTCGCCGCGTCGATTTCTGTCTCCTCATTTTCCCAGCCGTGCAGGATGACCATTTTGTTGTATCTGAGATAATTCGGGTCCTGAAGGATGTAGTTTCTGATTTCCTTGAGCAAAACAGGAGCCGGGATAGTCCAGTAGGGATTGATGATCAGATGGGTCATTCGGCTGGAGAAATCCGGCGTCTGCCAGGCCTCGTTTCCCGCCACGACTTTCATCGACATCACTCTTTGGGAACCTTCGAAGACCTCCAGCCCAAAATTGGCGATATTGACATAGATGAATCTCCGCCCCAGGTCGCGCGGCATCCAGCGCCAGCGCTCCAGGTTGAGCTCAATCTGTCCAGCCCGCTCCTCAAGTGAAACATTCAAAGCTGCCACGGTAGACTGGTCAAGGGTTCCGCTGACCTCCAGGCCGTGTCTCTTTTGATAACTGCGGAGAGCCGCTTCCAAATCATCATCAAAAAGGCCTTTGCTTTTTGGCCTCCTTTGTTGGAGGTCGCCCAAGTCCGCAAGGCGCCGGCGAAGACTCTTGACCTGCTTGCCACGATCCCCCTTTTTGAATGCAGGGCCGACGGGAAGAGGATCCCACTCCAGTGTTTTGGCGAGGCCATGGCAGGACACCAGTGCTTTCTTGAGGGAGGCATAGAAATCGTGCTGCGGCGCAAGATTCCTGAGCGTCTCCTCGACCTGATTTTTTGCCAGGGCTTTCTCTAAAGCCGGCACGATTTTCTCATCGACACACACACCCGGCCAGGAAGGTTCGAGTGTCTCAGGGTTCACTTTTCCGTGCGCCAGGTGAACAGCATAGGTCAGGAAAGCATCGGTACACAAGAGATCCAGGTCAGATAATTCTTCGGCCAAGCGGCCGCTCAGTCTTTTTCTGTGCTTTTTCAGAATATCGGAAAGTGTCTTTATTTTGGACAGGTGATAATCTGAAGGTCTCAGGCCCTCCTGGTCAGCTTTCTCGATAGATTTGATTAGAGATTCGACTTGAAGGGAGAGCACTCCCTCCTGTGTCCAGGCCGGCCGGCAATCTCTCTGTCGATAAAAAAGGGGCAGAAGGATGTCGGCGAGAACAGATTCCCCGTTCACGGATATCCTGGAAGGGAAGGCCTCATCCCCGATATATTCCCGGATTGTTTCTTGAACCTTGGCGAGCTCGCCTGAGGAATGGTATTCTCTTGCTGGCCTGCAGGCCCCTGCCCAAAAAGCCAGTCCAAAACAGACCAGAAACACCCCCAGGCAAACGACTATTCTTTTATTTAGAGTCATGGAGAGAGACATTAATATAGGCGAATTGCTCCCAAAATAAAAGCCTGCTCGGGTCCTTCTCTTGCCAAACAGTCTCGTTCTTTGCAGGATAAAAAATGTCCAGGAAGAACGGCCTGAAAAAGGGTAAGAATCCTCGGAGGCAAAGGCCCATGAATCTCGATGATTTCTTGGACCTGGGCATCCAGGTCGAGGAGACCTTTTGCACCTGTTATGAAAGCCTCAGCCGGATTTCTTCCGATGAGGATCTTGCCTGGAGATTGAACAAGATGGCCCAGGAAGAAAAGAATCATGCCAGGATTTTGGCATCCGGGAAAGAACATATCAAGATGATTCCGGACGCCTTCGGCTGCAAAATCATGACGGTCTCTGAGATCCATAGGGGCCTCAAGCTGGCGGAGACTCTTCTCCAGAGGATTCGTCAGACCTCCAGCCTTGACGAGGGATTGAAAGAGCTCCTGGAACTGGAAGGACGGTTTGAGAAGGTCCATCTGGATACGTCTATCGAGATCAAAGACCCATCCTTGAAAAAATTGTTCCAGGATTTATCGCAGGAGGACAAGACCCATACCCAAAGCCTGCGGGAAATCATTCTGCATGAGAAGGGAAAACGTTAGGCGGCGGTTACTTCTTTTTGAGAAGGGGCGAGAGCAGGAGGATGACGCCGATGGCG
>CAZOKP010000110.1:0-7441 GCA_964580435.1 uncultured Eubacteriales bacterium
GTTGTCTTAATGCACCTTCCGGATTGCGAGCCTGCAAAATCTTCGAGTTTCATTCTTTAAAGCCTTTTTCAGCATCCTGCAATAAGGAAGTCTCTTATTGCAGGATTATGCGCTATCTCGCAATAATTAGATATTATATTGACGCTTCTGTCAATTATATTTTCTCAAATAAGCTCGGAACACAACACTAATCACGCAAAAAAAGCGGCCGGCAGAGATGCGGAAAAAGCGCGAAGCCTGTCTCTTGAAGATTTTATCCTGACCTAGAGGACGAAATCGCATTCGCCTTGGCGCTTCCGGGCGGAAAAATCGAACTTCTCGATCGCAATCAGAAGAAATGCTTTCCCCAACGACCGTTTATCAAGGTAAACAATTTTCTAAATAATTGTTTACTATGTCAGGCAATAATAAACGCCTTCTTATCCCCAGAATATCCCTGTAGGGTCGGCTTCGACCTCGGCAAGCAGATCCGCAAAATCCTTGCTGGGATCGAAATCCCAGCGCGCCGGACAGGGGCTTAGGTCTCAATAATTAACAAATCCGGGGCATCAGGAAGCAGGCCGCTAACGTCCGGGCGAATTTCTCCCGCAGGCGGTTATGCCTCAGAAGCCTCGACAAGACCTTGCCTTAGCTTCTCAAGCTGAGAGAGAATCTCATCGAATTTGAGATCGGAAGCAAGCCTGCCTCTGATCATATCTGAGATTAATCTATATTGAGAACGTTGTCCTGTTTCTTCGCTTACTATCGCTCTGACCGTATCCAATGTATAAGGATCTGCCATTATAGCCATATCGCGGCCGAGCAGCCTGATGCTGGCATGTCTTGTATCAAAATGCTCTTCCTCCAACAGGCTCTGCTCTTTTTCGTAAAGTCTTTCAAAGTTGCCTGTTTCTTCATATTTCTGCATGATAAGCAGCAGATCCTCAGCGTCTCTCTGCCGCTCGGGGTATCCCTCTTTCCACGAAATCAACTTCATGAGCGCCAGGCCTGGTGGAGTTGGCAATTTAATATCGAGCTCAGGGGCCGAACTCAATCTCACCCTAACCGAATATTCGTAGGCCTCCTTGAATCCAGCCATGTTCATGAATATTTCGTGTTCAGGTGGCCAGCTAATCCGTCTTTTCTCGTCTGTGATTGAACCGAAAGGAACGATATCGATGAAGACAGAATCGAACTGGAGCCTGTGCCGTTCCGAGGTGGCAGAGAATTTGCCGGACGACAGCAATGATTCCGTAAGTTGGCTGAACTGTTTCCAACTTGCGACTTCTACTCCCAAGTCGATATCTCTGGTCATCCTGGGTGGTTCTATTCCGTAGCAGTGTTTGAGAATGATGTCTCTTGCTGAAGCGCCAACGATGAAAAAAGGAATGCTTAATGAGTCCGCGACTTTCTTCACGACAGAAAGCACGGCGATTGTCTGCTGATCAATCTTCCCTGATAAGTCGAATGATATGTTGCTCATAGATCATTTTCGCTGTTTCTATGTTTCTCTGGTTTCCTGTTGCCAGGAGATCGGCATAAACGAGGATTGGGTGTACGAGGTCATTGTACTCCCACATCTCGACGGGCTTCCAAAATCTCGCGAGAATATCAACATCTCCAGATCTGTCTCTCTTGAGTCTGTTCTCGAGTAACAGTTGATTGAGCTCTTGGGGCGTGGTATAGATCGTTATCAACTCTGGTTTAAGATATTGTGTCAATCTTGCAGCTGCAACCTCTCCCCCCCATTGTGCTTTTAACGGATCTAGGGTCTTTTGTTGCCACCAGCCAGTATCGCCCCTGTAACGCCCCAGCATCTGCTTCGGCCTCAAACGCTCTGGATAAGCGATTGCCCAGCGATGTAACAAATTCTCTTTTTGGATCAGCTTGTAACCTCGTTTTCCCATATCCATAAGAAAGCCCATTTTCTTTAATTCCTTCATGATCCAGTTGACGGTCCCGAGTGCGACATCTGCAGCAGCCACGATCTCCCGGTAGGTTTTTTTCTCAAAGCCAGGATTGCAGAGAAAGGCAAAGATCATCCTCAAGCCGGCAGGGTTGAAAGCTCTTTCTAGAGGCGCTTGTCCTAGTATATCCGGAGGTCTGTTCCCTTTTATGAAAATATACAGTGTTTGGTTATTGATAAACGCGTTGCCTGCAGTATCGATAAATTCTATGCCATCCTGCTTGAGCTGATCTGCCAGGTGTGGATTCACATATTTTGCGATGAGCAGGAGCGGGTGGTCGACTTTGTCTCGGCACATATGCAAGAGGAGTCTATTTGCGTTCGCGAAATTAGGTTTTATCTCGGCGTAATAATTCAAAGTTTTGCCTTGCACTGTCATTTTTATTCGTCGGTCCGGCCGAAACCCATTTATATAGACGGGCTCCTCGGCTAGCGTCTCAATTTCAGCCGGTGCTGGAATATTCTTTTTAAACGCTTCAACGGCAAGCTTCAAGATTTCGTCTTCGATGTTTTTGTTAATTCCGTTCATAATTTTGTTCACTTTATCTTTAAGTTCATCTTTAATGAACATAGCGAAAATATGAACAAAAGTCAAGCGTTATTTTAACAAATATACGAAATACCACACGATTTGCACGATTTTTTTGCGAATAATTGGCCCAATGCTCATATTGTTCATTAATTCTTATTGTTCATCATCAGTGAAAGTTTGGCATCGATGAACACAATTATGCAGGTTGATTTCCTAATTTCGTAATACGCGAATAGCATGGCCATCACTATTTTATGGAAAAAGAGACCTGCACCCCTTATTCTGAGGAGGCCAGCCGCGAACGTCTGGGCGAGGGGCGAATTTCCCCTAGGGATGGCAGAGGGAGACGTGTCCGTCAATGAAAAAATGCCGATGTAAGTTTTTCATACATACTCTTGACAATTAATCAAACATTCATATAATTGGGTTTTAGGAGAAAACGATGACTTCATTGGGTCAAAGAATAAAGCAAATCCGGGTGTCTCTTGGGTTGAGCCAACAAGCCTTGGCTAAGAAACTGGGTGTCTCACGCCCGTCTATATCACAGATAGAGAATGGAGAGAGGAAGGTGTGCGCCGAAGAGCTCAAGAAATTAGCTGGAATCTTCAACCTGTCTGTGGACGCCCTGCTGGATCCGGGTAAAGAGCCGCAAATCATGATCAGAGAGAGCCGGGAAGCCTATGGACCCGAAGCCACTCCCCGGATGAGGATTAATATCCCCCAGAAGAACCTCCAAAAGTTCAAGGAAGTGCTGATCTATATCCTAAACAAGGTGGGAGCAAAACCTAGCATCGGCGAGACGGTCATTTACAAGCTTCTCTATTTCATCGATTTTGACTATTACGAGAAGCATGAAGAGCAGTTAATCGGTGCCACATACCTGAAAAATAAGTATGGGCCGACGCCCCTTGAATTCAGGAAAATCGTGGACCAAATGATGGTTAAAGGGGAAATCACCGAAGTTAAGGATAAGTATTTTGAGTATCCTCAGAGAAAGTATCTTCCTCTGAGGAAGCCGGACCTGAGCATTTTGAATGGCAACGAGATAGAAGTCATTAATGATGTCCTGGACAGGCTTTCCGACATGAACGCCCGTCAAGTCAGCGATTATTCCCATAACGACGTTCCCTGGCTGACCACAGAGGAGGGCAAGATCATCGATTACGAGGCCGTATTTTACAGGACGCCGGCTTATTCGGTCCGGGAGTACGATGACGCCGTTTAAGGAAATCATCCGCTTGCCGGAATTCGAGCGGGACATGAAGAGGCTCCTTAAGAGGTTCCGGTCCCTCGAAGACGATCTGGACAATTTCATCAAGACCGAGCTCAAACTCTTCCATAAACTGGGCATCGATAACAAAGGCGTTGTGCAGATAGCAGGGTTGGGGATCCAGGCCCCCAGAATTTATAAGGCAAGAAAGTTTGCTTGTCGATCTCTTAAGGGCAAGGGCGCTCAGACGGGAATCCGAGTGATATATGCCTATTTCGAGGAAAATGACAGGATCGCGCTTATTGAAATTTATTATAAGGGTGACAAAAAGAACGAAGACAGAGAGAGGATACTCGGACGATACTGAGAAATATACTGAAATGGGGACACAATATCAATTTCCGAATTTCCCCTGCGGATGATAGAGGGAGACAAACTCGTCGATTGAAGTCGGGTCGCTTACTCCTCGGTGAAAGCATCCTTAAGAAGCTGGCTCTGGCGGCTGAAGGCCACGCGCGGGCTCCGGGTCTCCTTCATCAGCGAGATTTCCTGGGTGACGAGACGGGCGATGTACATCGTTTGGGCGGCAACCTTGCGCGACTCCCTCTGGAAGAGCGGATGGTCGCGGTTGACATAGACGATGTTTCCCTCGGAGAAACATTCCGGCCCGAGCGGGCCGAAAAAGTCGAGGCAGACGGAAACGCTCTCCGTGCCCATGCGCATCCGCCGGACGATGGCGTTCGGGGTGACTCTTTTGACCAGCGGATGGCGCCGCTTTTTCCGTTTTGGCGAGGCCTCCGCCGTTTTTCCGGCCTGCGCCTCTCGGGGCCGGACTTGGGCTTCTTTTGACCCCTTGTCTTTGCCCCCGATGACGGCGCCGCCGCCGGCCTCCCCCGGCTCGCCATAGTCAATCGGGCCGAAGGGCGAAAGGTCGGGATTCCTGGCCAGCGCCTTATGGATGCGCTGGAGGGCTTCGGTGACCGCGCGGCTGACTTTGCGTTGCTCGCTGCGGTCGGCTTCCTTGCCCAAGGCCTTCCCGATGATGCCGACGACTTTTTCCATAATCTTGAGGAATTCCTGGTACTCGCCGGAATCGACGATAAAGCTCGAACGATCGGAGGTGATGGGAAGGAAATCGGCGTTGATTTCGCCCTTCACCCGGGCCACCGCTTTTCCCCACGTCTCCATGCCGAAGAGGTCTTTTTTCACGGTGGCGCCCTTCACCTTCACCTCGATGCCCAGGTCCTTGAAGTCGGCGGCCGACTTCGGGGTGATGACGATTTCTCCGGTGACGGGGCCAAACCTTGTGCCTTCGAGGAGCGGGATTCTGCGGCCGACGATGCTCCGGGGATAGAGGCGCCGCCCGTTGACGTAAACGGCAAATTCCGGAGCTTTGAGGGGGACGCTCTCCATGAGCTTTCTCTCTACGTCCTCAACAAGGAAAGACTTGGAGAGCTCGGAAAGGGTGACGGTCGTTCCGTTGCCCGTTTGAGGGTCGGCCGCGAGGATTTCGCAGGGAATGTGCCACTCGTCCTTGGCTTCCTCCCATGCCTTCTTATCGAAGACGACACGGGCGGCGAAATCCCTGTGCCGGGTGAGGAGCTCAAAACGCGAGGCGGCGGCCAGGGAAGCGAATTTCCCGATGCCGAACTGGCCGATCCTGACGCGGCCGAACCGGGGCGAGCGGGAATGGACCACCTTTTCGTCCGACCCGATGATGAAATATTGTTCGAGGCCGGCGAGGTTCATGCCCGCGCCGTTGTCGCTGACCTTGATCTCAGTGGGCGACACCTCGACGCGAACCTCTGTGGCGTCGGCGTCGTAGGCGTTGTTGACCAGCTCGCGGAGAAGCTCGACGCTTTCCGTGTAGAGGCGTTCGCCGATCGAGACGATGTGCCGCTTGTCGACGGTCACCTCAAGTTTTCTCTTTTCTTTGACTTCCATCGGCACCGACTTCAGGCTGAGCGCTGATCAAGCAGGAATGAGCCGGAAGTTATCTTCAATCATATGGAGATGCCGGGATAAATTCAATAACTTTTGTGAATAAGAAATCAGATCAGGGGTCAGGTCTTAACAATTAGCAAATCCGGGGCATCAGGAACAAAGCAAAGCGTCTTCTAAGATGATAAGGAACTTGACATTAAAGGCAGAACGCTGAACCTATGTCAATAGTGTCAGCGACTTGGCCAGAACCTCGGCTGTTGTCTGTGGGGGTAAGGAACAGATCCATTCGGCCTTCCGAGCGCGCCAATCCATACTCTTGATCTGGTCGGATAAGATCACGCCGGCGGCAGGCAATCCCGGGGGGATTCGGACCTCAAACGGATAACCTTTTACCCGGCTCGTGATCGGACACAGGAGGGCCAGCCCGACCTTGGCATTATAGGCGTGAGGCGAGAGGATGACCGCCGTCCGTCGACCTGACTGTTCGTGGCCGGCTTGAGGATTCAAGGTGATCCAGACCACATCACCGCGCTGGGGAACGTATGGACGCGGATTCACCATGTCTCATCGCCCTCGGCGGATCCGGTCTCCCATTCGCGGTGGATGTTATCTTTGGTCACTTTTTCAAGGAGCTCTTCCAAACGCCATTTGGGCTCACGTTCGGGTGTCACGACAAGCGCTCCTTCTTTGATCATCAACTGGATAGACGAATTCTGCCCCAGACCTAGCTCATCCGCGAACGATTTGGGGATACGAAGGGCCAGGCTGTTGCCCCATTTTTGGACTCGTCCTCTCATTTCTCCTCCAAGATGTATCTACAAAGAAGATACATTTTGAGGGGCCATCTGTCAAGACCTTGAATAGGGTCAGGTCTCAATAATTAACAAATATTGATATTAAATCATGAATCCGTAGATGGTATTTTCCAGGTCCGTAAAGTTTCTGGACACAATGCTAAAGGACTTCATCCCGAGTTCTTCGGCCACCCGTTTCAACTGACTGACATCTCTCTTCTGGGGAGTCATTTTTGCCTCGAAGGCATGCGCTTGGTCCAACAAGAAATCGATTTCCGCTCCATTCTTCCTTTCATAGTAGGCAATCTCCCCTTTCGGCCGGAGATTCTGGTAAATCGAATTTTCGAAAATTCTCCCCTCGTCCAGGTTCGCCAGGCGATTGGCCAGGCCTGTGTCGCAGAGATAGAGCTTGGGACTTCTTCTAATCTCGGAGTTTTTGCTTCTCGCATACGGCCTGATCAGCTTGATAAAAAAAGTTCCCTCGAGGAAGGAAAGATATTCATACAACGTCGGCCGGGTGATGCCGAGTTCCTTCGAGATCTTCTGAATGTCCAGCTTTGAGCCGATCCTCTGAGCCAGAAGGATAATCAAATCGCGGATCAATTCATTCTTACGGAAATCACCGAGCTGGAGAACATCCCACTGAAAATAGGAGGTGAAAATGTCGTCGAGGGCCCGCGTTTTTTCCAGCATGCTCGTTTTCAAGACAACACCCGGAAATCCTCCGAAGCGAACATATTCGTCATACAGGGGAGAGATCGATTCGAAAACGGGGCGCGCGAGGTCGCGGGGATTTTCTGGGATTCTCAATGTGCTGTCCTTAAAAACCAGGAATTCCCGGAAGGTCAAGGGGAAGAGTTCGAAAATATATTTTCTGCCCGATAGCGATTCGCTAAACAGGTTTTTGAGATAAAAGCTCGACGAGCCCGTCAGGAAAAACTTGGCCTGATAATGGTCGATGAGATATTTGATAACCGAGGGCAGGTTCCGGACGAACTGAATCTCATCAAGAAAAA
>CAZOKP010000111.1:0-7267 GCA_964580435.1 uncultured Eubacteriales bacterium
TAATCGAGCTGGCCTATCCCGGCGCGCCGGTTTTCTATGCCGCCGCCCAGACGGTGATGGACCTTCGAAGCGGCGCTTACACTGGCGGCGGGCCAGAGGATTTCTTGTTTGGGGCGGCCTCCAATGTCCTGGCCGATTTTTATAACCTGCCTCTCTCCATGGGTTCGTTCGCGACGGGGGCCAAAGAACCGAACTGGCAGGCGGGGGTCGAGAACAGCCTTTCGACGTTCATGGCGTCGGCGGTTATGTCGGATATGCTCCTCGGAGCCGGTCTTCTGAACGGCAGCACCATCTGGTCTTATGAGCAGATGATCATGGACTGCGAGATCTTCGGGATCATCGCCAAGATGATGGAAGGAATCGTGGTGGATGACGAAAATTTAGCCCTTGATGCCATTCGAGAGGTGGGGCCGGGAGGAAGTTATATGATGCATGAGCATACTCTGCGCCATATGCGGGAGTTGTGGGCTAATTCTCTGATGGACCGGAGGCCCTACAGCGAGTGGGAGAAGAAGAAAGACGGGGCGCGGACGTGGGCGCTCGCGCGGGCACGACGGATTCTCGAGACCCATTACCCCGCGCCGCTTGACCCGAAGCTCGAGGCCGAGCTTCAACGCATCATCCAAAGCATTGAAAATAAATAATTAACGCATTTAAAAATTGGGGGACATGACCGAATTCTCTGGAATTCGGATCGTGTCACCCAATTTTTACTTGACCAGCGTCCGGATCTGCTCGTGCATGTAGAGCGGCAGATAATAGTGGCCGCCGGCATTCTTGCCGGTTGAGCCGGAGCCTTTCCATCCGCCGAAGGGTTGAAAACCGGGCCATGCGCCGGTGGTGGCGCCTTGCGGACGATTGGCGTAGGTGACGCCGGCCTGGATATGGTCGAAGAACCATTGTGTCTCTTCTTCTGAGCCGTAAAACCCCGCGGTCAGGCCGTACTGCACGTCATTAGCCAGCTGCATAGCCTCGTCGAGACTGCTCACTTTTGCAATCATGGAAACGGGGAGGAACATCTCGTGCTTCCACAGGCGGTGGTTGATCGGCACATCGGCGATGAGTGTGGGGACGCAGAAGTATCCCTTGGCGAACATACCGCTAGTGAGGACTTTGCCTCCGGTCAGGACGGTGCCCGCCTTGCGGAATTCCCCCGAGAAGGTCTTGTAGTCTTCATACGAAGCCTTGTTGATGACCGGCCCCATGTAGACAGCGCGCTCAGTGGGGTCGCCGACGACCAGCTTGATGGTAAGTTCTACTAATTTGGCGACCAACTTATCATACACAGGTTCTTCGATATAGATGCGGGAACAGGCCGAGCATTTCTGCCCTTGGAGGCCGAAAGCCGAGCGGACGATGCCGATGGCAGCACGCTCCAGATCGGCGTGGCGGGAGACGATGGCGGGGTTCTTGCCGCCCAATTCAAGGATGATGGGCCGGATGTAGCGGCCCTGGGCGAAGTCACGGAATATTTTCATGCCCACGTCATATGAACCGGTAAAAGTGACGCCGTCCACCTCGGGGCTGTCGATAAGCGCCTGGCCCAGGGTGCGGCCGGGACCGGTGACGAAATTAAAGACCCCGTCAGGGATGCCGGCGTCACGCAGACATTCGGCGAACAAACGGACAATCCAGGGCGTGTCGGTGGCGGGCTTGATGACGATGGTGTTGCCGGTGGCGAGCGCCGCGCCCCCCGGTCCTCCGGTGAGGGCGAAGGGAAAGTTGAACGGGCTGATCACGAGCCAGACGCCGTAGGGACGCAACACCGAAAGGTTGGTTGAGGTATAGCCGGGCAGGGGGTCGCGGCCCATCTCGACGATGAAGCCGTTGTTCTTCTCCATCTGGTAGCAGGAATAGCGGATCAGGTCTGCGGTCTCGGCCACGTCACCTAGGGATTCCATCCGGTTTTTGCCGACTTCGAGGGCCATGGCTGCGCCGAGTTCGAACATGCGCTCGTCGATCAGGTCGGCGGCCTTATGCAATAAAGCGACGCGGTCCTGCCATTTCATGCGGGACCAATTGGGGAAGGCTTTGCGGGCCGCGACCAGTGCGTCATGGGCGTTTTTCTCGCTGCCTTTTTGCATCACCGCCAGTACGACGTCGGTGTTAACCGGCGTTCGGTCTTCGAATTTCTCGCCAGCAAAGACATCCTTGCCGTTAATGATGAGGCCGTATTCTTTTCCCAGCCCGGCTTTGACTTTGACCAGGGCTGCTTCGAAGCGGGTGTGCAGCTCATCGGGCGGGTTAAACATCGTGGCGTAGGTAAGCTTAAATTGTTCAGCCATGTGGAAACACCTCCTGATCGGCTTAAATGAGCGAAGGTATTTTATAAATTTTCATGGACGTGTCTTTTTTTCATGAGGGCCCTCTCTTCTTTAGCCGAAGGATCCCCTGCTTTTTGTCGACCTCAAACCGAAAGTTGTTAAGGAAGTCGAGCCCGAGCAGGCCGTAGTCGGAGAAACCAGGCAGATCAATGATGAGAACCTTCAGATTGTTGACACGGAGCCCCTCGAGCTCAATCGATTCAAGCGTGACTTCATAGGTTACCCCCATCCCGGAAGCCGTTAAAACCGCTCTGACAGGAGTGGATTCATCGACCCTAATTTTCAAGGCTTCGACAGCACTCGTGGGGATTGTAGTCATATTGGTCCCTGTATCGACTACAAAATTTTGCATATATGTCCCGTTAAGATATGCTGTAACACGGATGGATTCTTCCCCCGTATTGAATTGGATCGCCACGGCCTCCTGGTCCTCCAGCTCTTTTATGCGCTTCTGCAACTGGTCGGCCCGTTCCTTCAACAGGGGAGGGTAACTCCGCATCTCGAGCAGTTCCCTGGCCTTTTCCCGGTTGTTCTCCGCCAGGGCCGCCTGGACGCCCAGCAGATGGATTTCCAGATCATCGGGGTAGGCCCGCCTGGCCTCTTCGAAAGCCGCCATGCCGCTGAAGTAGCCGCCTTTGGCAATGATCTCTCTCAGCCAATATTTATAAAGCTGAGCCTCGAACTGGTCGAGCCCTGACAGTCTTTGACCCGCCTTTTCGAGAATTTTCTTTTTGACTCTTTCCAGATGTTGAATGGCCCTGTTGTAATCCTGGTATTTCACCACAGCCTGGACAGCATCCATGACGAGTGTCGGGTCCCCAGCCTCCAACAGGACCTGGTCATCAAGAATGCGGATGACCTCTTTGGCCGAGCCTTGTTGGATAAGTTCCGCTGAGAGGGAATGCATCTGCATGAGGACGGATTGAGGCCTGAGCTCAGGGGGAAGGTCCTCGCTTTCGAGGAGAGATGGCAGCCGGAATCCTTGAGCAAGGGCTCTAAGTCTGTCCTCAGCTGTCCCTTTCTGCATGGCCATGGCTTGGCGGAAATAGGCTTCGCGGCAGCGGGAGAAAACCGAGGCATAGAATTGATCGACCCGGATCGTCGGGACGAGGTCGCCCCCCGCCGGGCCTGTCCAGAGATATCCCCGGTCCGTCCATCCGCCGAAGGTCCAGCCTACAATCCGGGCTTGTTGTTTAAAGACCCCCGCATCTCTGATGTCTTCAGGCAGAGAAAAGACGATGAACGATCCTCTTTTTTGAGGTGCGATGATTTCCACTTCGAGGGAAGCGCCGTCCGTCGAGAGCGGCTGCCACTCGAGCGGAACCTGTTGTTCCCAGGGGAAAAGTCCAAGCGCCTCTCCTTTTTGCCCTGTTTCAACCTGCCAGAGGGCGACCGGATCGCCCTCGGCCCACAATCCCCTCTCGATGTGGATTTCGTTGGCATCAATGCCGCGAAAGTCTATGTTATCTCCACCAATCAGCACCCATATTGGCAGGGCGACCCAGGCGCCGCTGACGATCGCGGCCGGCATTCTGGAGATTTCCTCGTCCATCGCCCCGCGGACAACAACCTCACTTATAGTAAGCGCAGCGGCGCCTTCTCGAGACGAGACTTTCGAGGCAACGGGTTCGCTCAGGCTTTGTGCGCCTCGCGTCAATTCAGCTGATGGTGACTTTAGGAGGGACTTATAGCCAAAATAGCCGCAGACAATTAGAGCCGCGGCACAGGCCGGGATGAGGTACCAGCGGATCTTTTTCTTCTTTACCGCCGGTCCTCTGAGGAGAACCGAACCGCACCGCTCGCAGTAAACGGAAGAATCAGGGTTGCTGGCGTTGCATCGCCGGCAGATCATCGCCTGATCCCTATTTCTTACCATTCAATCCTGGGATCGACCCATACCGCCAATGCCGGCCCTGAGCCATAAAAAACATGAACTTGCAGGACAAGCTCCACTTCCTGACCGGCATATCTCCCCAAGTCTAACACAAGATCATTCAAATGACTGTCATAAAAACACTTCTCGGCCGCATACACCGATCGGTCCGTGTTCACAAAAACTTTAAACTCAGCGCTGTCTGTTTGTTCGGATTCCTTTAAAAATCCAATTTTTGACCGAAAAGTCGCTTTTTCAGGAAGATTCCCGAGCTTGAATATTCCGGCAATCAACCCGAATTGATCCCGGAACTCCGGATGGGTTAACAACACTTTTGAATAGACCTCATTATCTTCCAATTGAGCGCCATACCGGTAACAGACAAAACCTCTGGTGTCCGTTTCCTCCCCGGGAAAAGGAAGGTCGACATAGCCATTCGCCCATCTCGTCTCTGCACTTTCTGCTAACGGTATCAAAGCGATTATTCTCTCCGGCGGTCCTTTGGAGCGGGACGCCTTTTTCACGTTGACTGTTCGGGAGCTTGTCCCGGGTTCATTGTCTGTGTGGTCATAGGCCTTGGTGCCATACTTCAACGGACCTTCAGGATAAGGCCCTCCGAAAAAGACACAGGGAGAAATCAAGCAGACTTTGACCTCTCGGTCATTCACCAGCATAACGATTCTTTTTAGTCCCATTCCACTATTATCCTGAGCTTCCGCGGTAAATGTGATCACATCTTCAGTCGTGGGTGCGGCCGGAGAAATGGATATTTTTACAGTGGGTTTTCCGAGCTCCAATATTCCCGGCGTTTCCTGAGAGGAGATTTTTATCCCCGCTGAAAAGACCATAAAAAATAGGGCGGCCGACTTCATTAAGGTGCGCATTTGAATATTCCCGTCAGCCTTTTCCTGGCATCCTCACACCTCAAAGTGCCCCCATTCGGACTTCACGAGTTCCATGAGCTTCTCGAAACGCTCCTCGCCGCGGATATTGGCAAGGAAGGGGTCATGTTTAGAAAGGAACGGATAATTGATAAAGCCCTGATTCACGGCGTTTTCGAGCCAGCCCAAGGCAAGTTCTTTTTCTCCCATTAACGAATAGCAATCGGCCATGATACACGAATATGTCGCATCCTTTCGGGCTGTTTTTTCCCTTTCCGGAGTGATCATTTCTTTGGCCTTTGTTTTTTCATCCGTCAGGGCGTATTTATAGAAAAGACCCAGCCAAGCCCAGGGAATTTCGGGCGTGTCTTTGGAAATGAGATCGATGAGCCGGAAGCCTTCCTCAAAGTGCCCGCTGTACAAAAGCGGCTGGGCGTAACTGAAGCGGGAAAACGGATTTTCGGGGTCCATCTGGACATACCTGCGCTTATATTTGAGCCCATCCTCGAATCGTCCGCCCAGCTCGTAGAGATACCCGGGGAGGGAATGATTTATGGGCGTCAGCGGATCAATGGCCAGAAGGTGTCTGAGCAACGGCCTGGCGGCGGAGGATTGTCCGGCCTGGGCATAATTAAAGACCAGCCAGAAGAGGGACTCTGTATTATCCGGGTCATGGTCCAGGACCTGCTTCTGATGCCTTACAGACTCTTGTATTTTTCCCTCCCGGCGCTCAATCAGCCCGAGGAGATAATGACCATGATGGGAATCGGGATTCAACTTAAATATTTTGTGGGCGCATTCTTTGAGTTTATTAAAATGTTCTTCCGCCCTTATTCCAAGAACAATAAATTGAAAATAAACCGAACCCATCGCCGCATAAAGCAGCTCATTCTCAGCGACGATGTCAATCCCCTTGCTGATGTCCTGAAGGGCTCTTCCCAAGGCGTCTTCAGAGCCACGGTGGAATTCTTTTTTTGCCCTGATATAGCATTCATACGCCTGAACATTCTCGATGAGCCGCTTGGCTATCCGCTGCTTCTCTTCGGGGCCGAGCTTCAGCTTCAGGGCGTCGACGATGGACCGGGAGACCTTTTCTTGGATGTCAAAAACGTCATCCAAGGTCCCGCTGAATTTGTCTGCCCAGATATGAGCATCATTTGTCGCGTCAATGAGCTGGGCCGTGATCCGGAGGTCGTTGCCTGCTTTCCTGACGCTCCCTTCAAGAACATAATGAACATTGAGGTCTTGTCCGATCGTCCGGGTATCTTTCTGGGTCCCTTTTAACGTCATGGCGGAGTTCCTCGAGATCACTCGAAGCTCATGGACATGGGAGAGATTGGTTATGAGCTCTTCCGTCATTCCGTCACAGAAGTATTCCTGGTCTTTCTGCGGACTCAAATCGGCGAACGGAAGGACAACAATAGACTTTTCGGGCCTCGCCTCGGCTGGTTTTGGTAGGACAAGTTCTTTTTTCCCTGATTCAGGCGGAAGCGCCGCCCAGTGCAAGGACTTGAAGATGATCCAGGCGATACCGAGGCAGACGGCCGCGAGGCCAATAATGAGCTCTTTTCCATAAATGCCGGCGATATCAAAAACAAGGTTCAGGTCTGCTGCCACCGTGGCGAGGACAATCAGGGGTAGCAAGAGGACTTCGGCCTTGATATATCCCGGCCGGTTTTCTGCGCTCCGGAACCAACGCCAGAGGAGAGTGCAGAGAAGAGTTCCGCCGAGAGTGAAAAGGGTGATATCGTAAATTTTTTCCGGGAGATGATAGTGATCAATGAGGGTCCAATGGACAAATTCAAGCAGAAGCCAACCGCCGCCGATAAAAGCGGCAATCGTTTCGAGGATCCGTCGTTTCCTTAACTTGGCAAGAAAAGAACCCCAAAACGATGCCTCCCTCTTTTCAGGAAGAATCACTTCCCTTTTCGGCGGGTGCATGGTCTTCCCCAACTTGAACGCTTTAAATCGCCTGGGTTAAGGGTAGCAATAAACGAAAACAGAGTCAAATTGCCGGGTCAGCGGTCTGAGACCATGACTCCGGCCTGTCATTGTCGCCCTCCTTTTCACGAGCTTATCAATAAAAAGAAGGAAATGACACCCGACACAGAGACGCACTTCGAAAAAAGGATGGTGGGCGGTACTGGGCTCGAACCAGTGACCCCCGGTTTGTAAGACCGATACTCTAC
>CAZOKP010000112.1:0-7262 GCA_964580435.1 uncultured Eubacteriales bacterium
GATTTTGTGTCCACGGTCGGCGCTTGAGCGACAACCGTGACCTCCTCTTCCACCGAGCTCTGGGTCATTATTATATCGATGGACAGGCGCATGGTAGTCTGGATGCGGATGTTTTCCTGGATATGCGTCTTGAACCCCTGGAGCTGGGCCTTGACCTGATATGTCCCGGGAGGAAGAGCGGGAAAACGGTACAGGCCCGAGGCGTCTGTAACCGCGGTTCTTGTCCCCATCAGGTTGGGGCTCGATAGAGTGACCGTCACGCCGGGCAGAGGAACTTTTTCCTGGTCCAAGACTATGCCCTGGATGGACCCGGTTTCCTTGGACTGGCTGAAGGCCAGGGAAACGAGCCCCAGCAAAAGAGCGGTCATCAAAACAAATGTTTTTGTTTTCAAAGCAGCCTCCTTTTTTGGCTATTTCATCTTAGACTTGAAACTTATCCGATTTTTCGTTTTAACCTTTTTCAGGCTTCACCTCCTTCATTGACGCGAAATAAACCGATTTTATGAGTGCAATTTCCGTGCCAGGGGGCTCATTATTAAGTCTTTCCCTTTCAATGGCTTATAAGAAACTAAAACGGAGACAATCTGGAAAGATGTCCAAAAAAATGGATACTTCAATTTTTTGAATTTTCGATGCGTTTCCCGGTCAGCGTTTGACGCACCCTTTGGGCCTTGATTCAATCTGCCTACTCCAGCAAAAAATATATCGCTGCGGGAGGAGCGATGTCAAGGATTGAAAAAAACTCGCGGGCATGCTTGTGCCCGGACTAGAACGGCATGAACGCAGGAGGCCGGGCGGCTTCCTCAATTCTCGCCTTGCTTAGAACCCTCATGAATGTCCCGGAGAAAAGATTGGCCAGGTCCTCGTTCTCATATTTGGCTTTGAGGAGCTCACCGATCAGCTTGACCATCTGCTCTTTTCCGGCGTTGCTCCAGAGGCAATTCTCGGTGACTATTGAAAGATATTCCGTCCCAGCCGCCTTTTTCGCTTCATCGATTTTCTTGAAATAGGAAGCGGCGTCCTCGTCCTTGCCCAGGACCAGGCCGATAGCGGAATTGGTCTTTTTAATGAGACCGATAACATCCTTGTCGGGCAGGCTGCTCGTTTCCAGGAAGAGGGGCTTTTTGGCATTCTCCAAGAGGATCTTGGTTTGAGCAGCGTCCGTCCCCTTGACGGTCAGGAGAAGATTGGCCCTCCCCAAGGCCTCCACGACCTTTTTCCCCTCATCACTCAAGCCTTTGTCGCCGAAGAGGAATTCTGGTTGGTCGAGGAAGACAAATGCAATCCCCTGCTTGGAAAAGACATCCGCCCACCTCAAATCGTCTCGGAAGGACGCGATCCCTTGAAGTCCAATCAGGACCGTGGTCTTACGTGCCTGGCGGCCCATCCCCATCATCATAGGCCGGGCTGGTGCGCCTTGGTAGAGCGAGAGTCCTTTGCTTTCCCTGATCTTTTCCAGGCCGGCGAGCAGGTTCTTCATCACTTCAATCCTCAAGACGTCGCCGGTTAACCCTTCTTTTTCGCTGACCACGGCCAGCTGGAAATCCACATCCGGATCCTGCACGTCTTTGTGCGCTTCGATGACCTTATCGAGAGGGGGGATCTCATAATTAATCACCGTTTCATATTTCCAGTAATAATTAGTCCGCCTTTCCGCGAAAATCGGGATTTTTGGCTCCGAACCCAGAACCTCGACGGCCGCCTCGACGAAATCACCGGCTTTCTGCACAACCTCGGGTTTGATCAGGTCGATGACATCGCCGACCCGGTTGGTTTTGAAATGAGTCCCCTCGGTGATGACGTAAAATCCTGGCACACCCTTGGAGAGAAAATAGGTCTGGTCTGAACCCCCGGGGCCCCCGCGGCTTGGACTGACGTTAGCGATCATTTCTTTGGGCAGGCGCGCCTTCAAGACGTCCCAGATCTCCGGGGCATAATAAACCCCGCTGAAGCCGACTTTGCCGTTGCCGTGGCCTTCCATATCAAGGTTGATATACGCGACCGTCTTTTCAAGCGGATACACGGGATTTTCGGTATAATATTTGGAGCCGTAGAGTCCCTCTTCTTCTGCTGCCCAGAGGGCGAAGATGATCGTTCGCTTGGGCTTGAACTGGCCAAGCTTCATGGTCCGGGCGACCTCCATGACCACGGCCGTTCCCGAGGCGTTATCGTCGGCGCCATTAAAGACATCCCCGGTCATGTCGATCCCGAGGTGATCCATGTGGGCGCCGAGGATGACATATTCATTCCTGAGGTTCTTGTCAGTCCCGGAAATCTTGCCTAGGACATTCTGGGTCGGCCGCTTCTCGTCATAAACGACATCGATGTTGACGAAAGACCGGACGCCTGTATCGAACGATTGGGGCTTCGAGGTCATTTCCACTTGTTGGAAAAGGTAGCGAAGCTCTGTTTTCAGGTGCTTAAAAATGAAATCCACAACCTTGGTCTCAACGAAGATGATGACGAAATCCGGCTTGTAGGCCTCCTTTTTGAGAGATCTCCGGTAACCATAATAGCCCATCGTTGTCTGGCTCTCGGGCCGGAACGTCAGGACACCGCGCGCCCCGTGATCTTGGGCGGCCTTGATCCGGTTCTGGTACTGAGCTTCCTCTTTGAGCGTCTCTTCGAACTTGCGCGGTGTGTCCGAGGAAAAAAGGACCAGCTTGTCTTTGACATCCACGCCGGAATAGTCATCGTATTCTTTCTGTGGCGCCGAAATGCCGTAGCCGACAAAGACAATATCCGCGGCAAAATGGCCCGACCCGGAATAATCCTGTGCCCGCCAGTCATCATCATAGACAAACTCGCGTTTTGTTTTGCCGCTGCTGATCTCCAGGGCGGCGCCGCGCTCGACCTCGTCGTATTCAAAGGCCAGGTCCTGGTAATAACCTCCCATGGGACCCGCCGGCTCAAGACCCCATTCTTTGAGCTTGGAAACGATGTATTCTGCCGCCATCCGGCCGCCCGCTTCGCCGCTTTTTCGTCCCTGCATCTCGTCTGCCGCCAGGACTTTGATGTAACTGTAAGCCGCCTGGCCGTCGAAGGACACTTTCTTGTTTTGGGCTAGGGCGGGAGAGAAAACAAGCAACGCGCTTAACGCCAAGTTGATGATTGACCTCAGAATCATGATGGCCTCCTCCAACAACTATGAACGTGACATATTACACCAAAACGGGAAGAGATAAAACCTTTGCGTGGCTGAGCCTGAATGCGATACAATAGGCCAAAAGACAAGGAGAAACGGTATGGCCCATCAGCGTATTGATTTTACAAGCATGCCTTGGGAAAGCCCGGCGCCGGGAATCCGCTTCAAGGCCTTTATCGCCAGGGGGAAAAAAATGCGCCTTCTGGAATTCACCCCAGAGCTTTTCCAAAAGGACTGGTGCCTCAAACGGCATCTCGGCTATGTCCTCGAAGGCCGAATGACCATCGATTATGTTGGGGAGGTCATCGAATACAGGGCGGGGGACGGCCTGTTTATTCCTGAGGGAGAGAAACACAAGCCCCGTATCGCCCCGGGCGAAAGAGCCTTGCTGATCCTGTTCGAGAAACCCTAAGGGCCTCGGCTTTATTTGAAGAACGTTTTTTCCGGCCTGCTTACTTTGCTTTCCGGATGAAGATGCTGCCATCGTAGGTCTTGAGCTGAATTTCCACGCCGCCGCCGTTGATCAGACCCAAGGTCGCCTTTTCGAACGTGACCCTGTATCCGCCGCCCTCCTTGCGTTGATCGTCTTCTTTTTTCTGCTGGCTCGCGGTCAGCTTGATGTCGAAATCGGTGAAGATTTTTCCATCCTCCGTATTCATTTTCAGGCTGGCCTTGGCATCGGACGGAAGGGTTATGTCGATGTCGCCGTTCATGGTGGTAAAGGACATCGGTTTGCTCGGATTGACCTTCCCAAATACAGCCCTGATCTCTCCCTCTGCGGTGTCAGCGACAACCGGTCCGGAGACATTGTTCAGGTTGATGGCCCCGCTGGGGTTTTCGATTTCGATCTCACCGTCGACTCGTTCCACTGTGATTGTGCCGCCCATATGGCACTCGAGGTGAAGCGATGTGGAAAACGGAACCTGGATGGTCAGGTCCGCCGCCCTCTTCCATGATTCGGTCTCCACCCGGATGTTGTTCTCTTCTTCCTCAACGACCAGTCCCGAGGACTCCACCTCGACCGCCTTCATCCCCTTGGCCTTTTCAGCCAGCGCTTTTTCCCTGGCCTTTTGTTCCGGGTCCTGTTCCTCTTCCTCTTCAGCTGCTGGAGGAACAGGAGGTATGGGAGGAGCAGGAACCGGGACAACAGTCTCTCTAGGTTCCCGGGGTTCTCTGGGCTCCCGCAGTTCCCCTGGTGCTCCGGTGAGCAACTTCTCTCTCCAGCGGGCTTCGACGATGACATCTTTCCCTTCGTAGCCCCTGACAAGGATGCTCCCTCCGGAGAGTTCCACGCGGACCGCTCCCGGCTTGGCAGGATTACTGAAACTCACGACGGCCCGGTCGGGCGGACTTTCTTGGGCCGGGGTCACCATTCCTGCCGCGAGCAGGAGAATGATCAGTACTGCGAGTTTAATCGCTGTTTTCATCGTTTCCTCCTTATAGTTACGGTCTATTTCCGTTCAGCTGAGCTGGGCGAGGCCCAACTCAGCGCGTTTTTTCACCCGAGGGTTGAGTTTCTCGTTTTGAATGAGGGTCCGCAGGGCTTCTGTCGCCCGTCTTTCCCGGATTTCGACCAGGAGGTCGATTAGAGTAAGCTGGACAAGAGGAGATGTCTGCAGAGCAAGCGAGTGAACGAGTTCGCCTTTGACCCGGGGATGATCATAAAAAAGATAAAGGGCAGCGGCGGCGGCCATGCGGACGTTGACGTTGGAATCGTGATTCAAGGTATCGATGAGAGTGGCGATGATCCTCTCGTCCGGCTGTTGGAGTTGTGCGCTCCAACTCACGCCCATTAGCCTATCGCTGGGAGACTTCTGCTGGAGGAGAGACATAACCGCCGTCTGACGCATGTCCTTCACTTCTTGTCTAAGTGCGGCGACTTCGGTCTTTGCGGCGGTGCGGGCGGGCTCTGTGAGCAAGTATCCTCCTCCCAGTCCGACAGCGAGAAACAGGAGCGAGAGAGCCAGTTGATGGACAGGACGCCGGGGCACGAGATGCCCGAGCCAGGTTGAAACCCTTTCACCGATGCTTGCCCCTTCTTCTTCCTCCTCTTCGATCCCTTCTTTGAAAGCTTCAAGCATCGAGTAAAAACGCTGGCGGAGCGCCGGGCCGGGCAGTTCGGAGGGCAGGACGCCGAGCTTCGTCCAGATAGCGCTCAGGCTTTCAAGCTCCTCCCGGCAGGAGGAGCATGAGGCGAGATGCGCCTGGACATCAGCCAGAGATTTTTCATCCAGGTCGCCGGTCAGATGATCCGCGAATTGTTCTTTTATCTTTTGGCAGGTCATGGGGTTATCCCTCCCTGAAGCTGGCAATAGATCTTGCCCAGATCCTTGATCGCCCTGTGGACAGTGGATTTGACCGAGCCGATGTTGCACCCGAAGAGCTCAGCAATGTCCTTGTATTTCATTTCCTGGAAACGGCTGAGAAGAAGGACCTCTCTCTTTTTGAGGGGAAGCTTATCCAGCGCTCTTCTCAGGAGAGCGATATCGATCTCGGCGTCCATTTTTTCGGCCGGGAGCGTTTCGGGACTTGCCGCTTCGTTGAATTGCTCATCGAGCGGCACTTCCGGTTTCTGCTTTCTCAGGTGATCGACGTGGGCGTTGCGCGCGACCTGGTACATCCAGACGGTGAACTTGCTCTGGCCCTGGAAGGTTTTCCTGTATTTAAGGATGCGGAAGAACACCTCCTGAACCAGGTCTTCGCTGCTGCTTCTGTTTCCCGTCAGGCGGAGAAAAAAGTTATAAAGCATGACTTGGTGCCTCTCAAAAAGAATGGCCAGCTTTTCGACGCGACCGTCTCTGACCTCTTCCATCAAGAGGTTATCCGTCGACTGATCCACTCTTCCTTCCTTCTTTGGGTCGCTTGTTTCGCGCTCATATTTATAGACTTGGGTTATGTAAAAAGGTTACACGAAATTGTCTAACCCTAAAAAAGAGCGGGGTCAAGTATGTAATGCCGGAGCGCCTCGGCCGTCTCCGGCGATATGTTCTGCAGCCATTTTCCGAGGGACTGGATTTTTTCCCGGCCGATTTCGACCTTGGAGACCACCCGCGCTGTCGTTTCTGTCTTCGGGAACCGATGGCTGTATTTCGCCTGGAAGAGAAAATCGATCATTCGGGAATTCGGATTGAGGAAAGATTGGGGTTTCACTCCCGCATCCTGGAAAGCTTTTTCCCAGAGAGGAAGGGAATACCCGAAGTGAGTACAATTGAGGCTGACCAAAAGGGGAGGCCGGGGTGCTGTAATTTTTTGGAGGGCTTCATCCACGCAGGCCGAGATGAGCATCTCCGTCTCGTCACCGGCATAGTCTTTCTCGATGTAACTCTCAAGTTCCGGGCAAGACTGGACGATGATTCTGGCCGGGTCAAAACCCTGTTCGACCAACCTTTTCTTATGCGTGCCTTCAGAGACGGTCGTCGGGGTCCCGAAGATGATGGCCTTAGAGTCCGGTTGGTCACGGAGGCCTTGAGAGATCATCTCGACTCCCGCCTCCACGATTCCGACAACCGGAATATTCGTTTTGCGGGAGAATGCGGTATCATGATAAAGCACGGAAAGCGTGTTGCAGCCGATAAGGATGAGGTCGGGATGGAAGTTCTTCTCGAGGCTTTCCAGGGCGCTCGAGAAAATCCGGACCTTCTCTTCCCGAGTTTTGAGGCTGTTGTAGCCGCCTTCAGTTGAGAAGAGCGCATTGAAGAAGACAAAATCCGCTTTTTTGAAAACGCCCGCTTCGATCATTCTGCGGACAGCCTCCGCCATAACAGAGAGTCCGCCCAGGCCCGAATCAGTAACGGCGATGGTCATACTTTGTTTTTCAAAGAAACGTTGGAGATCCGGATTAGAAGACCAATTAAGGGCTGATCCCGAGGCCAAAAAAAAGACAACAAGAATTAGGACGAGAGAAGCTCTTTTCTCGGACAAGAGCCTCCGGAAGTTTTCTCCCGCGGGGCTGTTCATTTTCAGTAGAACTATAGCAGATGCTCTGCTGCCTAAACAAGCACAAAATCAGGGCGTAGGGTGTTCGTGAGGGCTCCGTGACGGAAAGTGGGGTTATTATTTTAGGCCAAGATAATGATCATCCGTAATCGGCCGCAGCGACCATTGAAGGTTTAGCCTT
>CAZOKP010000113.1:0-7087 GCA_964580435.1 uncultured Eubacteriales bacterium
CCATAGGATGCTGTATTATTAGTCCCGATTTGCGAATTGTGCGCCCGTAGCTCAGGGGATAGAGCGGTGGACTTCGAATCCAAAGGTCGGGGGTTCAAATCCCTCCGGGCGCGCCAGGCTTTTCAATTCATCGCCTGATTGGCGCAATCAGCTTTCGGGCTTGCCGCCCCTTTCAGGATGTCGAAGACGGTGGAGTGCGTCGATGATCTTGTCTTTGGTTAGAATCCCAACAACAAAAAGAATAAGAGCAATCCCGGAAAGAATGTAGACAGGCAAATAATCCTTCTCCTGCAGGTTGGCTCCGATATAGGCGCATCCCAAAAGACCCGGGAATCGAGCCGTTAGGCAAATAAGCAAAAACCGCAAAGGCTTAACCGGGGTTAATCCGGATATATAGACCAGAACGTCCTTGGGGATGCCCGGGATAAGGAAAAGCACGAACATGGCGATCTCGGATTTCGGGGAGTTGATAAGGAAGTCGAATTCCTTGAGCCTCTTGGGAGAAACAAACGTTTTAACCAAGGAATAGCCAAGGAGCCGGGTTGAAACAAAGACGATTATGGTGCCGAGGATAGTCCCGATGACCGAGTATAGAGTGCCCAGAACGGTTCCAAAAACATACCCGCCCGCCATCTGGACAATCTCTCCCGGGATCACGACGATGATGATCTGGGCCATCTGGACCAGGATATAGACCAGGGCGCTGACCGGGCCGTATGAGGCAAGATATTCCTTGAATTTCTCGGGGCGGCTGATGAGCCTTGTGATCTCGGGCGTGAATTTAACAGAAACAAAAATGATCAGCCCCAAAAAAACGGCGAGCATTATAAGGTGCGCGACGAGATGGGATCTTTCCTGTTTCTCTGGTTTCATGCGAACGGCTTTGGTCAGGGGTATTTTATCGGGAAATACGGCTCGGCGCAAAGGGTTTCCCAGAAAAATTGCTGGGTTGACTAATTCTTGTGTTTTGGATATATCTAATTCGAACGGAAATCTCATCAAGAAAATATGTCACTCCGGTGATTCAAGGTTCGACTAAATAGGAGGGAGAGCTCATGGCCAAAATACTTTTACTCGACTTCGACGAAGGGGATTATAACTTTCTTCTGGACAAAAAACATGATGTCGAATTCAAACAGACCAACTGGAAAACGGGCAAGGTCGAAAGCCTCGTTCCGTCTCAGGATTGCCGGCTTGTCTTCTATCAGGCCAACCTGACCAACTACGGGACCGGACTACATGTCGGGGACAGCGAAAAATTCGAAAGGATCGTTGCCGACGGCGGAGGCATCATTTGTTTTGTGGGAGATTGCCGGGAATACCATCTCACCAATATCATTGGCCATATCCCCGGGTTGAAGTTCGGGGAAAACAACCTGCCGGACAAAATCTATGGGATCAAAGACAAGCCGTTCAGCCTCATTTTCGATCAGTTCAGGCCGTTCATATCCCGTGCTTCTGAGCTTTTTCAAGCTCACAACAGCCTGGGGAAAAAGCTTAACACCAGAGAATGGGAGCCTCCCTACGAAGGCGAATTGCAGATTCTGGCCGAGAGCTACAAGAACTATCCTGTGTCCGCCCTCCTGAGAAAAGGCCGAGGCTTTTATCTTCTGCTTCCCTGGTTTGAGACGAAGAATATTGAGGTTGCGGAACTCGTTCTGGATCAGATCCTGCCGGAGATATCGCCCCATCTTTATGCCGAAGAGAAAAACATCTGGCTCGATTCCTCTGAATATGTCTTCCCCGGACTCCTGGAGGTCTACAAGCAGATGGAAGAGGAAAACGAAAGGCACCGGCAAATTTTGGTCAGGCTGGAAGACAAGATCGAAGAGCTCAGGGGCACCGAGCAGGAACCGTTCAATAGGCTGCTGGTCACGCAGGGCGCAGACCTCCGGCAAGCCATCATCCGGGCGCTTAAATACGTGAACTGGCTCAGTGTCGTTGATGTGGATGAATACTGGAGGCGTGTCATCCGGATTAAAGAAGAAGACATTTGGCTGCTGAATGAAAACGATAAATCGGTCGAGCAACTGATCCGGTCAACCCCGCTCATCCAGGTGACCGTAAGGAGTGGAAAGGGCGGTGCCACAGATGAAGATTGCCTGCTTCTGCAAAGATACAAAGGGAGACGGATGCAGGAGTTCAATAACACCAAGATGAAGGCCATCCTCGTCGGCAACTATTTCTGTGAGGCCGAGGCCAAACTAAGAGAGGTCCCCTTCACCGAGGCCCAAATCGGCGAAGCGGCAAAGGACGGGAACGGGCTTCTCGCAACCTATGAGCTTTTCAAAGCCATCAAGGCGGAGAAAGAGAAAAAGATCACCAAAGAAGAGATCCGCGAGCAGATGAAAAATAAGGTCGGGCTTATCTCCTTCGATTATTGATTTCCTTTTAGCCTGCCGATCGAATGAACCCAAAAAAGAGAACTCCAGAGCAAATGGCCAATTTCGCCATCCAGCGTCTGAAAAAATTGGCCGACCCGGCCAGGGCTGAGGGGGCGCAGAGATATTTCAAGGAAGCCTTCCAATGTTACGGCCTGACGTCGGCCCAAGCGAGGGACCTGGCCAAGGAGACGTATCAAACTGTCAAAGCTGCATGGAGTGTCGAGGATGCCGTTGAGCTTTGCGATATCTTGTTGCCAAACCCTTACCATGAAGCCAAGGCACTTGCTATCCTCATTCTGGAAAAATATAGGAACGATTTCCCCAAATCGCTCTTCCTGAGAATCAAGACCTGGCTTGCGGCAAATTATCTTAATAATTGGGCGGCCGTTGATGTGCTCTGCCCTGATTCTGTGGGTTCGTTGCTCGTGAAATACCCCGAGCTCGTGAAGGAGATCAAAGCCTGGGCGAAATCTCCAAACCGGTGGGTCAGGCGGGCCAGCCTCGTTTCTTTTATCAAACTCCCCCGCAAAAAAGGATATCTCGATCCCATCTACGAGATTTCGGCCTCTCATTTTGCCGACACGGATGACCTTATCCAGAAAGCCAACGGATGGCTGCTTAGAGAAGCTGGAAAGGCGGACATGGACAGGCTGGAGAAATTTCTTCTCAAACACGGTCCAGCCGTCCCACGAACGACACTTCGCTATGCCATCGAAAGGTTCGACGAGAAGAAAAGAAAGACCATCCTGCTCGCGACAAAAAAAGCCCGACTTTAAACTGAGAAACCAAGTCTTGTGTCTCAGAATCGGTTGTGCTATATTAGCAAACTTATTTCTTAAATATTTTTTTTTCTTTATCCAGGAGGTCCGATGAAAACAATCATAAGAATGGGCTCAGGAATTATTCTGCTTTTCTTTCTGTTTTCTATTCCTTCCTATGCCCCGCAAGAAGCGCGCGTCCTCAGGTTCCCGGCTATATCTGGCGACCAAATCGTCTTCAGCTATGCCGGCGACCTATATACGGTTGCGGTTTCCGGCGGCGTCGCTCGTAAGCTCACCTCTTATTATGAAGGCTACGAGGCGTTCGCCCGTTTTTCGCCGGATGGCAAGAATATCGCGTTTACAGCCGAGTACGACGGCAATCGCGAGGTTTATCTTATTCCTGCCGAGGGAGGCACCCCGAAACGCCTGACCTACACGCCATCTCTTAACCGTGATGATATCTCCGACCGCATGGGCCCGAATAACCTCGTCATGGGTTGGACCAGTGACGGCAAGAACATCGTTTTCCGCTCCCGGATGAGGGAGTGGGACGCGTTCATAGGTCAACTCTTCCTGGTCCCTGCGGCCGGTGGGACCCCGGTCCAGCTTCCTCTCCCGCGCGGCGGATTCTGTTCCTTTTCTCCGGATGACAAGAAGCTAGCTTACAACCGCGTTTTCCGGGAATTCCGCACCTGGAAGCGCTACCGGGGCGGCATGGCCGACGATATCTGGATTTACGATTTCGAGACCAAGAAACTCGAGAACATCACCAATAATCCGGCCTTGGACATCATCCCGATGTGGAGCGGCGAGAAGATTTATTTTGTCTCCGACCGGGACGAAAACAAGAGGGTAAACCTGTATGTCTATGACATTCGCTCCAAAGAGACAAAAAAGCTCACCAATTTTGCTGACTTCGACATCAAATTCCCCTCTCTCGGTCCCCAGGCCATCGTTTTCGAGAACGGCGGCTATATCTACCGCTTCGACCTCGCCTCTGAGCAGGCGACAAAAGTGCCCGTCATTATTGCCGACGACAAGATTATGGGCCGCGCCAGGGTGAAGAAGGTCGGCGAGGAGGTGACGAATTTCGAGATTTCTCCTGACGGCAAGCGCGCCCTTTTCGGGGCCAGGGGCGACATTTTTACCGTTCCGGTAAAGTACGGAAATACCCGCAATCTCACCCACTCGCCCGGAATTCACGAGCGCAACTCCAAGTGGTCGCCCGACGGCAAATGGATCGCTTATGTTTCCGACCGCACCGGCGAGGATGAAATTTATATCATGCCCCAGGACGGCCAGGGGGAAGCCCAGCAGCTCACCAAGAACGCCGATACGTACAAATACCAGGTTTTCTGGTCGCCCGACAGCAAGAAAATCGTTTGGAGCGATAAGCTCCTGCGGCTGAATTATATTGATATCGAGAAAAAGGAAACCATCACAGTTGTCAAAGCTGAAGCTTTTGAAATTAATGATTACGCCTGGTCGCCCGACAACCACTGGATCGCCTATTCCAAGCCTGAAAAAGAAGGCATGCCCAAGATTTACCTCTACTCTCTGGACACGAAAGCAACCCACGAGGTGACGGACAGCTGGTATAATTCTTACGCGCCGAGCTTCAGCAGCGACGGCAAATATCTCTTTTTCGTCTCCGACAGGGATTTCAACCCTCTCTACAGCCAGGTGGAGTTCAATTACGCCTATCAGGCGATGTCCAGAATCTATCTTGTAACGCTTGCCGTGGACATTAAATCTCCGTTTGAGCCGAAGAGCGACGAGGTGGAGCTCAAAAAAGAAACCGAAAAGCCGGCAGCCGCTGTCGAGGCAAAAGCGAAAAAAGAACCCGCAAAAGCCGAGGAAAGCAAGCCCGCTGAGCCCAAAAAAGAAGTCGCCGTCAAAGTCGACCCTGCGGGATTAAAGTCCCGGGTCGTCGGACTCCCTGTAGAAGTCGCCAATTATGGGAGTATCGTTTCTGTGGGGGACAGCATCTATTACCTGAAATTTGGAGGCAGAGACAGGCAGGCTTCATTAAAGGTCTACGACCTCGTGGAGAGAAAAGAGACGGACCTGGGGAACATCAACGGCTACGAGATATCGGCCGACCGGAAAAAGATGCTTGTTTTGAAGGACAAGTCCTTTGCCATCATCGACCTTCCCAAAGCCCCCGTCAAAATCGAGGAAAAATTAGACCTTTCTCAAATGGAAGTCAACCTCGACCTCAGGGCAGAATGGGACCAGATTTATCAGGAATGCTGGCGCCAGATGAAGTACTTTTTCTATGCGCCGAACATGCACGGGGTAGACTGGGAAGCCATGAGGCTGCGCTATCTGCCCTTGGCCCAGGCCGTCGACCATCGCGCCGACCTGACCTACGTCATCGGCGAGTTGATTGGAGAGCTTAACATCGGCCACACCTATGTCGGCGGGGGAGACATGCCCCGCCCCGGAAAAATCAAGGAAGGAATGCTCGGTGCCCAGTTCGAAAGAGACCCTCAAACCGGGTTTTATAAAATCAAGAAGATCCTCAAAGGCCAAAATTGGGACGGGTCCCTGCGTTCGCCTCTGACAGAGATCGGTGTGAACATCAAAGAAGGCGAGTACCTCATCGGCATCAACGGCTTGTCCACAAGCAAAATGACCGATATGTATGAGGCGCTCTATAACACCGTCGGAAAGCAGGTTTCCCTCAAGGTCAATACCAAGCCTGAAGAAAAGGGGAGCAGTGACGTCGTGGTTATTCCGATTGAAAACGAGAATGATCTCTATTATTACACCTGGGTCGAGGAGAATATTGAAAAAGTGGACAAGGCCACGGGCGGCAAGGTCGGCTATATCCACCTTCCTGATATGGGCGTTCCGGGCCTGAACGAATTTGCGAAACATTATTATCCCCAGCTCCAGAAAAAGGCTCTCATCATCGACGTCCGCGGGAACGGCGGCGGCAGCGTCTCGCCGATGATCATCGAAAGGCTCCGCCGCGAGATCGCCATGATGGAAATGGCCCGCAACACAGCGCCCCGGCCGGACCCGGATGGCGTGTTTGTCGGGCCCAAAGTTTGTCTGATCAACGAGTTCTCTGCTTCGGACGGCGATATCTTCCCTTACCGCTTTAAAAAGTACAAACTCGGCAAGGTCATCGGAAAGCGAACCTGGGG
This sequence comes from uncultured Eubacteriales bacterium, assembly GCA_964580435.1. Lineage (GTDB taxonomy): Bacteria > Acidobacteriota > Aminicenantia > Aminicenantales > UBA8522 > CAZKEW01. The sequence goes on from CAZOKP010000113.1 coordinate 6,301, forward strand.
AGGCACGGTCGGGATCCGCAACCCGCTGCCTCTCCTGGACGGCGGCCAGATTTTTAAGCCCGAGTTTGCGCCTTACAGCGAAGAGGGAAAAGGCTGGATTATCGAGGGCACCGGCGTTGAGCCCGATATCTATGTGGATAATGACCCGGCCAAGGAATATGAAGGAATCGACGAACAGCTCAACAAGGCCATCGAGGTGACTCTGGAAGAGCTCAAGACCAAAGAGTTCAAGCTGCCTCCGATACCGCCTTTTCCTGTAAAAATCAAATAAATTAGAATTGAAGGAAGTCCAGGCATGGTCTCGTCCGAAAAAGTCCGGGTAAGCTGCGTCCACTGCGGAGCGACAAACAATTATCCTCTGGATGCCGCAGGCAAGACCGTTGTCTGCGGCAGGTGTAAAAATGCTCTGCCCATTCCGGGAACAGTCCTGGAACTCCCTCCCGGGTCGAGCTACAATTGGTTTTACAGCTCAAGCCTGCCTATTCTCGTGGACTTCTACTCGCCGACCTGCGGTCCCTGCATGATGATGCACCCGATCGTGGAGCGTCTGGCCAAGAGAAGAGCAGGAGAGATTATGGTGGTCAGGCTGAATGTCGACCAGAATCCCGAGTTGTCGGCCAGATTTAGGATCCAAGCGGTGCCGACATTTATCGTCGTCTTGAAGGGAACAGAACGGGGCCGGATAAGCGGGGCCATGCCGGAAGCCGATTTTTCACTCTGGGTCGCCAGCAAAACCTAGGGAAGCCGAAGACAGGGGAGGGGAAAATGCCGAAGAGGGGACTCGAAC
>CAZOKP010000114.1:0-7010 GCA_964580435.1 uncultured Eubacteriales bacterium
CGTTATTTTTCAAGACAATAGAGAGGACCTGAGCTATGAGCAAGCTGATCAATAGCGGGCGGGGTCTTCACGAAATCTTAAAGTCCGAACCCGGAGTTTTTGTTCTTTTTTATGCTTCCTGGTGCCCTTTTTCCCTGGCCTTCCTGCCTGTCTATGAAAAACGTGCTCAAAACTGCGAGCAGACGCTTGTGCGGGTTGAACTCGACGGAAATGAGGATCTCTTTGAGCGATACTCCGTTGCAGTCTACCCGACGGTGATCTATTTCCGGCATGGCGAAGTGTTCAAACGGCTCGACGGAAAACACCTGGCGGGGTTGAAGGAAAAAGAGCTCGCCGACCTGATCGATTCATGTGGATTCCATTCCGGTTCCTGATCCCATTCGCGGCAAGACTTGAGTCGTCGTGTGGCCCTTCCACCTTTTTTGGCGAATTCATAAGACTTTACAAATTTGACTCGTCCTTATAGAATAGAAGCCTAAAAACGCCTTAGGGCAAGAAGAAAGGAGGCTCTCATGAAGGGCGATAAAAAACTCATTGATGTCTTGAATTCTTTATTGGCCGACGAGCTGACGGCCATCTCCCAGTACATGGTTCATTCCGAGATGTGCGACAACTGGGGCTACGACAAGCTCCACAAAACTATCGAGAAACGCGCCATTGAGGAGATGAAGCATGCCGAGAAGCTGATCGGCCGAATCCTCTTTCTCGAAGGGATTCCGATTGTCAGCGACCTGAAAAAGATTAATATTGGGGCCGAAATCCCCAAGATGATGGTGAACGACCACGCTGCTGAATCCGGCGCCGTCAAATCCTACAATGCTGCTATCAAGCTTGCGGGCGACGTCAAAGACTTCGCCACACGAGAAATCCTCGAAAGCATTCTCCGCGACGAAGACGCCCATATCGACGACATCGAGGAAATCCAGGACCAGATCGCCCAGATGGGCCTGCCCTTCTTCCTGACCACTCAGGTCTGACAGGTTCTTTACACCCGGCTCGCGGTCCGGCCACTGATGACCAGGCCTGTTACCGCTCCGTTATTATCTAGCTTGAACTGGACCTTGTCCAGACGCGACGTGCCGATATCGTAGCCGATAAACTCGGTCGCGGTCTGGGGGAGGAATTTAATCTTGACCGGGGTGGCCGGGACCCTGATTCCCAGGAGCCCCCGCGGTCCCCAGACGCATTGAATCGTCTCCGTGCCCTTCTCAAAGTCGTACTGGACGAGAGTGGCCGAAACGCCTTCAAGCGGAATCGTACCTAGCACACGGAAACTCTTGTAAGTCCCCAACCTCTTTTCCATTTCTTCCCGGATCCGCTTTTGCCGCGCTTCAATGCGCTCCAGGGGAACCCCCCCGCCGAAAGCTTCATAAAGTGCCTGATAATCGCCCTGGACCAGTTTTCCGATGAGGCCGGCAGTTCGGGCATTGAGTTCGTTATATGTCGGGCCAGTCAAGTCGGTGCGAAAGAATAGGCTGAGGGCCCCTTGTCCTTCAGCGAGGATAAAAAGTCCGCCTTCTCCGGTGCTGACATGGAACTTCGCTCCCACAGGAAGCCGGTACTCGCCGGCAAACTTAGCCAGCCCCTTGGCATCACCCGGCGCCAGCTGCGGGGGGATCGTCACCTCCTCGCCGAAAACAAGCTTTTCGATTTTGTCCCTTAACTTGAAGATGAGAGCGGAACCGTCAGGCGACTGGTTCGAGAAAAGCATAATGACAATGTCTGGCTCAACAAACCAGCGGAAATCAGCGCTGTTGCCCAGGGTGCTCCCGCCGTCATGCTGGAGGAGCTTCCCATGAGCGGTCATGAGGACATCCCAGCCGCAGGCATAGTCGTTGAGCACCGGCGTCCAAAGTGTCTTTTTGGCTTCAGCAGAGAGGATCTTAGCGCCCTTGAGGGCCAGGCTCCATTTGAACATATCTTCGGTCGTGCTCAAAATCCCGCCGTTTCCGATGAGGTTCCAGTAGGGGAACGGCCTATCGAGAGGAATGCCGTTATCTTTTTCCCCGACATACCAGTGCGCGATGACTTTGTTTTTCCAGCGCGGCAGCCTATAGCCCGTGTCGGACATGCCGGCCGGCTTGAACAAATTTCTGGAAAGAAAATCCTCGTATGTCCGGCCGCTTGCTTTTTCGATGACCGCCGCAAGAAGGCTGTAGCCGGCGTTCGAATAGAAGAATTTTGTCCCCGGCTCGGAACGCAGAGGCTGGGCCAGGATCTTTTTAACGGTTTCGTCGCGCTCGGCGGTCTCGTAATCGCCGCCCACTTCTCCGATAAGGCCGGACGTGTGGGTCAGCAGCTGGTGCAATGTGATTTTTTGCTTATCCGCAGGAACATCGCTGAAGAACTTATCGAGAGTATCGCCAACGCTCAGCTTGCCCGTCATCTCGAGCTTCAGAATGGCCGCCGCCGTGAACTGCTTGGTGATAGACCCTGTGCAAAAAATGGTCTCCATAGTATTCCGGATTCCCTTCTCCCGGACCGCCAGGCCGTAGCCTCGGTTGATAAGAATTTCCCCATTTTTGGCCACAAGAATGGCGCCTGAATACCCGAAGGGCGTGATCGATGTCAGGTATTCATCGATCTTTTTGGCCAGCGGGCTGAGAAGGGCTTCTTTTTGACCGGCCGCGCCCGGGTCTGGCGGGGGCGAACCCGCAGATATCCGGTCAAGACCGACATACAAAAAGAGAACGGCCAAAATCGCGGCAATTTTCTTCATCGCGGCCTCCTCATAATCTTAGCAATTTTTCGAGCCGGCCCACCGAGACTTCCCTGAAATCTCTGATCACGAGGTGCGTTCCGTTGAGTTTTTCCGGGGGAAGAGTTGTGGCGACGCCGACCACTCTCATTCCGGCGTTGAGCCCCGCCTGAATGCCGGCCAGAGAGTCCTCAAAGACAATGCAAACTTCGGGCGCCCGCTCCACTTTTTGAGCTGCGTTAAGATAGATTTCAGGGTCCGGTTTTCCTTTTTCGACCTCGGAAGCATCGACTAAAGCGTCAAACCAGGGCCGGATCTCGAGCCCGTCCAGCACGAGGTCAAGGTTCTTTTTCGGGGCCGAAGTGGCGATGACTGCGCGAACGTGCTTTTTCTTCAATTCCCTCAGGAAATTGACGAGGCCGGGTAGGGGAGCGATATGCTCGGCATACAGCTTCCTGTAGAGCGCCTCCTTTTCTTCGCCGTAAGAGGCGACGTCCGCCTCGGAGAGCTTGCGGCCGAAAACAAGCGGGATGAGGTCACTGTTAGTCCTCCCAAAGTGACGGGCAAAGTCTTCTATGGCCAGACCCGGGTTGTGCTTCTTGATGAATATTTCCCAAGCTTTCTTGTGATAGCCCATGTTGTCCACAATGACCCCGTCCAGGTCAAAGATCACGGCGAATGCCTTGGCAGCGGTTTTTTCTCTCGTGGAGGCTATCATTTCGGCGGAAAAAATCAGAAGCATGTATACCATAGAGCGGCGCATGCGTCAAACCGTCCATTAGACTTGGAAGCATTTCCAATTCCGTGATAGTCCTATGCTGATAGAAGGGGGAGGGTGGCGGGGTTCGGGGGTGAACCGCGACAGAACCCGCCCCCATCACATCATCATAGAAGATGCAATCGTCGCTGAGAGAGTCCGTGCTTGAACCATCCGATTTTGTTATGATATAAGATTGAATTTTATGACATGCCTAAGATAGCGGACTACGGCGACCTCAAAGAAAAAGACTATCTCGAAATGGGGTTTAAGTCCGGCCTCGAGATCCACCAGCAGTTGAAGACACAGAAAAAGCTCTTCTGCCGCTGCCCGGCCGGCGATTACTTCGAGGAATACCACGCCGAGGTGCTGAGGCATATGCGGCCCACGCTCTCGGAGCTCGGCGAGTACGACGGCACGGCCCTGATGGAATTCAAGACGCGCAAGGAGATCATCTATCAGCTGAACAGGACGAATGTCTGCACCTATGAGATGGATGACACTCCTCCGTTCGAACTGAACCAGGAAGCGCTCGATATCGCCCTCGAGGTCGCCCTTCTCCTGAAGTGCAACATCGTCGGCGAACTCCACATTTCGCGAAAGCAATATCTGGACGGCAGCATCCCGGCTGGCTTTCAGCGTACCACCATCCTTGGAACGGACGGCTGGATTCCCTACAAAGACCGGAGGATCAACATCCGGCAGCTCGGGCTGGAAGAAGACGCCTGCCGGGAGGTCAGCGACAAAGGCCACCGCAGGGTCTATAAAACCGATCGATTAAGTATCCCCCTGATCGAGACGGTGACCTATCCTGATATGCGGGCTCCCTGGGAAGTCGCCGAGGTCGCAGAAATCCTGCGCGAGCTGGCCAGGTGCACCGGCAACGTCAGGACGGGGATCGGAAGGGCGCGGCAGGACGTCAATGTGAGCGTTGAGGGCGGAACAAGGGTAGAGATCAAGGGCGTGCACAAGATCCCTCATATCCCTGCCCTCACCCATTTTGAGGCCCTGAGACAGTGGAACCTTCTTGAGCTCAGGGATGAACTGAGAAGGAGAGGCATCAGCACGGACAACCTGAAGTCGTCTTGTGCTGAAGTTACTGATATTCTTATAAATACAGGTTTTGAGCCGACCCGCTGCGCTGTTGAAAGAGGCTGGCGCGTGATGGCTGTCAACCTGACCGGGTTCAAAGGCATTCTGACCTTTCCTCTTCAGCCGGGAAGAGACCTGGCCAGCGAGGTCTCTGATAGAGTCAGGGTTATCGCCTGTCTCGATGAGCTTCCCAATATCGTCCACAGTGAAATGAGGGATAACCGTATTTCCAGCTCGGAATGGCGAAATATTGCCTCCGCTCTTCGAACCCAAAAGGATGACGTCATCATTCTTGTCTGGGGTGATAAAAAGGATTCCGATACGGCCGTCGGGGAGATCATCATCAGGGCAAAAGAAGCGGCCGCTGGCGTTCCCAATGAAACGCGCCAGGCTTTTCGGTCGGGCATCAACGGGTTCGAGCGAATTTTGCCCGGTCCCGACAGGATGTACCCTGATACGGATATGCCTCCTGTGGCGCTGGCCGAGGAACGGATAGAACGGGCCGCGAGCCGGCTTCCTCTCGCGCCGTGGCAGTGGCGAGAATTCTACGGGAAGATCGGCCTCCCCTCCGAAATCAGCGAACGGCTGGTCCTCAATGACCGGGCCGTTTTGTTCCAGAAGGTTGTCGAGACGCTCCCTCTGAGCCCCAAATTAGCGGCGGTAGTCCTTAGCCAAACCCTGAAGCACCTGGAGAGGAAGGGATTGCCCGTCTCGCGCCTTCAAGATGAATCCCTGATCGATCTGTTCAAACGATACGGCGAAGGAGAATTTGCCAGAGAAGCCTTTCCGGCGATTCTCAAGATGATGGCGGCCGACAGCAAAGATGCAGGCACGGCTATCGAGGCGCTGGGAATCCGCAGGCTGGAGGATGGCGAGATTCAAAATCTGGTCCAAAAGATCGTTATCATCCACAGGGATCACGAACCCCAGGACCCGGATAAGAAATTCCGTTATCTCATGGGAGAGTTGATGGCGGACCTGAGGGGGAAGGCGCCAGGGGAAAAAGTGGCTTTGTTTTTGCGCCAGGCGATGGGATCGATTCTGTGAGCTTCGAGACTGGAAAGACAGGGGAACGGCCATGAACGATATCTATAAAGGCTATCGGGGAGAGGCTCTCTCTCTCCTCAAGTCCTGCGGCGTTCGCGTGTGGAGCGATGCCGAGGTGACGACGACAAGGGGAAAGTTTGCCGGGATCATCCTGCCCCGCTCTGAAACGGAGGACGACAGGCACATCGTCCTCAAGCTGCGCAACGGCTATAACGTCGGTATTACCGTTGCCACGGTGGCGGACATCAAAGAGATCGGCTACAAAGAAGCCCACTACAAAATCCCCGAGAAGGAATTCCCTTATGACCCCAAGAAACCGAGGGTGAAACTGCTCGGAACCGGAGGGACCATCGCCAGCCGCCTCGATTACAGGACCGGAGCCGTCATCCCGGCCTTCACCCCGGGCGAACTTTACGGCTCGGTCCCGGAGCTGGCCGAGATCTGCAACCTGGAGACGGAAAAACTCTACGGCGTCTTCAGCGAAAACATGGGACCCGAACAGTGGGTCGGAACTGCCAGGGCGATCGGCAGGGAAATCGAAAAGGGCGTCCAGGGCATCGTCATCGGGCACGGCACAGACACAATGCACCACACCGCTGCGATTCTCTCCTTCATGGTCCAGGATTCGCCGGTTCCGATTGTTATGGTGGGCTCCCAGCGCTCCAGTGACCGGCCTTCCTCTGACGCGGCCCTCAACCTGATCAACGCCACCAAGACCGCCGCCGAAAGCGATATCGCCGAAGTCATGGTCTGCATGTTCGGACCGACCAGCGACCAGTACGACCTGCTCCACCGCGGCACCCGGGTGCGGAAGATGCACTCCTCCTACCGCTCCACGTTCCGGACCATCGGGGACATCCCGATCGCCATGGTCAGCAGGGAGATGATCATTCCTCTGCGGGACGACTACAAGAGGAGGCGCACAGACAAGAACGTCAGGATCAATACGGACTTCGAAGAGAAAGTCTCGATCGTTTATTACTATCCCAACATGAAACCGGACATCATCGAGTCGCTGATTGACAACGGTTATAAGGGGATCGTGATTGCGGGAACCGGCCTCGGCCACGTCAACAAACCGCTTTACCCGTCTTTGAAACGCGCCGCCGAGAAAGGAATTGCCATGTACATGACGGTGCAGACCCTTTGGGGCTACGTCCAGATGTATGTCTATGACACGGGCAGGGACATCATGGAGCTGGGGGTGGTGCCGGCGGCCAACATGCTGCCCGAAGTTGCCTATGTCAAGCTCGGCTGGGCGCTCGGCCAGACACGTAACTTGGACAAGGTCAAAGACATCATGCTGACGCCGATCGCCGGTGAAATCACCGAGCGCGAGCCTCACAACGGCTATCTGATCTACCAGGGCGGCATTCCTGAAGTCGAGCGATTCGTCTCGAGCTACTGGAAATAGCG
>CAZOKP010000115.1:0-6950 GCA_964580435.1 uncultured Eubacteriales bacterium
AGAAATCGAGATGCGTTCCGTTCATTCGAGTGCCACCGCTCGTCACAGATCCGGATGATGGACCAGAAAGAAAAAGTCGCCAAATCCACCACCATCGTCAGCTCGGCCACCTTCGTCTCCCGCCTCTTCGGCCTCATCCGCGAACAGGTCTTCGCCTTTCTTTTCGGCGCCGGGTTCGCCACAGACGCCTTTGTTGCGGCTTTCCGGATTCCCAACCTGCTGCGCGACCTGTTTGCTGAAGGAGCTTTGTCCGCGGCCTTTGTCCCAGTCTTCACCGACTATCTCGTCAACAAGGACAAAAAAGAGGCTTTCCGTCTGGGTAACCTGGTCATCAACGCCCTCCTCGTCGCTATCAGCGTCATCGTTATCATCGGCATCCTCATCACACCGTTGATCGTGGACTTGATCGCGCCGGGTTTCGACTCCATTCCCGGAAAGTCTGAGCTGACTGCCCTTCTGGCGCGGATCATGTTTCCTTTTCTCCTTCTCATCTCTTTGGCCGCCGTGGCCATGGGGATGTTGAACTCATTAAGACACTTCGGAGTGCCCGCTTTTGCGCCGGTGTTATTAAACCTGGGGATGATCCTGGCGGGTTTTTTCATCTCCCCGTTCTTCGAGCAAAGGATCATCGGCATGGCCATCGGAGTGCTCCTCGGAGGATTAGGCCAATGGGCGTGCCAAATACCCTCTCTCCGGAGAGAGGGCTACCGCTACAAACCGATCCTTTCTTTCAGCGACCCGGGCGTGAGGCGGATCATCCTGCTTATGACGCCGGCGATCCTGGGCCTGGCCTCAACGCAGATCAATATTTTCGTTAATACAATCATCGCTTCCTTCCTGCCTCAGGGTAGCCCCTCTTATTTGAACTACAGCTTCCGTCTGATGCATTTTCCTCTGGGTGTCTTCGGAGTGGCGGTCGCCACTGTGACTCTGCCCATTGTGGCCACCTACGCCGCCCAAAAGGACGTCCCTAATGTGCTCTCGACCTGCGCTTCGTCACTGAGGCTGGTCTTTTTCCTGACCTTGCCGTCGATCTTTTTCCTCTCTGTGGGGGCGAAGCCGATCATCTCGGTCCTCTATCAGCACGGCAAATTCACTTATGCGGACACGATCTTCACTTCTCAGGCTCTCATCTTCTACGCCATCGGTCTGTTCGCTTATGCTTCAATCCGGGTGATCGCCCCGGTCTTCTATTCTTTTGGTGACACCAAGACGCCGGTGAAAGTGAGCGTCCTGGCTGTCGCTGTCAATATCATCCTCAACCTAAGCCTCATGCGCCCTTTGAGCTTCAAGGGGCTGGCCCTGGCCACTTCTCTTTCAGCCCTGGTCAATATGTTCACCCTGATGTCCCTCCTGCGCAAGCGGATAGGGCCTCTCGACCTGTCTGACCTTTCCTCGCATTTCCTGAAGATGCTCGGCTGTGCGGCGTTCATGGGGGCGGTTCTATTAGCCTTCCAAAAGGCCGTGCCCCTGAGCCTGGAATCCGCTGCCCTGCTTAACAAGGTTCTTTATCTTCTCGTCCTTTTCCTTTTGGCCGCCGGAAGCTATGTCCTTGCCTCTTCGCTCCTAAGAATAAGAGAGCTGTCGCTCGTCGTGGGTATCATCAGAAGGAAAAAATGAAGAAAAAAAAATTTAGAGTCGGCGTCGATAGCTATTCACTTAAGGCCCTCAACCTCTCCCCTTTCGAGGTCCTGGATTGGGTCGAAAGGCACGGCGGCGAAGGCGTCCAGTTTTCCGAAGTCAACCTGCCCGCCCGGCGGGCTCCGGATAGGGTCTTTCTCAAGGATCTTTCGCAATATGCTTCAGAGAAGAAGCTCTACGTCGAATGGGGAGGAGGCGAGCATATCCCTTTTCACCTCGAGACGGGAGAACCCAAAGATATCTTCAAAATCAACAGAAGGGCGGCCGAGCAGGCTTATCTCCTTGGAATAAAAACTTTTCGGTCCTGCTCCGGAGGGTTGATGAGATGGAATAACGCCTCACTTCCCACGGAGGTTCTTCTGAAGGCGATGTCAAAGAGCCTGCGCGCTCAGAAGAAGATGCTCAACGACCTCGGCGTCACCCTGGCCATCGAAACGCACTTCGAATTCACTACGTTCGAGCTTCTGAAGCTCATGACTATGGCCGAAGCCGAACCGGGCGATTACTTGGGCATCTGCATCGACACGATGAACCTTCTGACCATGCTCGAGGAACCGGTCAGGGCGGCCAAAAGAATCCTCCCCTGGGTTGTGATGACCCATATCAAGGACGGCGCAATCCTTCTGACAAAAAAGGGCCTGGTCTCCTTTCCCGTGGAGGCCGGAAAGGGAATCATTGATCTTGGGGAGATCATCCTCTCTCTTTCCACGCTTGAGAGAAACATCCATCTGTCTCTGGAGGACCATGGAGGGGATTTCCTGATTCCCCTCTTCGAGAAGGGCTTTCTTCTTAAGTTCCCCGATTTGACCGTGGCAGAGTTCGCCCGGCTTCTCAGCCTGTCAAATCGGACCAAAACCCTTGTCAGCCAGGGCAAGATATCCATCCTGGCCAGGTCCGTCTGGCCCCAGCGTTGCGAGGGCCGCGTCCGAAACGGCATTCAAAACATAAAAGAGATCGTCGCTAAACTCGGCCTTCAATAAAAGATGAATCACGAACGTTTTCATTTCAAAAATCGACGGGCGCTCGAACGGAAAATCGCAGAGCTCGGTCTTGAGCTTCCCTTAGCCGACGATATTTCCATTCTTTTCAGCCCGATCCAGGTCGCTCGAACAATTCTTCCCAATAGGTTCGCCGTCCATCCGCTCGAGGGCGCCGATTCCGAACCCTCTGGAGGCCCCTCGGACTTGACGTTCCGGCGCTACCGCAGGTTTGCCCAGATTGGGTGCGGGCTGATCTGGTTTGAAGCGACGGCGGTGACCGAGGCAGGACGATCCAATCCGCGGCAGCTCATGATCGTCAAAGAATCAAAGGATGGGTTCAAGCGGCTGGTGGAAGAAACGCGGCAGGAAGCGCGGAAAAAATTCGGCCCCAACCGCAGGCCTATTCTCATCCTCCAATTGACCCATTCGGGCCGCTTTTCCAAACCGGCGGGCAAACCCAGGCCAGTCATTGCCCAACACAATTCCATCCTCGACGGCAAGATGGGACTGCCTCCAGAATATCCGGTCATGAGCGATAAAGAGCTGGATGAACTCCAGGAAATTTTTGTCTCCGCCGCAGAACTCGCCCGCGGAGCTGGGTTTGACGGCGTCGATGTTAAGGCTTGCCACGGCTACCTTATTTCGGAGCTCCTGGCCTCGTTCACCCGGAAGGAGAGCAAATACGGCGGGAGGTTCGAGAACAGAACCCGGTTTTTGCTCGAGACTTCGGAGAGGATCAGGGAAGGAGTAAAAGGGCTTTTCGTCACCTGCCGGCTCAATATGTTTGATTCTCTGCCCTGGCCTTATGGATTTGGCGCAAGCCAACAGGAGCCGGAGAAGGAGGATCTGACTGAGGTCAGAGCCTTGATCCAAAAACTTGCCCAGCTCGGGTTTCCCCTTCTCAATATCTCCTGCGGAATCCCAAAGCACAAGCCTCATTATGGCCGCCCCTTCGATATTCCCCTGCTCGGAATGGCGCCTCCTGAGGAGCACCCGCTTGTCGGCGTTTCCCGCCTGCTTCGCCTCACCGGCGAGGTTCAAAAAAGTTTTCCCTCTGTACCGATGGTAGGCACGGGCTATTCCTGGCTCCGCCATTTCTTTCCTAATGTCGCCGCAGCCATGGTCCAGACCGCAAAAGTCGCCATCATAGGCTTGGGAAGAGGGGCTCTCGCCTATCCCGACTGGCTGGACGACCTGGCGGAATACGGCGTCTTGAATCCCCGAAAAGTCTGCACCACCTGCTCGCGCTGCTCACAGCTTCTCCGTGACGGCGGCCGAGTGGGATGCACGGTGCGGGACGCAAAGATCTACGCGCCCGAATATCACAAAGTGAGGGAAAAAATCCTAAAAAATAACGATAATGAAGCCAAAAAAAATCTGGAAGAGGTCTGGAAAAACTCTTAGGGAGATTGCTCCAGGACATGAAAACAAATGAAGCCGGGTTCGGCGGCATTCAACTTCCGGTCTACTCCCTCAATACGCTCGTCATCGGGAGCGGCGCGGCGGCGCTCAACGCTGCAATCAGGCTGCACGAGCAGGGTGTAAGCAATATCGCCATCGCGACCGACAATTGGGGCGGCGGGACATCCCGAAACGCCGGCTCGGATAAACAAACGTATTACAAGCTTTCCCTTGCGGGTGAACTCCCTGACTCTGCCTTCCAGATGGCTGAGGATCTTTTCTCGGGCGGCTCGATGCACGGGGATATTGCGCTCGTCGAGGCCCAGAATTCCCTGCCGGCATTTTTTCACCTGGTCGACCTGGGCGTGCCGTTTCCTCACGATAGGTATGGAGCTTATCCCGGCTACAAAACTGACCACGATCCCCGCGGGCGGGCCACCTCCGCAGGCCCCCTGACCTCGCGCTTGATGTTCGAGGCGTTGGCTCGGGAAGTCAGAAAAAGGGGCATACCCGTTTTGAACAGGCATGAGGTTATTGCCCTCCTTTCCGAAGGCCAGGGAGGCAAAAAAAGGACGATCGGGGCTATTGCTTTCGACAAAAAGAATCTCGGAAAGCCCAGCCACGGCTTCGTCCTTTTCAACGCCGTGAATATCATCCTTGGAACGGGCGGCCCTGCCGGAATTTTTAAAGATTCGGTTTATCCCGAAAGCCAGGTTGGCTCCCACGGCCTGGCCTTCCGGGTCGGCGCGGTGGGACAAAATCTCACCGAATCCCAATTCGGGCTGGCCTCAACGAAATTCCGCTGGAATCTTTCCGGAGCATATCAGCAGGTTATTCCCCGCTATTTCTCGACAAACCAGCAGGGCCGGGACGAGCGCGAATTCTTGATGGATTATTTTCCCGATATGGGAAACCTCAGCACAGCTATTTTTCTCAAGGGCTACGAGTGGCCGTTCGACCCGGGAAAGATTCTCAACTACGGCTCCTCGGTTATCGACCTCGCCGTCTATAACGAAACCATGGTTAAAAGAAGGCGGGCCTTCCTGGATTTTACCAGGAATCCGAGCGGCGGAGGGAAGCTCGAGGAATTCAGCTTCAACCTCCTCAGCCGGGAAGCTTCGAGCTATCTTGAGAAATCAGCCGCCTTGCTGGCCACGCCCGTTCAAAGGCTCGCCAAAATGAATCCGCCAGCTGTCGCTATCTACAAGAAGCATAGCATCGATCTCTCCCGGGATCCCCTCGAGATCAGCCTCTGCGCCCAGCACAATAACGGGGGCTTCAAGGGGAATATCTGGTGGGAATCCAATATCAAACATCTCTTCCCTGTGGGAGAAGTGAACGGCAGCCATGGCATCAGGCGTCCGGGAGGGTCAGCCCTCAATTCCGGGCAGGTGGGGAGCCTGAGGGCCGCGCTCTTCATCGCCCGGAGATACAATCGCAAGCCTCCATCGCTCAAGGCCTTCCTTTTGTCTGCCGGCGCACAGGTCAAGGACAAACTCGCTCTTGCTGAAAAAATGCTGGACAGAAAAACGGAAAACCTCGCCTTCATCGAGCAGGCGCGACAGGAAATCCAGAAAAGGATCTCGTCCTATGGAGCGGCAATTCGGAGCGCTGAGAAAGTGGAGGAGGCCGTCGAGGGGGCATGGGCCCTTTATGCGAGGTTGGATTCGGAAATGAGAGTTGGCCCATCGAGGGAGCTCCCCGCGGCTTTCAAGATCCTAGACCTCAGCCTGACCCATGCGCTCTATCTAGAAGCCGTCAGAGAATACCTGGATAAGGGCGGAAAAAGCAGAGGCTCGTATATGGTTCTTGACTCAAACGGCACAGAGCCCTGCCCGGGAATGGGTGAGAGGTGGCATTTTTCTCTCAATCCGCCGCAGGCGTTCGTGGATCAAAAAATCCTGGAAATATCCCTTGATGAGAGGGGCAAGGTGGTCAAGAAGTGGGTGGACATCCGGCCCATCCCCAGGGAAGAAACCTGGTTTGAGAATGTCTGGAACGATTACAGAGAGGGCCGGGTCATCCGCGAGGAGGATGAAGGATGAGCAAAAAACCTGTGGCATTTATCACCGGAGCCGGCCGCGGTATCGGCCGGGGAATCTCCCTAGAGCTCGCCAGCGGCGGTTTTGACATCGCCGGGAACGATGTCGCTTTCGACCCGCAGAACAAGAAAACCGGGGTTTTCGAGGTTAAAGAATGTGCCGAGGCATTGGGCGCTGAGTTCTTTCCCGTCCAGGGCGACATCGCCGTTCTGGATGACCACAAAAAGATGCTTGACGAGGTCCTCGGGAAGTTCGGCCGGCTAGACCTCCTGGTCAATAATGCCGGAGTTGCTCCGCTTGTCCGTCTGGACATCCTGGAAACTACACCCGAGAGTTTCGACAGAGTCTGGGGAATAAACGCGAGGGGCACTTTTTTTCTCACTCAGCAGGTCGCCAGGCAAATGATCCTCCAGGTTAAAAAGAGTCCCGAGCCGAAGCCCAGCATCATCTTCATTTCTTCGATCTCCGCTTCAGTCTCTTCCCCTTTCAGGGCCGAATACTGCATCTCTAAAGCTGGCCTAAGCCAGGCGGCCGCACTCTTTGCCGACCGCCTCTCAGAATACGGGATCAACGTCTACGAGATCCGTCCCGGCATTATCGAGACAGATATGACCGCGCCCGTCAAGGAAAAGTACGACAAGCTCATCGCCGAGGGGTTAGTGCCGCAAAAGAGATGGGGGTTCCCCGAGGATGTGGGGAAAGCCGTGGCGGCTCTGGCCAAGGGATATTTCTCCTATTCGACCGGGCTCATCCTCGAAGTCAGCGGCGGGATGAACATCCGGCGGTTATGAGCTCATAATATTCTCTAAAAGGGCAAAATATGGTATAAAGGCACGGTAAGGAGAGAAGAAAATGACTACACCGAGAAATGCTTCTGGGCGTATTT
>CAZOKP010000116.1:0-6851 GCA_964580435.1 uncultured Eubacteriales bacterium
GCGAAATCCCTGACGAAGGAAGGCCTTTCGGGTCGAGGCCCGATCAGGCTCATTTCTCCTTTTAAGACGTTGACGAGCTGAGGAATCTCGTCGATGCTGAACTTTCTCATGAACCGGCCGACGCTCGTCACCCGGGGATCATCAGGCGCGGCAAACACAGGACCTGTTTCTTTTTCGGCGTCGCAAACCATCGTCCTGAACTTGATCATGGCGAACCGCCTCCCGTCCAGTCCCATCCTTTCCTGGTGATAGAAGACCGGGCCTTTGGAGGTCAGCTTGATCAAGACAGAAAAGACCAGGATGAGGGGCGAAAAAAGAACCAAGCCCAGAGCAGAAACGATGAGATCCACGCCTCTCTTGATGACGCTCTTGAGACCCTTCAGAGAGACATCATCGATCGAGATTACGGGGAAACCGTCCAAGTCCTGGATATTGGCTTTCAGGGTGAGGAGCTGGAAAATGTCGGGTATGAGCCTGATGTTGACGACGAACTTGTTGGCCACCTTGATCGTTTCCAAAATCTTGGCATAATTGCTCAAATCCAAAGCGACAAACACCTCACTGATCTCGCTTTTTTCAAGGATCGCGCCGAGGTCATCGATGCGGCCCAAAACGTCCACACCGCCGTCGACTTCTATCTTCTCCCCGACTGCTTTCTCGTCGTCCAAGAAACCCCTGAGCACAAACCCCAGGTCTTTATACTGGCGAATCTTCTGGGCTACGGCTTTGCCCATTTCTCCCGCTCCGACAATCAGGACATTCTGCAGGTTGAGGCCTTTGGCATATCGTCTTTTCATGAAAAAGTAGATCTGGTTGCGGAGGAAAGAAATCATGAAAATGACGACTACGAAATAGACGAACAGGAAGCCGTGGGAGATCTTCAGGGTCACGCGAAAAAGCGGCCTCGGACCCTGGCTGTAGCTATAAAGATAGCTCATGACGGCAAAAACGGCCAGGATGGTCAGGACGGCGTTCAGGCTGATGGCTAAAAAGTCATCGATTTTCGTCCGCTTCAGCCGGGTCCTATAGAATCCCTGAAGATAGAAGATCAGGAGATGAACGGCCAAGAAGAGGGGGAAGACAAAGATATAATCTTGAAGCGGAGGAATTCCCTTGTTCGGGTCAACAGGTATGATGTAAGCATAAAAGCGAAAGAGATAAGAGTAAAAATAGGAAACCAGAATACCCACGATATCACTGAGGACAAACAGTCCGATGAGTCCGAATCGTTTTTTTGGGATCACAATTGGCCTTTAAATTCAGCCCATTTTTTCTCGAGATAGGAAGTCATCTTCTCCTTGAAGGCGGCGCGGGAAAATTTCATCGCCTGGGACCGTATTTTGGCTTTATTAAATTCCAGGCCCTGGAAATTGTCAAGGGCGCTCGCGAGGCCCGCCAGCGAAAGTGGCGAGAAGAAAATCCCCGTTTCGCCGGGAAGGACGGTTTCTCTGGCGCCGCCGCGGCCGAAAGCAATGACTGGCGTCCCGCAGGCCTGGGCCTCTAAAGCCGAAATCCCGAAATCCTCCTCTCCAGGAAGAAGAAACGCCCTGGCCCCCTGGTAGAGGGAGCGAAGACGGTCGGCCGACACGGACCCGAGAAACTCGATATTCGGCTTGGCCGTCTTTTTGAGTCGTCGATATTCCGGCCCGGTGCCCACGACTTTCAAGAGCCAGCCCCGAAGGTTAAACGCCTCGACGGCCAGGTCAATCCTTTTATAGGGGACGAGCGCAGAAACAACGAGATAATATTCCCTGGCCGGCTCTTGTGCTGCCGGGCCAAAGAAAACGGTGTCAACAGGAGGATGGATGACATCAGCGTCCCGCCGGTAGTATCTCTTGATCCGCCGAGCGACATTGGCGGAATTGGCCACAAAATGATCGACGCGGGCCGATGACGAAACATCCCAAACCCTCAGCCGGTGAATGACAGGAGGAATAAGAAACCTGGAAGGGAATGAGAGCCGCTCGGGAGAAAAATAAGTGAAATATTGATTCCAGGCATATCTCACCGGAGAGTGAATGTAGCTGATGTGAAGGGCTTCGGGTTGGGGAATGACTCCCTTGGCCACACAATGGGAGCTCGAGATGACGAGGTCGTATTCACTGAGGTCAAAGAGCTCGGCCGCCAAGGGAAAAAAAGGCAGATAGAACCGGTATTTTTTTTCGAGGAACGGGAATTTCTGGAGAAAACTCGTCCGGATGTCCCTTTCTTCTAGGACCTCTGCCTGGCTTCCTTTGAAGTGAAAAAGCGTAAAGATCGGTGCCTCGGGAAAAATCTCAGCGAGAACCTCCAGGACCTTTTCGCCCCCACGCTGGCCGGTCAGCCAGTCATGAACAAGGGCGACTTTGACCTTATCCATCGGCGATGATTATAAAAACCGGCTGCGGAATTGTCAATGAAGACTCGGGGGTGTGGAAAGACTCATAAAAATTTTCGCCCGTACAGCTCAAGGTAGAGGTTCTGAGTTTGCTCGACCATCCGGCGAAGGGGAAAACGCGGCGGGATCACGGCTCTCGCCCTCTCGGCCAGACGTCTGGCTCTGTCCTTATCCCGAAGCAAGGAGATGATGGCATCAGCCAGGGCCTGCGGGTCTTTGGACGGGACGAGAACGCCCGTCTTCCCGTCTTCAATGATTTCGGTAATGCCGTCCACGGCAGTGGCGATGATCGGCTTTCCAAGGGCGGCGGCCTCCACCAGGACAAAAGGCAACCCTTCCCAGAGAGAAGGAAGGACAAAAACATCAAAAAGCGGGATAAGAGAAGCGGCATCTTTCCTCGCGCCCAGGAAAAGGAGCCTGCCTTCGAGACCTGCTCTCAGGGTCATTTTCCTCAGCTTTGGGCCGAGCGGCCCTTCTCCGACCACGACGATCTTGGAGCCGGGAAAAGCGCTGAATACCTGCCCGGCAGCTTCGACCAGATAAAAAATGCCCTTCTGGCGGTGAAGCCGCGCCACCGTCCCGATGACCGGCTGGTCAGGCTCCAAGCCAAATTCACGCCTCTTTCTTAGGCTGTCTTCGGCGTTTTTTTCGAGCTTCAAGTCGATGCCGTTGGGGATAATAAACATTTTATCTTCCGGAGCGAGCCGATGCTTTCTTGCCCGACTCAAATCGGCCTGAGAAACAAGGATCAGGCCATCGCTAAAGCGAGACAATATTCTCTCCTGAAGGATATAAAGACGCCTCAGCAGGGGATTCCGGTAATGGAGGTAGTGAATCCCATGGAGGGTGTGGACGATGACAGGCGTCCGGCATCGGCGGGCCGCCCAGCGGCCGTAAAGCCCGGCGATTCCTCCGTGAGTATGAAGGATCTGAATTTTGTTTTTCTTCAAGGCGGCAGCGACCTGCTTGATGGAGCGGAGGCTCAATGTCTTGGGCAGCGGAACCGGAACATGGCTCAATCCGCGGCTCCTGACTTCATCCACAAGAGGGCCATTACCCGCAGAGCAAACAAAGACCTCAAAACGCTGAGGGTCTAGGTTTTCAGCCAGCAGGAGGAGTGCCGTCTGGCCTCCGCCGAGCGACGGCCGGTCAATCATCTGGCAAATTCTTATTTTTTCCATCGATTCACTATCGTTTATTCTCGTTCCCAAAGATCCGCATCTTCTGCGACCGGAGCAGTTCTTTTTTTTCAGCCGTAAGGGCCTTAAAAAGAACAGCAAGGGCAAAGTTCAAACGCAAGAATATGCTCAGGAAAATCGCCGACGCTCGAGAGTTATGCTTGCGATAGAAATAGACCTGGCTTCTCCGGTACTCCAGGCGGGTTTGAAACTTCAGGCTGGAAGTGGTGGCAGCGCCCGTGTGGGCAATCCTTATACCGGGAAAAAAGACGACCTTCCAGCCCTTTTCCCTCATTCGCAGGCACAGGTCGATATCCTCAAAATAAAGGAAAAAATGCTCATCGAAAAAGCCGACCTCTTCCACCGCCGTCCGCCTGGCGAGAAGGCAGGCTCCGCTTACCCAGCGCACGTCCCTCGGTTTCAAAGAGCGCCCTAAAACGCTTTTATAATAGGGATTAAGAAAAAGTTTCTGCCAGATTTCAGAGAAAAAGTTCCTTCTCCCTCCGAAAGAAACCTGATAGCGCCCACTCTTATGAACAAGTGCCGGGCCGACCGCTCCGACCTGAGGCCGGGCTCCGAGCTCGGCCACGAGTGCAGGCAGGGCCTCAGGAGGAACGACGGTATCCGTATTCAGAAAGAGGATGAATTCACCGCTGCTCGCTTTTATCCCAATATTGTTGGCCCTAGCGTAGCCTAAATTTTCCTCATTCTGGATGAGCTTAACCCAGGGGAAGGCCGTCCGGACAAGGTCCGGGCTCCCATCCTGAGAATGATTGTCCACCAAAATGACTTCGGCGGCCAGCCTGCTCGCTCCCTTTTCGACCGAGGAAAGACAATCTCCAAGGTGCGCTCGATCATTGAAATTGACCAGGATGACCGTCAGCTCGGGTTTCATGTCGGTTTCCTGCCCTCGAGAAGAAAGGCAAGCTCGCGCGCTGCCCTCTGCCAGGAAAATTGACCCCTTTTTTGCTCGAACCGGTTCAAGAGTCGCAGACACATTTTCTCATCAGTGAGGACAGCCTGCAGAGCTTCCATGACCTTTCGTTCATCGGGAATCCCGACCATAACAGCCACATCGCCAAAGACCTCTTCCAAAGAGGAGCCCCTCATTAAGACGACCGGTGTTCTACAGGCTAAAGCTTCGAGCGGCGGGAAGCCAAACCCTTCATATTCAGAAAGATAGGCAAAAGCATCCAGCCCGGAATAGAAGAGAGGGAGGTCCTCTTCAGGAAGCGTCTCCTCCCATCTTATCCATTCCTGGCCCAGAATCTCGGCCATCTCCCCCGGCCTCGACCCGGTCAAGTCTTTTCCCACGAGGTAAAGCATCGTCTCCGGAAATATGCCACGCAGAAGGCCGACGGCCCGGACAAGACATGGGATATGGCGCCTTTTAAAGATAGAGCCCAAGAAGCCGATCACCTTTTTCCCGGACAGGCCCTTTTTTTGCTTCCAGGCAATGATTTTTTCTTCCGGCGCCCTGCGGAACTTCTCTTCAATTCCCCAGCCGAGCACCTTAATTTTCTCCGGTTTTATGTTGAAAAAAGCCAGGATTTCGCTCCTGGTGAACTCCGAGGGGACGACAATCAAGATCGCCTTTTGCAGGCTTCTATTGATGAGGAACCTGCGCGTAATGGCGTATTTCCGCGGATACCATTCGGGATGAGACACGGCCGAGATATCATGCTCGATTAAGACGGATTTCCACGGATTGATGAAGGGCAGGATATAGTTTGTAGCAACGAAGAGGTCGGGCTTTGCCTTTTTTAGAGCTCTCCTGAAGGGGCCGTTCTGCCAGCGCAGATACCCGCCTGGTGAAGGGAGGACGCGCTCGCTGACGCGCGGCCGGGAATACCTCCCGATGTTCTCTTTGGTATAGATGAGAAACTCGTCCTCAGGAAGAAGGTCGAACAAAGGAATTAAAATATTGTCAATGACCCGGCCTACTCCCCCGGCATCCTGGCCGAGCTCGTATCCATCAACGGCGATTCTCATCGTTTTTCACTTGCGAGATAGCGTCGCTTCATTTTTTCAGAAAAGTGAGATAGAACTCAAGTGTCTCGGAGGCCGCCTTCTCCCATCTGAAATCTGCGGCCCTTTTCCTCCCCTTAGCGATAAGCTCTTCCCTGGCCTGATTGCTCTCCAGGAGAAAGAAGATTTTTTCGGCCATGCTCTCGGGGTCCTCCGGCCGGAAATACAACGCCGCGTCGTTCGCAACCTCAGGAATTGCAGAAGTCAGAGAAGCGGCCACGGGAACACCGCTGGCCATGGCTTCGAGGAGGGGCAGGCCGAATCCCTCATAGAGGGACGGAAAGACGAAGAGCGTGGCCAGGCGATAGATGCGCCTGACGTCCTCCTCAGGAAGATATCCTGTGACTCGTATTGAGGACGTCAGCCCGAGTTTCCCGGCGCGGACAAGCAGCTCGGCCGAGTCCTGGCCCGACGGCCCGACGAGAACCAGGGCAATCTTGTGACCCCGGAGATGGACGATCTTCAGGGCATCGAGCAGCCGGGAGAGGTTTTTCCTGGGCTCCTGGGCGCCGACAAACAGCAGAAAGGCCGACGGAAGATCATATCGTCTTTTTGCCTCCTCGAGCTCGGCCGAGGGAATCTCTTCTAAGAATTTCCGGTCGAGGCCATGGGAAATGACTCTGATTTTCTCCTCTCTGAGGTCAAACCGGGAGACAAGCTCGTTCTTGATAAAAGAGGAAAAAGTGATGATTCCGTCCGCCTGCCGCCATGCGCTTCGAGCGCGGCGCAAAAAAACTTTCCCCGCCTCCTTCCCGGCTAAGGCGGGAGAATCCATGAAGAAAAGGTCGTGCACGGTGACGATCTTCTTTCCTCCGGTCGGAAGGATAAGGGGAGTCGCGGAATGGGTCAGGTCAAGTGCGGACCTGAAAAAAAAATCGAGCCGCGGTCGGCGTGCCTCATACCAAAAAAAGTTGAGCGCCTTGACCGGGACGCGAGCATCGCGAAATTTCATTTTGGCGAAGACGGGGATCTTCTGAGCCGGAAATCGGTCCTTCCAGGAGGCAGAAAAAAGAAAATACTCGTTCGTCTTGTCGATGAGAGCGAGGTGAAAAAGAAGGTTCTTAAGATACATCCCCACGCCCGTCTCTTCGCGGAGAAAGGGACGCAGGTCAAACCCGATTCGCATTTTGAGCTAATGTATGTCCGACGGCCCGAAATGTCAAGGCAGCGGTCGTGGGTCCCAATCGACTTTTTCGAGCGGAGTAGCTGTAATTTCCCTAGTTTCTACAGCGACAGAAAAAAGCGGACCCCAACGACAAATAGGGGGA
>CAZOKP010000117.1:0-5400 GCA_964580435.1 uncultured Eubacteriales bacterium
GCAGGACAATTTTCTCTTTACTTTTGTTTTTTTCGGTGGTATAAAATATTTTCATTCTTACGGCAATTTACTGGCCCTGTTGTCTGATTAAAGTTTGGAGGTATGAGCAATGACTCTTCAAAAAGGACCTCGGATGGAAGTCCGGAGCAAATCCCAGATGATATTCCGGTTTACCCTTCTCAGTTTGCTTGTTCTTACTATGGCGGTCGCAGGAATGGCCTCTCCTGGGGAAGCCGCACGATCCTCAGCCCAGGGGCAGGAAGTTGTTCCTGCCGGCGGCGTGAATGAATACGAGGGGGTCGTGAAGGTCGGGTTGGGCAACTACTTTTATCTGCCAGCAGCCAAAGGCTTTGATATCTATATTCAGGGAACGATCGAAGGCCGGGATGCCAGTGTCCTGGCTGGAAAAGAGATCAAAGTCAAGGGCTCGCTCCTCAAGGAAGATCCCTCGGTTTTCGTGGCCGAGAGCATCGATATCAAGGAAGCGGGACAGTATCGGAATGTTTTCACCAGGACGGAGGAGGTGGTTTTAAAAGACCACCTCTCGGTGCGAGACCGGCAGGGATTCCCGACGTTGAACATCACCTCCGCCGACAAGAGCCAGGAGTGGGAAGGCAAGGGCAAAATAAAAATTTATGGCGCCTTGACCAAGTTCAAGAGCGCTGACGGCAAAGAGGGTGATGCGATCGCCATTGCCGATGATAAGGGTAAGGCCGTCGGGGAAATCCTTGTCGATGCGGAGACCGATTTTGCCCGTTATTACATCCAGAAGCTGTCGCTATTCAATAAATTCTGGTTTTATATCACCGTCAAAGAAACGGTCGATGTCAAAGTCCGCAGGAAAACTCGCGAGCTCTTTCATGCGGACCTGATTTTCGCCGGGCTCTATTGAAGGCCATTAAATTCATTCTATCCTGACGGCCGTTTGGCTTAAGCGAGGCGCGGTCGCCGGGAAAAACACATCTCCGCTGCTTATCTTGATTCTGACATAATACTCGAGGTCTTTCCCGCTGCCGGGGCAAAAGACTTGGTAAACTCCCCGGGTCAGTCTCTGAAGGGGGACCGCTCGATATTCTCCTCGACCCATTTCCCTCCAGAACAGCGCTGCCTCTTCCGGCTGTTCTCTGCTGAGAATCATCACTTTGAGATGAAGCGGCTCGCCCGCTCGGAGCAGTGTCCGGGCCGCCGGGATGATGACGCGTGCCGGGCCGTCATAAGTCTTGGGGAGCTGCGCTTCGGCAGGGAGTTCACTTTGGAGAATCTTTTCCAACTCTTCGCCCGGCCTTTTCAGCAAGCCCGGCAGGAGATGCTGCTCCCAGTTGGCCACAGTTCCCATCTCACCGGTGGTGCTGACTGTGGCAAGCAGAAAGCCGTAGACGGCTTTCAGAACATCCACCATGCGCTTGCGGAGCGGAAGCAGGACCTCTCGGGCCATGGACGCCCTGGACTTCTCATCGGCCTCTGCCTTGATGTTTTCTAGGGAGGTATTGTACTCGCCCCAGAGACATTCGAGCCGGGAGACCTCGCGCATATAGGAGAAGTTCGCCAGCCAGTAGGCGAACCTTTCCTCGTTTCCCTTGCCTTTGATCCTCGGGTTGATGGAGGCCATCTCCTCCACGAACTGATATTCTTTTTCGACGGTTTCCCACGGCCGCGTGTCCGGCCCTATCCCTCCCGGCCCTCCTATCCAGGCCGAGGGCTGGGGGAGTCTACCGTCGATGCGCGCAAAAATAGGAGCGACAGCCGCGCCCGCCTCTGGCCCGAACTGGGCTGCGGCCCAGTCTTGATAAAAATCGAGCGTGGCAAGAAATCGGGGCGTCTCCGGCCAGTCCGATTCATAGTCCTTGAATGCGGGGCCGCCGCAATTTATTTTCCTAATGACGTTTTTTCCCTGAATCGTGATTCCGGCAATACAGGGGTAATGGATGCGGTCGGCAAAATCGATACTCAGGCGGCCGTTTTCGACGATGATATTCTTGAAGCGGATGTCCAGAACCTTGAGGGCGCCGGCTCGGGCAAAAATATCCAATTTATCGAGAACCTTTTGGCCTTGAAGGGAGATATCAAAAACCCGGCGTCCCTTTTCCTTGATCTCGCCTTCGCAAAATTGCAGGGTCACATCGTAGACACCGTTGGGGATGAGCAGATGATAACCGAAGACCCTGTCCCTGCTGTCGCGATAGACCGGCTGTTCGATCGTTCCCGCAACAATCCGCCCGGGATAGGCGATATAAACGCCGCTGCTGGGACCCTCCACCTCTCCGGAGGCAGCCGCTGACCCCGCCCAGCCACCCTGATCCCAGGCGGCCCAGGCCAGAGCCAATATGTTGGGCGCAAGGATCCGGGTCCGCCAGTGGATGCCGAGAAGCCCGTCGCAGCCGTAGTTAACCGCATCAACAGCATCCCTCCGCATCCGTCCCGCCCAAAGCTGTGGTGACGTCAGCGCCGGGTCGTCTTCAAGCCAGGGGATAACCCACTTGGACCTGCCGCTGATCCGGCCAAAGGTGGGGTCAACGGGAGCTTTGCCGACCTCCCGGTTGATGCAGCTTATGGCGACGCTTTTGGGCAACAGCCGGTCGAAGAGCGTCCGGTCACTTGGGGGCCCGAGGACCCAGCCGCACGTCGCCATTTCAAATGGAGCTTGGACTTCTGCGGCGGCCTCCAGTGCCGTCTTTAGGTCGTCAACAACGGCTTTAACCTGATCCTCGCGGGCATCGCTCCAGGTCCAGGTTTCGTCTGTCCACAGCCAGTAATAATCCAGGGGGTAGGCCTGTTTGATCCGGGAAAATAAACCCTTATAAAGCTCTTTGACAGTGGCGGCATCCTGAGGATTTTTCCCCTGTTCCCGAAGACGCTTTTTGACCCATTCGGGAATGGTCAGGGGTATCTCTGTGCCCACGCAGGTTTTGATGCCCAGGGCGCGGCCGAATTCAAAGGCATCCTGCAAAAGCGCTCCGGTCCGGTTGAACAGCGCGTTAGAATCCTCCATGGTTTTGGGCTCGGGAATCATTCCCTCCATGACCTCAGCTCCGTACTCGTCGCTCTCAAAAAGCTCGGAGGTGCCGAAATGATAGTCGCTGGTCTGAGTCGGCTCATAGCCCCAGTTCCCCCGCAGTGTGTTTTGGTAGCTCGAGGGATAGCTCGAGCGCACGGTCCCGTCTTTTTCGCTGTCCCCGGGGAGCCCGGTCCAGACCGTCGGCTCGGCATTCGGATGGCCCTCCGGATAGGTATGGAGGGCGAAGAAATTCATCCTCAATTTAGGGAGCTGGGCCAGGACGGCCTTGTATTCGTCGGCATTCCACCAGTCGGGTCCCTCGGGAAAATCGTGGAAGGGGTGGATTCCCCGCAGCCGGAAGAGGGGCTTTCCTTGTTCTTCGATTACGGGAAGCTCGATATCGACCTGAAGGTCGGGGACGACATCTCCGTGGAGGAAAAAGCGGACGCCCATTTTTTCAGCCAAGCGATAGGCTCCGTAGAGAGTCCCGGGTCCATCCCCTCCGACAATGAGCCAGGTCTGTTTCCCACGGTGGCCGAGAGTTTGGAGCACATATTCTTGGGTTCCCAAGGCTGCCACTTTTTGCCTGAGTTCTTTACTCCCCAGACTGGCGTCGAGGAAATGCTCCTTTTGGCAGACAACGACCGCCGGCTTGCCCAGGCCCGCTAGGTCTGTCTTTGGCAAAATGGAGAAAAGTCTGCCCGTGCGTAAATAAAGATAACGGCGGATCTCTTTAGCAGCCAATTTCTCCAGCGGCGAAGCCTGCTCGGGCCGGACGATAATGAGACCTTTTCGTGAGTCCTGGCAGGAGGTCAATAGAACGGCAAGAAAAAGCAACAGAAAGGCCCCGCCTCCCCGTGTTTTCATAAGCGCCTCCTTTTCTTCACCAATTCCTTATCGAAGAATAGAGGGGTAGCGCGGTGTGTCCCCGTCTATTTTTTTCCGTTGAATTCCTTGACGGCCTCGATCATGGCGACGATATTCTCAAGGGGCGTGTTGGCTTGAATATTGTGCACCGCATTGAAGACGAAACCGCCGCCGGGCGAGAATATTTCGCACCTTTGGAGAACCTGCTCGCGGACTTCGCGGGGCGTTCCGAAAGCAAACGTGGATTGCGTGTCCACGCCTCCGCCCCAGAAAACGATCCGGTCGCCAAACTTCTTTTTGAGCCGGAGAGGGTCCATTCCTTTTGCCGAGCACTGGACGGGGTTGAGGATATCAAACCCGCATTCGATCATGGCCTCGATAAGAGGCTCGACGGCACCGCAGGAGTGTTTGAATGTTTTCCAGCGGGTGTGGCGGTGAACCCAGTTGTTGATTTTCTTATAGTAAGGGAAATAGAGGCGCCGAAAGGTCTCGGCGGAACAAAACTGAGACTGCTGGGCGCCGAAATCCGTCCCGCAGATGAAAACGGCGTTGACCTCGTCTCCGACGACACGGACGATCTTTTCCAGGTTGCCAAGGGCGATGTCCGTCTGCTTTTCAAAAACGCGCTGGATATAGCCCTGGCGGGTGACGGTCGAAATATACCATTCCTCGATATCCCGGATCCCCTTGGGGTGCTTGAGGAAGGGCGCGGGAACCAGGGCGATGTCGCCAAAAGCGGTTCCTCCGAACGTGGCCATGACGGCCCTCCCGGTGGCAGAGGCGCGCTTGGCTTCGGTGGCGAAATACTCAAGGCCCGTCTTCGAAACGGGGCCGAACTCTTCCAGGTTGTCCTCGGGGTTCAGCTGGGTTTCATCAATGGGCTCCTGCCGTACGATCGTATCAAAAAAAAAGCCGTCCCTGGGCATCCGTCCGCTGGGCGGGGCGGAGAGATCTCCTTTTGGGTAAATAAGCGTATCACCGTTTTTGTCTTTGGTAGTCTGGAAATGCTCGGAAACGAGGACCTCAAGGCCGCTGTCCAGCTTCCAGGGCTTCCAATTTTCGTTGCGAAACCCGAACAGGGTTTCCGGGGCAGGGATTCCCTCGACGTCGATTCTTATGATTTCTTTGAGGTCGTCCTCGATAAGACCGAGCATCTGGTAGGGCTCATAAACTTTGACCGGCCGCCGCTCCAGGCCGTAGTAATCGCGCAGCTTGGCCACAGCGGCTATGTGGATTCCCGTGACGGCAGTTGACCCGAAATCCACGGGGACCGCATCGGGCTCGCGGTGGTTAAGGCTCGCAAGGACTCTTTCCTTCGAGGTCATCGTCCCTCCTTTGGGCGATCGACCAAGTCTACCGGAAAAGCTGAATGGCTTTTTCGAGCCCGGCTCCCACGTCTTTCTGCAAATGCAGACGGATGATCCGGCGGCCCGATGACTTCAAAGTCTCAAAATCTCCTTGGGCTTGGGCGGCTTTGAGCACTCCGAAGGAGAACGTCGATCGGGGCGAGCCCGGCTCATCGGGAATAGGCGCATCTT
>CAZOKP010000117.1:5500-6849 GCA_964580435.1 uncultured Eubacteriales bacterium
AACTTTGTAGGCAGCTTCCCAAAGATGATGCTTGGATATCCGAGAACAGGGAAACTCCTTCGGTTTCGAAGGCAGGGTTTTCGCGCGGGAAAACACCTTGCCGGCAGTATATTTCCAGGATTTCGCGAGTTTTCTTTTTGGCTGATTCCACGTTGGGCTGGTCAAAAGGATTGATTCCGAGGAAAAATCCTACCACAGCCGTGGCAAATTCCCAGAGGAAGAATTGGCTTCCGATATGATGAAGACCGGGGAATGTCAGGGAAAGCACGGGGAATCCGGCACGCTCGAGCCGGGCGATGGCAGCGTCCTTGGCGTGGTCGCCTTTTTCCTTGAGATAAACGAAGAGACGGTCACGACCATAGACCTTGGCCGGGCCGATAGGTTCTCCTTCCACGGGCAGTATCCCCCGGCCTTTCTTCCCTGTGCTTTCAGCCAGGAGCTGTTCCAGCCAGAGGCCGAGGCTTTCAAGCCGCGCTGAGAGCAGAAAAGTCACTTTGTCAAGGCCCTTCTGATTCAGGATGCCTAAGATCGTCCCAAGGTATGCTCCCGGGTTGTGCTTGAGGTCGGTTTCCGTCCGGCAGAGGGCGGCCATATCGTTGGCCAGGCGAAGGATCTCGTGAATTGGGATGCCCTTGAGGGCGGCGGGCACGAGACCGAAGGGAGAGAGGGCCGAGAAACGGCCGCCGATATCTGGGTTGCCGATGAAGACGAAGGCGAACCGAAGACGCCTGGCCACATCTTCGAGCGGTGTCCCCGGGTCGGTGATCGCCGCGAAATGCGCTCCTGCGCTTTCCTCTCCCAAGGAAGCGGCGGCGCGATTCCAGAAGAATTTGAAGAAAGAGGTGGTCTCGGCTGTTGTTCCGGATTTGGACGAAACGATGAAGAGAGTTTTTCCAGGGTTCAGTTTTTTCTGGAAGTGCAGGACTGCGGCCGGGTCCGTCGAATCCAGGATGTCGAGGTCGAGGTTTCCCGGGGCAGCTTTGAATACAGCCCCCAGCACCAGCGGCGCCAGGCTCGATCCCCCCATGCCGAGAAGGAGAGCACGAGTGAAGCCTTTGGAGCGACAGACTTGGACGAACCGGCCTATGCCCGCAAGACCCTGCTCCATCTCTTGGGGCGAAGTGAGCCAACCCAGCCGGCTGGCGATTTCCTGAGGGTCATCCCCCCAGACGGTCCAATCCTTCTTCCAGATTCGAGGGATGATCCTTTGCTTGGACAGAGCGGCTAACGCCTCTTCGATGGATTTTTCGTATTTTTCAATATTTATGGCGTTGATCATTGTTTTTGCCGGCTCCATTGTCAAATATTCTTAAATATCTCCCGCTTTTGTCAAGCCGCAGAGATGTTCC
>CAZOKP010000118.1:0-6806 GCA_964580435.1 uncultured Eubacteriales bacterium
AGATGCAATCAATAAGAATATTGAGATTGCTATTGCGGCTTTAATTTCTTATAGTAATGACCGAAATGCAGAGCAAGAAGGAGACAGCGATGCCCAAAAAAAAGATCATTCGAAGGGATTTTTTAAAAGCGATGCTGGCGGGGATCCCCGCCCTGGCCCTTGACTGGGATTCGTTTCCAAGGGGCGAGCAGTCATCGCCGGCAAAGGACCAGTGGGATGCCGTCATCATCGGCGCCGGGCTGGGCGGGTTGAGCTGCGCCGCCGCCTTCGCCCGCCAGGGCTTCAAGCCGCTCCTCCTGGAGCAGCATCGTATTCCCGGCGGATATGCCACGACATTCAAACGCCCCGGAGGTTTTGAGTTCGACGTGTCGCTGCATTCGACCTCGGTCGGAGAGCGCGACGGCATCCACAACCTTATTCCCGGGTTTCCGGAGATAAGAGATATCGAATTCGTGCCTCACAAGGTCCTCTACCGAGCCATTTTTCCCGACTATGACATCCGAGTGCCGCCAAGAGACCTCGACGGCTATATCAAGATTCTAACGGGATGCTTTCCCCAAGAAAAGGAGGGCATCCAAAACCTGTTTACCGCCATACGGGGATTGGTTGCGGATCTCAATAAATATTCGGGCGCTGGCGGAAACGTCGACATGTCGAAGTTTCCCCAAGAATATCCTCATCTCTTCAAAAGCGTCACGAGCACTTGGGGAACATTCCAGGACGGCTACATCAAGGACCCCAAATTGAAGGCCATTGTCTCGTCTTTGTGGGGTTACTTCGGACTGCCGCCGTCCAAGCTCGCCAGCATTTATTACGGCATGCCCCTCCTGGGGTATCTCGAAGGGGGCGGATATTACCCGATCGGCAAGTCCCAGAAAATCAGCAATGCCCTAGTCAAGTTCATCGAAGAGCGCGGAGGAAAAGTCTTGTTGGGGGCGCGCGTGGAAAATATCCTGGTCAAAGAGCATGCCGCCTGCGGCGTCAAGACAGCCGACGGGAAGGAATTTGAGGCAAAGGTCGTCGTCTCGAACGCCAACGCTTATGACACATTCCACAAAATGACGGACGAGAAAGAATACCTGAAGGATTATTTGGCCCGGCTGGACGGGTTCAGCGTCAGCCTTTCTTGCTTCCAGGTTTTCCTGGGGTTAAAAAAGGACCTGATCAGGGAGGTCGGCATCACTGACAGCGAGATCTTCTACGCACCCGGCTATGACGACGATGCCGTCTACAAGGCCGCGCTTAATGCCGACGTAGAAAACGGGGGGTTCGGCCTGGCTCTCTATGACAACCTCTACAAAGGCTACTCGCCGGAAGGCAAGAACACGATCAACATCATTACTTTGCAAGGATATGAACCCTGGAAAAAATACGAGGCCGATTATTTTGCCGGCAAAAAGGATGCCTATCGGACTGAGAAAGAACGGCTCGCGGATGTCCTAATCAAAAAGGCTGAAGAGAAGCTGCTGCCGGGACTCAGCAAGGCAATAGAGGTGAAGGAGATCGGGACGCCGTTAACCAACGTGCGCTACACTTTGAATTACCGCGGAGCCGTTTACGGCTGGGACCAGACCCTGGATAATTCAATGCCCAGGCGCCTTCCTCAAAAGACCCCCATCAAGAACCTTTATCTCGCCGGCGCGTGGACCCAGCCCGGGCACGGTTATACGGCCGTAATTCCCAGCGGGCTCCAATGCTTCGCCGAGATCATGAAGGAGTGGAAGCAGGCGTAGCTTTTAGGCTTTTCTCAACGCCGGGCGAAATTAATCGTTGGGTTCAATGACCCGGCCCTTGACATTCCTGTGATTCACGCTTCCGCTGCCGGTGTCTTTCAGGATCAAATCTTTTCCGACGCCGTCAACGTCTATGGACCCGGAGCCGTCATCCACCGTTACGTTTCCCCCCACATTCAGAACCGTCATAGAGCCTGACCCGTCCTCAATCGAAACATTGCCGGTAATCTCCTTGACCTCTATTTCGCCCGAGCCGTCATTTATTTCCACATCTCCCTGGATGTCTTCAACCTGGATGCCGCCCGAGCCATCTTCGATATTGAGGTTTCCGGCGATGCTGCTGATTTCTATTCTGCCGGAACCGTCATCGACATTCAGGTCCATTTTTTTCGGGATGTTCACCGTTAGGTCGATCTGGACATCATGGAAGGAGAAAAAAAGACGCTCTTTGACCTCGCTGACCAGGACCGCCCGGCCTCCCTTGTTCTCGAGAGTGAGCTTGATATGGTCCTCGATGAACTTCTTCATGTCTTTTTCATCGACCCCTCGGGCAAGGATCTCGGCCTTCACTTCTATCGCCTTGAGTCCTTCCACACCCTGGACCTTTAAAAATCCCGCTCCCGAGTCGATCTCCAACTGAGTGATTCCTTCCGCCGCCAGGCTCAACGTCTTGGTTTCCTGGGCGGAAAAAGCAAGAGAGCCGGTCAGGAAAATTGCAGCAAAAAGAATAGCTTTACGCTTCATCATGGCCTCCTCTTCAGAAACAGAGTTACGATATCAATTATAAAGACGAATTCTTGGGACAAAAGGTTCAATTTTCGGTGAATGTTTAAAAAACCCTTGTCTCTGTTTTCTGTTTCTGGGATATAATAAACAAAACTGGAAAAGCCCATGCTTAATAAACCCATCTCCAGGCGGGAATTCCTCAAGCGAGGCGTCACGGCCGCGGCCGCCGGAGCGGCCGGTCTCACTATCCTCCCGCGGCACGTGCTGGGAGGCCAGGGCTTTCGAGCGCCGAGCGATGAACTCACCAAGGCGGTTATCGGAGTCGGCGGCATGGGCAGGGGGCATCTCAGATATCCCGGTTCCAGGCTGCTCGCCGTCTGCGACGTCGATGAGAGGCATCTTCGGGCCGCCCTCGAAATCTCGGGCCCAGGTGTCGCCGGATACAGGGATTTCCGGGAAGTTCTCGAGCGGGATGACATCGACATCGTCCATGTCGTCACGCCTCCCCACTGGCACGCCTTGATCTCTATCGCGGCCGCGGAAGCGGGCAAAGACATCTGGTGTGAAAAACCGATGACCCGCACGATCGGCGAAGGCCAGAGACTCGTCGAGGCCATCCAGAGAAATGGCCGGGTCTTCAGGATTAACACCTGGTTCCGGTTCGAGGATATATTTTACGACTTCGGTACTCCGGTCAAGCCGATCAAAAAGCTGGTCCAGAGCGGCCTCCTCGGCTGGCCCCTCAAGGTGACAATCAGCGAAACCACCGGGTTCGACTGGAAATTTCATCATAGCGGCCTCACTTACCTTCCCCCGCAGTCTGTCCCCAAAGAGCTGGATTATAATATGTGGCTCGGCCCCGCGCCCTCTAAGCCCTACAATTCCCACCGCGTCCATGGCACGTTCCGCGGCTACTGGGACTACGACGGCGGCGGCCTGGGAGACATGGGCATGCACTATCTCGACCCGGTCCAGTACCTATTCAACAAGGACGATACAAGCCCGGTGGAGGTTGACCCCGACTGTCCCCAGCAGCACCCGGATGCCTGCGGGACCTGGCGCCGGATCCGGCTCCGGTACGCGGACGGGTGCGAGATCATTCTCGACGGCGAGAACAAAGACAAGAACGCCCCCTTCCTCGAAGGACCCGGCGGGAAACTGTTCAAAGGGTTTGTGTCCGATATCCCCAACCTCAAAGAAAAGCTGGCCGCTCTTCCCGACCCCGAACCGCAGGTAACCGATTTTGCCGAGGCGGTCCGCGCCCGCAAGAAATTCGCTCTGAATGAGCAAAACGGGCACCGCTCCTGCACCCTGGTCAACATGGGTAAAATTGCTCTTCAACTGGGCCGGCCGCTTCGCTTCGACCCGGAGAAGCAGGTTTTTAGCGGCGACGAGGAAGCCAACCGGCTGATCAACCAGCCGATGCGCGCCCCCTGGCATTTGTGAACTATCGGAAAAAAGAATGAATCGGCACCTCAGAATATTGCTGGCGATTGCGCTGACCTCGAGCCTTGCCTTCTGCCCGCTCAATTCTGCGGACAAAACCAGCACGCTTGACGCCCAAGTCTCGAATATCGTCGCCAAATTCCCCGGTCAAACAACGGCCGCGAAGGATGCTTTGGCCGCGGAGCTCATCGCCCTGGGTCATAAGGGAATCATGAGACTCTGCCGTATGCTCGCTCCTCCAGGCGCCACAGATGATTCAAAAGTCCGGTACGCCGTAAACGGGCTGGCCACATATGTCGCGCCGACCCGGCTTGAAGAGCAGAGGAAAATGTTCGTCAAAGCGCTGGCCAAGGCGATCGAACAGGAAAGGTCGCCGGATGTCCGGGCATTTCTCATCAGCCAGGTCGAGCTCTCCGGGAAGAATGAGTCGGTGAAGCCTCTCAAGAAGTATCTCCTCGACCCAAAGCTCTGCGCTCCAGCAACCCGGGCCCTTGTGACGATCGGCACGCCGGAAGCGGAGGCGGCCATCCTGAAATCGCTCGGGCCCGCTCCCAAGACAAATAGAATGACTCTCATCAACGCCCTGGGTGAACTTCGCAGCCGCAAGGCCACAAAAAAAATATTACCCTACGCCCTGAGCGATGATGCCGATATCCGGCAGGCCGCGCTTTGCGCTTTGGCCAACACAGGTGACCCTCTGGCTGAGCCCGCACTGAACAAAGTCCTCCTCGAAGCCGGTTTTTATGAAAGGGCCCAAGCGCCCTCTCTCTACATCCTTTACGCCCGGCGATTGGCGGAATCTGGAAACAAGACCGAGGCTATAAGAATTTGCCGCGGAATCATCAAGAATTACCCGGCGCCCGGCAAGATCCATGTCTCCTGCGCCGCGCTGACTTTGCTTGCGGACATTATGGGAAAGGAGGCCGTCGAGGACCTCTTCGCGGCGCTCGGCAGCGCTGACAAGGACCTCCGTTGGAGGGCCCTCGAGCTCGTCAACCGGTTTGAAGGCGAGAAAATCACGGCCGGATTAACAGCAAAGATGGCCGGCGCACCCGTGGAGACACAGACGCAGATCATCGCTTGTCTGGCCCTTCGCGGCGACAAGGCCGCCTTCCCCTCCGTGAGAGAAAAATTGAAGAGCGACGAAAAAGCTCTGCGTCTGGCGGCCATCCCGGCGGCAACGCGCTTAGGAGGAAGCGCGGTCATTCCCGATCTTTTCGGCCTTCTCGACACTGAAGACAGCGAGCAAATAGCCGCGGTTGAACAGTCCCTCCTCCAGTTTTCCAAGACTCAAACCGTCCCTGAGGCCGTAAATATTCTTGAGAAGGTGCCGGTCGCCGCCCAGGCCGCTCTCATCAAGATCATGGCGGCGCGAGGAGCGACGGAGGACCTTGAACTCATCTTTGCCAAGGCTAAAAGCGGGGATGAGAATATCCGCCTGGCCTCCCTGCGCGCGCTCGAGCCTTTGGTGACCGAAAATGAGCTGCCGCGCCTGATCGCCCTTCTTGGTGAACCCGCCGCAAGCCGGGAAAAAATCCTCATCCAAAATGCCATTGTGGCGAGCGCCAGCCAGATTGCCGACCCGGAAAGCCGGGCCGATTTGATCCTGGAAGCTATGCCCAATGCGCGGGGGGAAAAGCTGGCCGACCTGATCAAGCCGCTCCCCGAAGTCGGCGGCAAGAAGGCTCTCGAAGCCGTGCTGGCCCAAACGCAAAGCGACGACCTTGAAGTGCAGACTGCCGCCGTATACGCCCTTTCCCAATGGCCGGATTTTGGCGCCGTCGTTCCGCTGCTTGACATCTGTCGGACTACGGGCAGCCGCAAGTTCCTTAATCTGAGCCTCCAAGGACTTGTGCGCCTGGTGGACACCGAGGAGCTCTCTTCCCAAGAAAAATTCAAGCTGCTGAGCGAGGTCATGGCTATCCCCACCGAGCCGGCAGAAAAGAAGATCGTCATGGAGGGGCTGTCCCGCCTAAAGACGATGGGTTCCCTGAAACTTGTCTCGTCTTTTCTTGATAACCCGAATCTCAGCACAGAAGCGGCCCAGGCAGCGGCATTGATCGCCGTGCCTTCACGGGGCGAAGAAGACGGCCTCACAGGAATCGAGGTCATCCGCACTCTCAAAAAAGCCGCCGGTTTCGTCGCGGACGAGGATTTCAAGAAACGAATCGACAATTATGTCCGGACGCTTCTTGCGCGCGAGGGCTTCAGGCCGCTGTTTAACGGCCAGGACCTCTCCGGCTGGAAGGGCCTGGTCGGCGATCCTCCAAGCCGCAGCCGCATGTCCCCCCAGGAGCTTGAAAAAGCCCAAGCCGAAGCGGATGCCGATATGCTCGCCCACTGGAAAGCCGTTGACGGAATCCTTGTCTTTGACGGGGCGGGCCGCAGCCTCTGCACAACAAAAGATTACGGCGATTTCGAGATGTTCGTCGACTGGAAAATCGAGCCCAAAGGCGACAGCGGCATCTATCTGCGCGGCTCGCCGCAGGTCCAGATCTGGGATCCCGCGGAGCGGCCTGAGGGTTCCGGCGGCCTGTATAACAACGAAAAGGGCCTGAACAAGCCTCTCAAGCGGGCCGACCATCCTGTCGGCGAGTGGAATTCTTTCTTTATCCGAATGACGGGCGAGCGGGTAACCGTCTATCTGAACAACGCCCTCGTGGCGGATGATGTCGTCATGGAAAACTATTGGGAGCGGGATAAGCCCATCTATCCTTCGGGGCAGGTCGAGCTCCAGGCCCACTCGACTCCCCTTTATTTCCGGGATGTCTATCTCCGCGAAATCAAGCCCTGATCGGGAAGCATTCCCAATTCCGTGATACTCCCATGTTGATAGAAGGGGGGGTGGCGTGGTTCGGGGGGCCCCCCGCCGAGGCTCGGGATATGTGGCTCGAAGTCACG
>CAZOKP010000119.1:0-2027 GCA_964580435.1 uncultured Eubacteriales bacterium
TGGGAGTGGAACGGATGCGGCCATCCCGGGCTCGCAAAAAAGGCCGCGGAGATTTCATCGAAAAGCGGGGGCACGGTAAAATTCGACCTCAAATGCTTTGCCCCTCAAATTTCTCTGGCTCTTTGCGGGGTGGATAACCGGCGGGCCTATGAGAATTTCTCTATGATCTCCAGGCTTTTCTCAAGAAAAAATCTTCTTACGGCAACAACTCTTCTTGTCCCCCATTATATCGGCGCGAAAGAAGTTAGTAAGATCACCGGGTTCATTGCAGGCCTAGATAGAGATATCCCCTACTCGCTGCTAGTTTTCCATCCGGACTATCTCATGACCGACCTGCCGCCGACGCCGCGGGAGCAAGTTGATGAATGTTACAAGGAGGCCTGCCGGCATCTCTCCCGGGTGAATGTCGGAAACCTTCAACTGCTATGAATAAAAGGAAAAAGTTCCTGGCCTGGCTCTGGGTGGCCCTCTGCAGCTTGGCCATTTTTCTTATCGTGCCCGTTGCCCGGACAATTCAAAAATTCGTCTCCGCCCACTGGGGGCGGTCGCTTTTCGGATACGCCGTGCTGGCTGCCACCGGTGTGGCTTTTCTGTCTCTAATCTACTTTCTTGTTTTCAAGCTGAAGATCCGATCGCCGTCAAATTATGTTTGGCTGACGGCAGTCGCCTTCCTCTATGTCTATTTCACGTTGAAGCTGTGGAGGTCGCCCGAGCAGGCCATTCATTTCCTGGAATACGGCCTCCTGGGCTACTTTCTTTTCCGCGCCCTGAGCCTTTCCATGCGGGACAAGAGCGTTTACCTTGTCGCCCTCCTCAGCGGCTCTCTCGTCGGGATCTTCGATGAGATCCTGCAGTGGATGATCCCCGAACGTTACTTCGATTTCCGCGATATCAGCCTCAATGCCTTGGCCGTCGGCTTCTTCCAGGTGGCTATGTGGAAGGGAATAAAGCCAAAAATCATTTCGGAAAAAATCGGGCCGAGGTCAGTAAAAACGATTTCCCTGCTCCTGGCCGTCATCCTGATTCTTCTCGGGATCTGCGCTTCCAATACGCCCCGCCGCGTGGCCGTCTATGTTGAGCGTTTTCCCTCGCTTTCCTGGCTCCTCAAAGAAGAACCGATGAACGAATTCACGCAAAAGCACGAGGACCCCGAGATAGGCGTCTTTTACTCCCGCCTCTCGATCGATATCCTGAAACAAACGGACGAGGTTCAAGCAGACCATTACGCGCAAATTTTGGGGGACTGGAAAGATAAGGACTACGGCGAGTTCCTGAGCGTATACAGCCCCTTGATCCATTCGTTCCTGTATGAGATGAGGGTCCATATTTTCCGACGGGATAAAAAAGGAGAGGAGGCCGAAAGGGCGAGAAATGAGAAAGCCAGACGCGAAGCCCTCTTCATCTCCTACAAGGAGAATCTCATCCTGGAAAAGTATTTCACCCGGACGCTCCAAAAATCATCATATGCCTGGAGTCCGGAGAAGAAGAAAAGCATCAAAGCGATTGTTGATCAGGAAAAGTCCTACAGGAGCCCGGTCAGCGCGGGTTTCTTCCGAATCACGGAAAAAACAGTCTGGCTGACGATTATCTTGATTTTAATCGCCTTGGCCGTCTTGAATTATTTTATCTTTTTCTTTTCCTGCCCAAGATGCCACCGCTCAGGAAAAGGCCAGCGCCAATGACGAACCCGAAATTATACCAGCCGCCATTGTTGTGGACTTCGTAGAAATTCACGCTCTTGGAAAAGATGGAAATGATGAACGTGATGGGCGAGATCAGGCCATGCCAGAGTCCTTTCCAGAACCCGGCAACCTTCCCGGCCCTGCCCGGTGTCTTGGCCATGTCATTCGGGCCTGGCGCGCAGCTCAGGCAGACCAACATGATGATAAAGACGATCAAAATACCCAATGCTAAAACCTTGTACATTGTTCCTCCGCTCTTGTTTAACGCTTCGATAACTCGTTATAGACGATCTTCACAAACATCTCCGCCGGAAGGCCTTGTCCCCTCACTTTGTCAAAATCCGC
>CAZOKP010000119.1:2127-5011 GCA_964580435.1 uncultured Eubacteriales bacterium
CTGTCCACCTGCAAAATTCCGTTCTCGCCTACGAAAACGCCGATATTGCCGCCTGCTCCGACAAGCATATAGACGTTCTCTGCGACTTTAATCGTCTCGATCTGGACCTTGCTGAAATCCTGGGCGAAAGCAAACGGATGGATTGTCCAAAAGGACAAGAGCACAAAATAAAGCACCTGCCTTTTCCAGCGAAGACACATCTTGACCTCCATTGTTTTGAAAAATTTTTTGGTTGGATAAAATGATATCAATCCAACAGGCATCCGTCAATCTCATTTGATAGGTTCTGAGGAACAAACTCAGTTCAGCGGACTTCTCTATTCGAAAGACTCCATCCCGTCTTGAGCAGAATTAACGGTGTCCTGTCGGAGAACGTTCCCCGGGCTATTGGCTCAGCTCGTCCCAAACCCGCAGCCCGGGGACACCTAAAAAATGAGAATCATAGGTGATAAGCACAGAACCTGTCTCAAGGGCGTGAGCAGTGATCCAGATATCATTAATCGGGATTGGCTTTCCGGACTTTCTCAAGGCATCTTTAATGAAGCCGAATATCTCTGCCGTATCCTTCGACGCCTCAAGCACATTGACTGTGGACTTTTGAAGAAACCGTTCTAAGATTTGTATGTTCTGTTTTTCCTTTCCCCCCGCTCTGAAACCGGCGAACAGTTCCCCTAGTGCAAATACGGACATAAAAACTTTATCTGCCCGGCCCAAATAGGACAGGACTTTTTCATCTCCGGCCAAGAAGCGAGTGAAAGCATTTGTGTCAAGCAGAATTTTTTTCATCGCCAGTCAGAGGGATTGATAATTTCCAGGTCCTTGATGGCTGCAGCGAAAATCTTTTCGTCGTCTTCTGTCCAAATGCCGAAGAGATCGATGAATTCATCCCCGTTATCTTTCTTATTGCCGCCTATCCCGAGGGCTTTCCCGAGAAGTTTCTTCACAATCCTATTGACGCTTGTGCGCTCAGATTTGGCTCGTCTCTTGATCAGCTTTTCTAATTCCTCGTCTAATCCATGGATGGTAATTGATTTCATGGCGCCTCCGATGAACCATTTTTTGCATCAATCTGAGGCATAATATACACCATCAATTCGGTTTTTTCAAGGTCCTTCTTGTCTTCCTCTTAGAGCAGACGATTGCGGATTTATTCGCCGGTCATATCAGCAGGCCATTCCGATTGAACTTTCTTGCCGCAGGTGCGTATCTTATATAAGATAGGCCTAAAACTTTCAAGAAGGAGGGAGTTATGAACGCAGCCAGAAAAATTATCGGACTGCTTCTGATCATATTCTTCGGCCTTCCCACGCTGTTCGGGATCATCTGGGCCGTCGGCATGATCAGGGCCTCGGTCTCGCCCGAGTTCCTCACCGATCTTCCTCGCAAAATCATCGCCGATATTCCGGAAAAAGCGAACGAGATTTTCCGGGATGCCCAGGATGAACGGTTCATCGCTGACCCGAACACGCGGGCCTGGTTCGAGGCCGTCGCCAAAACCGGCATCTCGCCAAAAGACCTCATGGAGAAGACCGGCCTCCTCGAGTGGATGAGGGGAGAACTCTCGGACTCAATACGGCAGCTTGGCCTGACGCTCAGGGGTGAGAGGAGGCCGAGGCCGATCGTCATCAACCTCCAGCCGCTTAAGGCGACGCTCCTCAATCCCGAAGTGGACCGATTCCTCGAGGAAATGCTGAAGAATCTCCCCCCTTGTGATGAGCAAGGACTCAAAGCCTGGACAGAGATCGCTGAGCAGGGACCTGCCCACCGCAAGCTTCCTGCCTGTGTTCCAGACCCAGCAGTCGCCAAAGCCGTGCTTCTTAGCGAGCGCACGAAGGTGGTCAATGATATAGATAATGAAGTGGAGATAATGAGCAACGTTCATGGCTTTCCGAATTTCCCCTTTGGCCTCTCCCAGACGGTCACCTTCTTAGCTTATTTCCTCTTCCTGATCCCGGCCGTGTTCATCTTCCTCGGAGCAATTATCGGCGCGACATCGCCCGCGGGCGTTTTCAGATGGTCGGGGATTTCGGTTATCGTCGGCAGTATCCCGGCTCTTGTCCTTGCACTGACGGCAAAGTACTTTTCCCTCTGGGCAATCAAAGCCGGGCCATACTCCTGGCACGGGAACTGGAGCTCAGAGCTCGGAGAGTTAGTGCTTGACAAGATGAGATGGATCCCGATGCGCATCGTGGACCAGCTTTTCTCCCCGGTGATCGGGGTGGCTCTCATTGTTGGCGTGGTGGGAATCGTCCTTTACGCTCTGTCCTTTTCTGTGCGGGATAATGCCCGGAAGGCCCAACAGCCCGTTTCTTCGTCTCCCGCGGCTCCCCCGAAATAGAAGCCTCCCTTGTTACTTATTCGCCAGATGGACAATCAGCCAGCACTTAAGCGCCTGGCTTATATCCGGCTCCGTGTTGAAATCTTGCATTCCTCTCCCGCCCCCTCCAGGTCTGCCGCCCATGCCGCCTCTCCCTTCTATTCTCCCTCCTTCGATCCCGCCAGGACCCTCCGGCGGCCGGGTTTGGTTCCGACCAGTCGTTTCAATACCGACGCTAATTTGAGCTCCGGGCTGAGCTCCGACGGCCCAGGGCTGGTTTTTGGTGCCCACAAGAGGGATTTTTAATTCATAAATGAACAATTCGCTGGAAGAAGCAACGTTGATTTCAAGCCCCTGATCTTTGGCTTGGCCGATTCCGATTTTCTCGGGCGTCCCTTTTTCTGACCTCATGATTTCTAATTCTTGGCCGGCCTCATGAGGCGGTCTTTCCGGTACATCTTTGGGCTCACGTTCGCCCAGATCCTCTGGCCTGTTCCCTTCAAAATTCCTCGGCGGCCCGGGAAAGACGGCGCCCAGGGGATACTTGATACCGAAGGCCTTGTTTTT
>CAZOKP010000119.1:5111-6686 GCA_964580435.1 uncultured Eubacteriales bacterium
GTGAAGATTAAAAATGGCTCTAAAGGAATCGACGAAGTAATCATCAGGGATATAGATAAAAAAATATATCTGGGGGGAGATACCTACCATAAATATCGGATCATCCGCCCCCGAGGACATGAGCGAGAGGAGATATTTCATCGCCAGGACAGAGGCTATGAAGCGTTGCTCAGCGAGGTTTTCATGGTTCTTGATTCTTGCCAGCGCAGCCAGCCAAAAACCCAAGACAAAAAATAAGAATTCATTTTCCGGCTTCACTGGCCGGGGACGCATTTTCACTCCGACTTCAGGCCATAGCAAGCAGGCAATTATGTGCCCTTCAACCCGGCCAGCCTTTTCCTAACATCCTCGACTCCTGGCCGGCCTGGGTCGACATCTTTCTACTGAGGCTCAAATTCGAGGACACCCGATTTATCATCCACAACGATGGGGTGAGGCAAAATTGGCACAGAATACGCATCTGGCCAGCGCAGCAGAAAACCAAATTACTATCATACACAGCCGCGAAGATCATGATTTCGTAAGGGGAGGAGACGAACTGGTCCCGGCGAAAGAGGGTCATCGTCAGTATCTCTTTGTAAAGGAGGGATCAATAAAATGAAAGTGTATAGCGGCGAAGCCGTCGCAAAGGCGGAATTTCCTCGGCAGTGTTCCCATTGTGCCCATGAATGGATCGGGCGGCGCAACCTCATGGGCGTGTCTGGCCCCGGGCATTCCAGCCGTTCGGACGCCGTACAATCTGCTCAAGCTGAGCTTCAGGAAAGAATGGAAGCATTCAACAGAGGGGGCGAAGTCCTATGCCCCAAGTGCGGGCATTTTTCCATACTTGCCATGCAGACGCATTTCCCCAACGGCTTTGGTCCGGCCTTGATCCAGAGGTATAAAGAAGTCTGTAGGGAGCAAATTAATTATTTGCCAGGCTTGCTAGCGACAATAGGTGCACTCATCGGGGCTTTTTCATCCTTAAAGGAGGCGGTTCTATCATTGTCAAGCTTATAGGAGTGCTACTGGCTCTTTTCGGCTTGGGGATGAGCTTTTATTTTTTACACTATGGAGTGAAAGGAATCCGCGGACTGAGAGCCATGCCTTCGGTAAAGGAGGCCATACGAAACGCATCTGATGATCAGCTGCTCGGTCTGGCACAGGCCGCATATAAGATAAACGGGGACAGTTGGCAAAAGTTCATTCATGATACCGATGCGGATAAGTGGCTCAAGGTCGTGAAAGACTTCATCCTGGGCGGTTGAACGAATGGAGCAGAACATGGAACTTCTTGCCAGCTCCGGCAAAGACAAATCCTTGCGTGAGTCCTTGGGCTTGGTCTTCCAGCGTTAGGGTTTTGGAGGGGCAGAGACCTACAGTATGGATTAGTTGGGTCCCGCATTCGCCGCAGAACTTCAGAGTATCGGGATTCTCAGTGTGACATTTTGGGCACTTAATGGCAACTTTCGTCCCTTTTATCAGGTGTGTCTAAAGGTTATCAAGGAACGGGGGAACAACCCAACTGAAAACAGACGTTCCCCCCCCCGTGTCACGCCTGTGTAACGAAAAGTGCCTAAACTCGCCTAATTCTGG
>CAZOKP010000120.1:0-4657 GCA_964580435.1 uncultured Eubacteriales bacterium
TTGCCCTCCCTCAGGACGAGGTTTCGGAAAAAGCCTTTTCTTGTCATCGGATCATAGGCAGGGAGGCCGGTGCCTTTGGCGAAAGCGGTGAAGACGGGAAATATTTTTTCGGCGGCGCGGCTAAAAATCAAACACTTCTGGAGAGGAACCGTCTCTTTTTCATATCTTTCCAAGGGAGATGCCCGCTTGCGCAGTCCCAGGACAATGTCCTTGCAGTCCCCGCCAAAGGCATATTCCATCTTGTTCCTGTAGAAAAAAATATCCGGAGATGGGGCAATGGCCTCTCTCTCGAATGCATCTGTGTCGATTTTCCCTATTTTGCGCAGCGTTTGAAGCAGATAATTTTGCTTGAGCTCGAGCTGTTTGGAGTAAGAAAGGTGCTGGAAGGTGCATCCTCCGCAGACAGAAAAATGGGGACATTCGGGCACAACCCGGAAGGACGAAGGCTCTTCGAGACTGACGATTCTGCCGAACTGGTGCCTTCTTTTCGTCTTGGCAATTCTTATCCTGACTTTGTCTCCGACCACGGCTCCAGGAACGAATGTGACAACCTTATCGACTGACCCGACTCCCCAATCATGGGGAAAAGCGATATCGGCGATGGAAACGACGTGTTCCGGGCTCAGAAACTCGTCCAGGAGCTTTTTGGCTTTGCGGACGGGAAACCCGACGACGTTATCGTAATCGCCTTCGAGCGACTCGACGAACGCATCCCCGACTTCCTGGACGGCGTAGCTTCCCGCTTTGTCGAGGCAATCGCTGCGGTCGAGATAGGCCTCTATCTCTTCCCGGCTCAGGTTTTTGAACTTGAGACGGCTGATTTCATAGCCTGTGAGCCATCTGTCTTCGTCTTTTTTATAGATGGCCACGGCCGTGATGACGCGGTGTTTTTGGCCGGAGAGCTTTTCCAGGATCTCTCTAGCCTCAGCAAGATTCCGGGGCTTCCCAAAGACATCTTCCCCGACCCAGACAAGGGTATCGGCTGCGATGATTAAGGATGAAGGATATTTTTCGCCGACTTCTCTGGCCTTGGCCTGGGCGGCCCGGAGGGCGAAACGGATAGGGTCCTTTTCCCGAAACTGTTCCTCGTCCACGTCGCTCGGCACGACCATGAATTCAGCGACGATCTTCTTGAGCAGTTCTTTTCTTCGCGGCGATTGGGAGGCCAGAATAATGTCCATCTTTTCAGGGATGCGATTTCTGGTCCCATATCCGGAGAAGGTACTCTTTTTGCTCTTCAAACTGGAGGGCTTGTTCCTCAACCAGTCTCTCCGCGGCCTCGGATGTCAGGTCCCACGTCTCCCTGACAAAAGACGCCACTCGGGCATAATAGAGAGGAGTGACGAGCTCGATGATTTTGAATCGGTTCCGGGTCCAGGCGTGGAACGTGGCCGCCAATTCGTAAAGGAGCTGAACCCAGATGTTCGTGGGTAGATGAAAATCCCGGGAGCTTAACTCACTGGCTTTTTGGATTTCCACGAAGCAATCGCCGCAGAAGATCTCCTTCCATAGAGATGAGAACTGCTGGAACCCGGTCTTGAACTTCTCGACCAGCTCCTCCAGGTCGACGGCGACAGGCTCGGGCTCGATCGAATCCTTATGCCCGAACGTCTCCACGGATTCGCTTCCCTTGATGTTCTTCCAATAGCTTTCGAATCGTTCCATGAGGGAGAACAGAATGTAGACAACCTGCCGGAACATGGACCCCAGATGTTGAGCCGGGTCCTTGGCGTCGTGGATCTTGACGCCGAGATTGGACTGGCAGGTCTTGAAGTTCTGCGTTATGGCCGTGGTGGTCATCCAGATGTCGATGCCGTAGCGGGCCACATCTGTATCCCAGACATCCTGTTTGGTGTAGAATTCAGCGACCTCCTTAGAAAAAGCGAAATCTCCGCCGATGGGTTGCCGGATCCGCTTGCCGTAAAGGGCTCTGGTCAGGTTATAGACGATGTTGTTCGTGATCGTGCCATCATATTTATGCCGGAGATAGACCGGGGCGACGAACTGGAAGCCCCGGCTGAGTACGGGGTCGAGGAGATGATAGACCCAATCTGATGTAATGCTCCGCAAGTCGGCATCGACGACGACGCAGGCGCGGGCCTCGAGCCTGGTGGCGGCTTCAAAAACGGACCTTAAAGCGGATCCTTTGCCGGCCGGGCCCCGGTAGATGGAAACGATTTTCTCCTGCCAGGGTTTGATCTGGAATTCCTTGGCCGCTTCGCGTGTGTCATCGGTCGAGCCGCCGTCGGCGATGAAGATCACGTTCTTGAAGTCTCTATAGTATTTTTCCAGGCCATGCGTGACCATCTGGATCACGTGAGCGACCGTTTTCTCGTTGTTATAGCAGGGAATGCCGACCAGAACGTCAGCGTTCCGGATCTCCTCCATCCGCTTGGCAGTGTATCTGCGTAAAGCCGTTAAATAAGTCATCTTTCATTCTCCCATCGTTGAATCCATTGTAGCGGATTTCCCATGTCCTGCTCAAGATTTTTTCCTTTGACTTTGCGACGGAGAATCTGATAACTTAAAGTTTCAAGACAAGCAAAAGCCGTTATCTCTGACGATTCGTTTCGCTCAGTCAAAAAAAATAGGCCGTGTATTCAAATGGAAGCCCGGATTCTCGTGTTCACAGACCTGGATGGGACTCTCCTCGACCACCAGACCTATTCCTTCG
Source organism: uncultured Eubacteriales bacterium (assembly GCA_964580435.1). GTDB lineage: Bacteria > Acidobacteriota > Aminicenantia > Aminicenantales > UBA8522 > CAZKEW01. The sequence goes on from CAZOKP010000120.1 coordinate 2,675, forward strand.
ACCCGGCGCGACCGGCTCTTCGCCTCCTCCGCCAAAAAGGGATTCCCTTGATAATCTGCACAAGCAAAACCCGGGCGGAGATCGAGGCGGTACGCTCGGTTTTAAACAACATCGACCCATTCATTTCTGAGAACGGCGGGGCCATTTTTATCCCGGGCGGATATTTTCCCCAGGAACTTGCCCCGTCAAAAGAGGATTCTTCCTACCAGATCATTGAACTTGGAACGCCATATCCCCGGTTGCGGGAAGTTCTTTCGCGGATAAAAGACCGCCTGCCCGGAAGACTGAAGGGTTTTGGAGATCTATCGGTAAAAGACGTAGCGAGACACACCGGACTCTCGCCACAAGGAGCCGCGCTCGCCAAGAAGAGGGAGTATGATGAGCCATTTTTATTGGAAGACCTTTCCATTCTTGAAAAGGTCCGGGAAATTGCGCAGGCCGCGGGACTGAATATCACCAAGGGGGGGCGGTTCTTTCACCTTACCGGGGACAACGATAAAGGTAAAGCCTCAAGGCTGCTCCAGACGATGTACGTGGAATTGGAAGGCTGCTCCGTGCGCAGCATTGGGCTGGGGGACAGCCTGAATGATCTGGCTTTGCTCGAAGCTGTGGATTTTCCTGTCATTGTCGAAAAGCCGGGAGGGCACTACGATCCCTCAGTCCGGGTTCACAATCTCATCTATGCGCCCGGAGAAGGGCCCATAGGCTGGCGTGAAGCAGTCCTCGAGCTTGTGGAACGCCTCGCCAGCTGATCAATCTCTGTTAGGAGGTCATCATGGCGGATTTTCATCAGACGGGAGTCATCACCACCTTCCACCGTCTCGGGACGATAAATCTTGAGCGGATGGAACAGGAGCTGTTTAATTACAGCCGGCACCGTCCCATCGCCCTCGTCCTGCCCATTACGCCCACCGAACTGGATTCTCCAGCTATCCACGTCATCATGAAGAATCTGAAAGAAATCACTTACCTCAATGAGATCGTCATCACCCTTGGCCGGACTTCCGAGAGGAGCCATTTCCTGCAGGCCAAAAAGTTTTTTTCTTCCCTTCGCCAAAGGCACCGTATCATTTGGGCATCCGGCCCCTCCCAGGCCGGCCTCTACAGGCTCCTGGCTGAGAGCGACCTCTCTGTGGGAGATGATGGAAAGGGCCGGTCGGCCTGGCTCGCCTATGGCTATATTTTGTCCCGGGAAGATAGCAAGGTGATCGCCCTCCACGACTGCGATATCGTCAACCACTCGCGTGAACTTGTCGGCCGGCTGTGCTATCCCGTCGCCTCACCGACCATCGATTATGCCTTCTGCAAGGGGTACTATGCCCGCGTTACGGACAGGATGCACGGCCGCGTGACGCGGCTCTTCGTGACACCTCTTATCCACAGCCTGGAGAAGCTTTTCGGCCATCTCCCGCTTCTTTCCTATCTGGACAGCTTTCGCTATCCCCTGGCCGGAGAATTCTCTATGCTATCCGACCTGGCCAGAATCAACCGGATCCCGAACGACTGGGGGCTCGAAGTAGAAACTTTGGCCGAAGTCTACCGCAACTATTCTTTGCGCCGTGTCTGTCAGGCTGAGCTCTGCGAGACATACGAACACAAGCACCAGCCCCTTTCAGCCGAGAACCCAAAAACAGGGCTGATGAAAATGGGCATCGATATCGCCAGGTCCGTCTTCAGGAACCTGGCGATCGAAGGGACTGTTCTCAGCGAAAGCGCGCTCAACACACTCCTCATCAATTATTTGCGCACGGCCAAGGATGCGATCAAACAGTACAGCGATGATGCCGCCATCAACGGACTCATTTTCGACTATCACCAGGAGTCGAACACCGTTGAGGCCTTTACGCGAGCTATCCAGATGGCGGGCAAGGCCTTCCTTGAGGATCCCCTCTATTCCCCTCTTATTCCGAGCTGGAACAGAGTTATATCGGCCATTCCCGGGTTCCTGGACCGCCTTCGCGACCTTGTGGAAGCGGAGAACGC
>CAZOKP010000120.1:4757-6463 GCA_964580435.1 uncultured Eubacteriales bacterium
ATGTTTAAAGGTCATCCCAAAGGCCTGTTCGTGGCCTTTTTCGCCAACATGGGCGAGCGATTCGGCTTCTACACGATGATCAGCATCTTCGTCCTGTTTTTGCAGGCGAAATACGGGTTCAACGCGGGGACAGCGAGCTTCATCTACGGCATTTTTATGTTCTGTGTTTACTTCTTTCCTCTTCTCGGCGGTTTTCTGGCCGATCGATTCCTAGGTTACGGCAAAACCATCGGCCTTGGGCTTGTCGTGATGTTTCTCGGCTACTTTATGCTGGCGTTGCCGACCAAGATGGAGTCGGGCTTCGGTCTGGTCATTGCAGCCCTGGCCACGATCGCCTTGGGCACCGGGTTCTTCAAAGGCAATCTTCAGGCTCTGGTCGGAAACCTCTACGACGATCCCTGCTATAACGCTTTAAGAGACCGGGCCTTTAATATTTTTTATATGGGCATCAATGTCGGCGCCATGTTTGCCCCGACGGCCTCGGAAAGAGTCAGCAATTGGATCCTGGCGAAATACGGGTATGTCTATGATGCCAGGATCCCGGCGCTGGCGAACGATTTCTTGAGAAACAAGCTGGAGGATGCGGGCAAGTATCTCGATATTGCCAGAAGCCAGGACCCCGGCGTCACGCTCGAGACATTAAAGGTCTTTTCGGAAAAATACATCAACGTCCTCAGCAAATCCTATCATTATGGCTTCGGCGTCGCCCTCATCGCCCTGGCCTTGTCCATGCTGGTTTTTTGGGGACTGCGCAAATATTACAGACAAGCGGATTTCACCGAGAAACAGAAAGCCCGGTCGGAAGCGCTCAAAGGCCAAGTCGTTGAGCTCACGCGCCATCAGACAAGGGAGCGCCTGATCGCTCTGGGACTCGTGTTTTTTGTGGTCATTTTCTTCTGGATGTCCTTCCACCAGAGCGCGGTCACGATGACGTATTTCGCCCGAGATTACACCGTTCCCCACGTCGGAAAAATCACGAACCTCTGGTTTGACCTCTTCGGGCTGCTGCCTCTTTTCCTGGCGATCCTAGGGCTTGTTTTTCTGCTGAAAAAAGGATCAAGCGCCGCCTTGCGCCTCAGCGGCGGCATTGCTTTTATCCTCTTCAGCGTGCTTGCCTACCTGAGGTACAAGGGCTATGAAGATATCAATCCTTTTACGCCCCAGAAATTTCAGCACTTCAACCCCTTTTTCATCGTGGCCTTAACGCCGATCGTCATCGGCCTTTTCGGCTATTTGAACAGAAAAAAGAAGGAGCCTTCGGCGCCCCGGAAAATCGGCGCCGGGATGCTGCTCACTTCTCTTGCTTTTCTTATTCTTGTCTTCGCCTCGATAGGCCTGCCCAGTCCGAAAAGCCTGGAGGGCCGGGTCGCTCCGGCCGGTGACCTTGTCTCAACGTACTGGCTGATCGGGACCTACTTTTTGTTGACGATCGCAGAACTGTTTCTCAGCCCCATGGGAATTTCCTTTGTCTCGAAAGTGGCGCCACCCAAGTACAAGGGGTTAATGCAGGGGGGATGGTTTGCCGCCACTGCTATCGGGAATTACCTTGTCACCGTGATCGGGTATTTCTGGTTGAGAGTTCCTTTATGGTCATTGTGGTTCATCCTGGTCGTGTGCTGTCTCCTCTCTGCGGCCTTTATGTTCGGGATCATGAAAAGGCTGGAGCGGGCCGCCCAGGCCTAAAAAGAAAGGCCATGCGTGCACTC
>CAZOKP010000121.1:0-6276 GCA_964580435.1 uncultured Eubacteriales bacterium
GAGAAGGGGAGGCAGGAAGCGAAGCGACCGTTGGAAGGGGGAAAGCGAAGCTGTTCCCCCTCCAAGCAAACGCTGGCGAGCAAATTCGCGTGCCTTCGAGCCCACACCCCGAGCCTCCTATTGAAAAAAACGGCCCTCTCCCCTACAATGGAGTGTCGTTTTGAAGAGAATGAACTCCCAATCCAGTTTCAGAAAATTTCTCGACTTGCCCCTGAGGATAAAGTTTATCCTCAGCTTCCTCGTTGTTATCAGTTTTGGCGGCATTGTTTCGCTCTTCTTCGGGACCCGCCTCGAGCACAGGACGATTTTCTCCCTGGCCCAGGCCAAGGTCAGGCACGACCTCGCTTCGGCTTGGACTGTCTATAACGAAAGGCTGAACGATATCCGGGACATCGTCTTTCTCAACGCCACCCGCGATTCAATCCAGCAGGCTCTCCTCGCCGGTGAAAGGGCGACGCTCGAGCGGACCCTCGACCGGGTGCTCCGAGATTTTCAGCTGGATGTCCTGACCATCACAGACGCCCAAGGAAAAGTCGTTTACCGCGTCCATCAACCCGATGTCCACGGTGACGACCAAGCGGGAGATGCACTGGTTGGCCGCGCTCTCCAAAAGGAAACCGTCATCGCCACAGAGATCATTCCCCGCAGTGAGCTGCTCAAAGAAGGAAAGGATTTTGCCGAGCGGGCCTATCTTCGATTCATCCCCACTCCCAAAGCGGCCTATCGGCCTGAAGACCATGAGGAAAACGGGATGATGCTCAAGGGGGCTGCGCCGATCGTCGACGAGCTGGGAAAGGTCGTCGGAGTTCTTTACGGTGGCATTCTGCTCAACCTGAACTACGACATCGTCGATAAGGTCAAAGACATCGTTTTCAAGGGCGAAAAGTACAAGGGCAAGGAGATCGGAACGGTGACCATCTTCCAGAACGACCTGCGGATATCGACCAATGTCACCGACGAGAAAGGTCAAAGGGCCATCGGAACTCGAGTCTCCCAAGAAGTGTACGATGCTGTCCTTGTGCAGGGAAGACCCTGGGTCGACCGCGCCTTCGTCGTCAACCATTGGTATATCACCGCCTACGAGCCGATCAAGAATATTGGCGGAAAGATCATCGGCATGCTCTATGTCGGGATGCTCGAAAAGCCCTACATCGACCTGCGCAACAACGTCATGCTGACTTTTACAGGAATCGCCGGCCTGTGCGCTATATCTCTCCTCGTCATTCTCTTCTTCATCACCTCAAGCATTACCAATCCATTACGGAGAATGGTCCTGGCCACCAAAAAAATCGCTCAGGGAGACCTGAATCACCAGGTCGAAATCGGATCCAAAGATGAGATCGGAGAGCTGTCCCGGTCTTTCAACCAGATGACGGAAAACCTGAAAGCGGCCAACGAGAACCTGATCCAGTGGGGCAAAACCCTGGAAAAGAGGGTCGAGGAGAGAACGACAGAACTGCGGGAGATGCAGGACTTCCTCGTCCAGTCCGAGAAGCTGGCATCCCTGGGCAAGATGGCCGCCGGCATCGCCCATGAGATCAACAATCCCCTGACGTCCATACTCATCAACACTCATCTCATGCTGGAGAAGCTGGAGAAGAAGGATGAGTTCCACGAAAACTTGAGCCTCATCGCCGATGAAACGTCCCGCTGCGGCCAGATCATCAAGGGCCTTCTCGAGTTCGCCAGGCAAAACCCTCCCCAGAAAGTCTCTACCCAGATCAACGACCTCATCGACCGGACCACCCAGCTTCTCGAAAATCAGGCTTCTTTTCAGAACATCCGTATCGTCAAAGACCTGGACCTCGCTCTTCCCCCGATCAAACTGGACAAGAGCAAGATCCAGCAGGTCTTCTGGAACCTGATGCTGAACAGCTGCCAAGCGATGCCTAAAGGAGGGCAGCTCCTCATCACCTCCAAACTCTCGGCGGACAAGAAACATATCGAAGTCCGCTTCATCGACAACGGCGTTGGAATCCCCAAGGAGAATATCACGAAACTGTTTGACCCCTTCTTTACCACCAAAGGCTCGGGGACCGGCCTCGGTCTCGCCGTCAGCTACGGAATCATCCAGCAACATAACGGAAAGGTCGAAGTCAAGAGCGAGCTCGGCCAAGGAACAGTTTTTACCTTGAGCTTCCCGATCGAAGATCAAACCCAAAATTCCCCCAAAAAAGGAGACCCTCGTGAGTGAAAAAAGCAAAAAGAAAATTTTGGTCGTTGACGACGAAATTACTGTCTGCAAAAGCATCCGGCAGGCCATCGTGTCCGAGGACTATGAGGTGGACACGGCCCTAAGCGGAGAAGAGGCTCTCAAAAAAGACAACGAAAATGCCTATGATCTCGTCATCACCGACCTGATGATGCCGGGCATCAGCGGCCTGGACCTTTTAAAGACGCTTAAAGAGGCCCGGCCCGGCGTCAACGTTATCATGGTCACTGGATATCCGACCATAAAGACGGCCGTCCAATCGGTAAAAATGGGGGCCTTCGATTATCTGCCCAAGCCGTTCACGCCCGCCGACCTGCGAGGGCTCGTCTCCCGCGCTTTCAAGAGAGCCGAAGGACCTGGAAAAGGAGAAGCCGAAGTCGCCGCTCTCCGGATTCCCCCCGGGTATTATTACATGCTCGGCCATACCTGGCTCAAAGTGGAAGGCGATCACGACGGGGTCGTGGGCGTCGTCCATGACTTCTTGAAAACCGTGGGGATCATCACGCAGCTTGAACTGCCCAAGAAGAACGACACCATTTCCCAGGGCGAGATTTGCGCAAAAATCACGGCTGCCGATTCACTGGTCCACCGGATCTGGTCTCCGGCCTCGGGGAGAGTCAGCGAAGTGAATGCGAAGCTCATGGAGGATTTTTCTCTGCTGCGAAGGGATCCTTACTTCAGTGGATTCCTTTTCCGGATCGAAACAAGCAATCTTGAAGAGGACGTCACAGGCCTGATATTGGCGAAATAGATTCTCCCTCGACTGGATTCATGAGAGAAAAACGCACTGCCTCTCCCCTTCCCTCTCCGGCAACCCTGGAGGAGGCGAGTTTGGTTTCTCTGCGAGAGTTCAACCCTCGCAAAATTATCTATCTCGACAAGAAGGGCGGGTGGCGCGAGAACCCAAAAACGCTGAGGGACCGGATCTCTCACGCTCTGCTCTTCAGCCTCTGGTCCAGAGGGGAGAAAGAGGCCTTGACCTTTTTCGCTAAGGCTCTCGCTCCTTTTTTGGATGAAGGCTCCTGGTCCAGCGCCAAAAAAATTGGCGCTTCCCTCCTCAGGGAGGAGGAGCCGGAGTCTGCGGCGGAGCCATCCTCTTTTCTGGCCCTTTTCGAGATTCTCCTCTGGATCATCCAGCACGAGGCCCTGCGGTTGAATGCAGAAGCCCAGCCTCCTGACTGGGACAGAGAAGCCTGCGTCTTCAAAAGCGAATCCCAGAAAAAGCTCGGGTCGCTCGAAGAGGGACTGAGCTCGATATTGGCACCTGGGGAGCGATCCAAGTTTTTCGAGGACATATCCCGCGCCAGGAAGGCGGGGCAGGCGGTCTTCGAGCCCCTGGCCGGCCTCGTCTCCGAGGAAGAAAAAATAAGCTCAACCCTTGAGAGACTGCTCCGGGAAGCCTCCGTCCATCCTCACCGGGACGAAATCGACCCTGTCATTGTTGAAAAAATCCAGCCGCCCATGGGTATCGTCACCCAGACATCGCCGGCTCTCTTTTTCCCCTGTCTCCATCTCTTGCTCGACAAAACGATCGACGTCTCGAGCGGGATTCCCTACATGGCCTCCGTGCTCCTGAGCATCTTTCAAGATCCCCGCTCGGTGGAGCCTCTTCTCAAGGCCCTCGAGCTTTACCCGATGCGCCATACCAAAATCAGGGAAAACATCATCTACACGCTGGGCAACTTCCGGGAGGGAAGAGCTGTTGAAGCTCTGGCCGAGGTCCTGGAGGAACCGGATGATTATCTTCTATTCGAACAAAAGGAGGAAGCCATCTGGGCCTTGGGAAAAATCGGGTTTGAGGCGGTCCGGGCCGTTCCTTCCCTGGTCAAATACGCCGACCATTCTTCGGCCCGGCTGAAAACCTATCTTGCCTGGACCCTGGGCGAAGTGGGAAAAGCGCAGAAGGAAAAATCCGGAGGCGTCAGCGCCGACATCGTCATCGCGCTCCTAAAGTTGCTCAAGGAAAAAAACAAGCAGATTTTCGAAGAAGCCGTGAGCGCGCTCAAGAAGATTGACCTGCCCGAGTTCGTCCATTCCTTGTATCTCTATCATGTCGGCGCCATCTCTATCCTCGGACTGAAACCGGCCCAGCGCGGACTCTTCGAGCTCTCCGAAACGCTCCATTATTTGCTCCAGACGAAAAAAAGAACCATCATGGCCGTTAACGGCGACTCCGGCACAGGAAAGACCTATTTTTGCCAGTCCATTGCCGTAGGTTTCGCCGGAATCGAGCCCCATGAGATTCTCTACCTGATGCGGGATACAAAGAGCGGCCAGAAAATTTTTAACCGGCTCCTCGGCCTCAAATGGCTCAAGAAACATATCGACGCTGCCTATTACCAGGATTATCCCCTCTCCGAAGACGAGGACGACCCCGAGGCTTTCTTTCAGGAATTCATCCAAGAGAATTCAGACAAACGCCTGATCATCCTCGACGGCTGCCGTGACCGGCATTACTTCCAGAAGGTCATCGATTTCTTTTACAACAAGGGGGAGCTGGATGTGGAGGTCAATTTCCGGGCCAACTTCTCCACACGGCGCTTGAATCTGGAGGAAAGGGAGCTGGCGCTGGAGAGCGTCAAGCTTCATCTGGCCTTTCTTGAAGAGCCGGCGCTCGAGGACACCTCTTTCTATCAGGAAGGCATCGCCATTCTTTATGACCTCGACAATTCCCATGCCTCCCGGCTCAACCGCATGGAAACAAGGGAGCTGTTCGAAAAGAAAAGAATCGACTCCTGGGGGGAGCTCATCCGCATCGGGGACTTTTCCGGTGAGGGGAAGCCATCCCGATGCCGGCAGGAAAAGCTCTCTCTCCAAGAAGAGCCTTTTGCCTTCACTGAACATGAGTGGCCTGAATCCCGCACGATCCACTTTTCCCCTGAAGAAAAAAGATTAAGGCCGAACCTGAACGAGGACCTGGAAACCGAGCCCAACCTCCTCAAGACGATCCCGCTGGGTCTCGCCAAGTCCGGCCAGATCCGCTTCTATGCCCAAGACCAGGTTGCTGGCACGGGCGGGAACGGGGCCGTTTTCGTCCTGACATTCCTGGACAACAGAGTTTTTCAAACCGCCCTGGGACACATCAGCGACATCGCCCTACTGGGCCGCACTCTTTATCTCGCCGTTCCGGGAAGGGGGCTTCTTAGCCTCTCCTTTGAACGGAACGAAATCGCCGAATTCCTCGATGAGCAGGGCCCTCCTACAAAAATCGCTTCGTTTCCTCCCGACACGATCATCACCGCTCATGAGAGCGGGCTCATCCGCAATTGGAACTTCCTCGAGAAGAAGACGACGACTTTTGCCAGCCACCTCCCGCGGGTCTTCTCTTTGGTCGTGGACCAAAGGGGGAAAATTTATGCCGGCGGCGAGAACGGCCAACTGAGGCAGTGGGACCTGGAAGAAAAAGAAATGAAACGTGTCGAGGAGGGGGAAAACGCCGTCCGCTTTCTTCGCCTCTACCCTCACGGAAAGATCCTGGCCGTGGAAGAAGGCGGCGTGAACAACCCGATGTCTATCTTCAAAATCATCGACTTCGAGAAAAATACAATCAGGACCATACCGGCTCCCTCGGGAGGAACGATGAGCGGGGTCAACGTTTACTATGACGGTAGAATCATTGCCGGATTCTGTGACCCCGAAGAAAAGGGAGGGGCCGCAGAAAGAAACCTGATCATCCTTTCCCCCAAGGAGGGGGCATGCACATCCATAGCCTTGACTGGTCACCCAAGGGGAACGACAGACTGCCTGGCTATGGGACCAAAGATCGTCACCTGCGGGATAGAAGCAGACGGGCTTTCCGCAATCCGCCTTTGGGGCAGCGAGCTCTTTGTCAAAAGAGAGCTCGGCAAACTGTTCATCAAACCCTAAAGCACACTCAAGGACTTTGACAGGAAGTCTTTCCAATTCCGTGATAGTCCTATGCTGATAGAAGGGGGAGGGTGGCACGACGTTAGTCCCCGCCTGGGGGATGAGGGGAGGGATGATGTGGGGAGAAGTCCGTATGAGCGAGGAGCGGGCACGGTTCCTCGAAGAGGAGAGCGAGGAGCGAATCGAGCAAGATTTCC
>CAZOKP010000122.1:0-6245 GCA_964580435.1 uncultured Eubacteriales bacterium
TCCCGAGCCTCGTCGGGGGGTAAGCCGTGACAGGACCCTATTCCAAAACAAAATGATCACGGAAACGTCGTTGCTTCCTTTCCCAATTGAGTATTTTACTTCGCAGTTTTTTGTGATAAAATATCTGCACAACGGATGGCCAAGCCTATCAAGAGTCACTTTTTTTCAGATTTTCTTAAACCCAACCAGATCGTCTTTGATCTTCAGGCCAAAGAAAAAGTCCAGTCCATCGAAGAGCTCCTCGATATTTTGCTTAAGCAGAAACTCATTAAGAACAAAAAGCTCATCCTCACGAGGCTCATCGACCGGGAAAGGCTGGACTCCACCGCCATCGGAGATCATGTCGCCTTGCCTCATGCCCGCGTGGACACGGGCGGCGATATGGCCGTCGCTATCGGCCGGTCAGAGAAGGGGATCGACTTTGATGCGGTGGATAAGAGAAAGGTGCATCTCATCATTCTTGTCATCTGGAATCCCTCCCTCCCGGGTCTTTTCAACCACCTCTTCGCCGGCCTGGCCCGATTCCTGAGAAAGCCCGACTTCCGCAGAAGGCTGTTTGAAGCCAAGAACAAAACCGACCTCTACGATATCCTTTCGGAGATCGAACTGGCTTTGCCGCATTATGAGGAAAGGATCATCAGCCGGGCCAGCCTCCTTTATAAGCTGCAGGAGATCGAGCTGCGCAAAAAAAAGGCGAGCAAGGAGCATCTCAAGGAGCTCCAGAAGCAGGCCGACCTGATTCGGGAGGAGCTCGACGAAGCCCTACTCACCCGTTTTGACAGGCTCATGCAGAGATATGGGTTCGCTGTGGCCGAGATCGAGGGCGGTGTCTGTCAAGGGTGTAATATGAAAGTTGCCACGCAGATGAGCTCGGCCATTGAGGGGAGCAACGACATTTACATCTGCGAAAACTGCGGCAAGTTTCTTGTCTCTTCCCACAAAAAAAAGAAGTAGCTACTTCACCGCCTCTTTAACCAAGTTAGCCGGCTCGAGAAGCTTGTATACGGGATAATTCCCGAGTTCCCGGCTCCACTGGGGGACGAGATAGCGGTCGAAAAAATTCCAGACGATGAGCCCGTCGTCGCTCTCCGGCTCGAGAAGGCAAGCGGCCAGGTTCCCCAGGGGCTGGCCGGTCGGCACCAGGAATGTTCCGGCGGGGAATTCCTTTTTTTCTGTGCCGTACACTCCCTTGACCTGGTTCAGGTGGTGGCCCTGATAGGGTCTCTCCAAGGACTTGAACTCCTTGAGCTTGAAGGATTCCACTTCGAGCGTCGCCGCCGCCTTGAGTTTTTCGACGACCAGTCCGTGCTGGAGCAGCTTGGTGATGATGTCCGGGTCGGGAGTGTCGATGATATAAGCATAAGGAAACCGGACACCTCTTGTTCCGACGTAATCGGAAAAATAGGGGAGAGTGTAGATTTTCACTTTGTCTGTCGGGCGGACCCGGGGCCGCTGGCCTTTGCCCTCCTCGACGATTTCCACCTCATACGCATGGACGGTGATGGGATTCTTGAGAGGCTTCGCCTCGAACTCAACGGAGAAGACGTCTTGGGCCGATGGTTTCAAGCCCTTGAGCACGGTCTTTTTGTCCGCCTCGGACACAAGCCCGGCGATCTCGTCCAGATGAACATAACAATAGTCCAGGACCGCGCGCAAAAAATTATAGTTGCCCGTGACCCGGGTCTTGAAATCGGCATAGACATAGTTCTCGTCGAGGATGGACAGGCGGTTTCGCAGGCCGATGTAGTTGGTGACATAGCGGGGCTGAGGTTCGAATGTTTCCCAGCCTTTCTCCGGAGCCTTGTTGTCTTTGAAGCCGCCATAGCCCACGGCCAGAGTGCCGTATTTATTTTCCAGGATGGCCTCGATCTCCGGCATCATTTTATCTCTCTGATAAGCAATGATGGCACTATCACCATTAGGGTTGAGTCCCCAAGAATAGGTGACAACTTCTTGATGGTAGGCACCGTTGGTTGTGTGGCAGTCGACCAGGAGGAGAGGGTCCCAGCGAATAAGGACATTCTTGACAACTCCCCGAAGCTCAGGACTCTCCAGTTTCATGCTGTCCCGGTTGAGGTCCAAGTTTTGGCCGTTGTGCCGGACGCCGACACCCTGCTCGGGACCGGGCTGATGCGGTCTGTTCTCCGGGCTGATCTTATCGTTTCCATCGGCGTTGAGGATGGGAGCGATAAGAATGATGAGCCGGTCGAGATAGAGGGGCTTTTCCGCCAGAAGGATATCCCTTGCCAGCATCAGGCTGGCCTCTTTGCCCTCGACTTCGCCGGCATGAATATTGGCCTGGATGTAGATGACACCTCTTTTTTCGCGCCGCAGGGCCTGCGGGCCGGTGGGTAAGGGATTTCCGAGAATGATGAGGGGGACATCCTTCCCTTCAGCGCTCGCGCACAGCGTTTCGACCTGGATATAAGCGCTCCGTTGCTCGAGCTCCTGGATGAAAGCCATAACATCGGCATAACGCGATGTGGCTTTGAAATGGCTTGCTTCGGCAGCGGTCAAAGGCTTTGTAGCAGCGGCGGCCTGGGCGGTGATAGCCAGGATGCCGGTCGAGACAAAGCCGAGGAAAAGAGCCAGCAATCTCAAAGTTTTCATGGGAGTTACCTTTTAGGCTGAGGGATCATGAAGAATAAAATTTATAGAAAATCGGAGCGTGAGTCAACGGCAGGGAATGGAATAAGTGAATATTTTTCCAAGCCAAAAACTGATAAAATAGGATGAATAAGGACATGGCTATTTTTGCCGTTAGCCCGGAGAAGGAAGATGCCCTCCGCCTGAGGATGGAGCGACTGGGCATCCGCGAGCAGGATTTCGTCGAGAAATTCATCCGCTCGGGCGGAAAAGGCGGCCAGAAAGTCAACAAAGCTTCGACCTGCGTCTACCTTAAGCACATCCCCACTGGCATCGAAGTCAAATGCCAGGAAGAGCGCTCTCAATCTCTGAACCGATTCCTGGCGCGAAGAATCCTGACCGATAAAATAGAGAAGGTGATCCTCGGAAAGATCAGCGAGGAAGAGCAAAGAATCGAGAAAATCAGGCGCCAGAAAAGGAGGCGGTCAAGAAAGGCCAAGCTGAAGATGCTCGAGGCCAAGAAAAAGCATGGCGAGATTAAGAAGTCCCGTGCTTTCCGCCCCGGTCTCGAAGACTAGGCTGGACTCCCGGGTTGGCTATCGAGCTCGAAGCGCTGCGAGCCTCGCTCTGGCCTCGTCGACTTGCAGAAGTCCTTGATCTGCGGCCATCCAGGTTGCGACCACCTTTTCATACTGCTCAATCGCCTTCGCCCGCTGTCCCGTCTCCTCATAGAGCCTGGCCAGCCTGAATCGACTGAACGGTTGGATCAGGATGTTGCCTGTGTTCTTGGGGTCGAGGAGTCGCTCATATTCGGCTATCGCCTTGTCGATTTCACCTTTTTTGCCGAGAGCCCGGGCGATAAAATCATCCATGCAGGGAAGATTTCTTAAAATGATAGTGATCGGCATTGACAGATTTACGGAAATTTTGGGCATTTTTTGGAATTCCGAGATAGCCTCATCCGCCAGGCCCCGGGCAAGGCAGGTCTCAGCGGAAAGGAAATAATAAACTCCTCCTGCAGCTCTGGTTTCCTCTGGGTTCGTGAATGTATTGAGTATAGATTTGACCTCAGCCAGTCTGGATTGAGCTGCCTCCAGGCGGTTTTCTCTGAGATCCAGAAGGCCAAGGTGACATTGATACAAAGCCTGATTCAATGATTCTGATTGAATCTTGTACTGATCTCGATGATCAAATAGGGCTTGGACATATTCGCGGCAAAGATCGTTCTTCCCCCAATTATAACAGGCCCATTCTTTTCGCAAGAACATTGCGCCCATGTAAGAAAAATTCTGAATGCTGCCATAGAGTTCGGCCGCCTTGCTGAAATCGCTTAAGGCCTGTTCGAGCCTTCCCTGAAGGCTGTGGTAGAATCCTCTGAACTCATAGGCCATGGCTTGCATTCCTTCAGACGGGGCCACAGGGATGAAATGGTCGACCCACCGCAAGGCCCCGGCGTAATCCTCTTTTAAGGCATAACAGTACGCGACCTTGAGTTGCGCGCCGAGATCCGGCTTGATCTTGATGGCCTCCTCGTATTTTTTGATAGCCTGGTCCAGTTTTCCCATGTTAAGGTAAAGTTCACCCATAGAATCATAGGGGTTGGAATCACCCGGGGAAACTGAGGCATATTTCTGGAAGTAGCTTAAAGCTTCATCAAAATCCTTTTTATAGATATATATGTAGGCCAGCCAGTTCAAGGCAGGGCCGAATTCAGCGTCAAGCTCGAGAGCTTTATTCAATTCGGCGATGGCTTCATCAAGCTTCTCTCTGCCCCAGTAGTAGGCACCCAGATTGAGATGGACCCTTTTCTCCTTGGGATATTCTGCGGCGATTCGCTGGAGAATAGTAAAGTATTTTCCTTCGTTCTGCTCGATCAGCGCCCCGAGTGCTTCAGCGTAGAGCCCCTCTTTCCCTCCGAGTTTATTACTGATTTTTTTTGACTTCTCGAAGGCACTATCCCTTCCGGCTAAATCATTGAGCCCTGCGTTCGCCTGCGCCAGATAGATATAGGCCATGGCGAACTCAGGATCAAGCTCGACGGCTCTCTCTAAAAGCCTTCGGGCATCGGCGAGATACCAATTCTCAAAGGCGTCCCTCCCTTTGAGAAAGGCATTATAAGCTTCCATTGAATTGGTCGTGACTTCTCTGATCGGCGACACCTTTGCGGCTGTGATCTGCTCTTCCACCCCAATCCCGCTGGAAATCTCCCGGCTTAGCTCATCGATCTGGGTTTTAAGGATGCTGTCCACTCCCACTCCGCGCGAACTCGCGCTTTTGATCAGCTTTTTTGATTTTGCATCCAAAACGTTGGCCGAGGTGGCAAAGACGTTGCCCGCTTTGGTGAAGCTTCCCAGGATAACGGCCTGGATCCCATCCAGCTGGCAGAGCTCGAAGCCCAGGTCTCTGTCGATGAAGGTCAGGTCTTCTTTTCCCATCCTTTTGAGGAGGTCAAAGAGTCTCTCCCAGGTGGTTACCCGGAGTTCGTTCGATTCCTCGAGGGCGGTGATCAGCAAATTGGGGATGGCGTCTTGGAGGTAATCATAATTCGGGTCGCCTGTCTGGTTGATGAAATTGATCACGGCCATGCTCAACCTGTTTTCCGGGACGGTCCGCGATTTTCCGGAAAAATATTTCCAGGCAAAAAATCCCGCCGCGAGGACAGCCAGGAAAATTAGGCTTGGGAAAATTAAAAAGGGAGTGCTTTTTTTTCGGGCCTTATGGATGTCCTTGGCTCCCAGGCCTTTTTCAATCTCATCCAGCTCCACGAAGAGTTCCTCGGCGCTTTGATAGCGGTTCTCCTTTTTCTTCTCCAAGCACTTGAGGATGAGCCGATTCAAGACCTCGGGAACGTCGGGGTTGATGGCCCGCGGCTCCAGCGGAATTTCGTTTTTTTGTTTGGCCAGGAGTCCGAGAAGAGAATCGCTTTCAAAGGGCACTTTTCCCGTGGCCATCTCATACAGGATAATCCCAAGGGAATAGATATCACTTCGATGATCGACTTCTTGACCCTCGGCCTGCTCGGGGCTCATATAATCGGCGGTGCCGAGAATAGCGCCCAAACGCGTCCCTTTCTTGGTTTTGAGCGAGCGGGCCAACCCGAAATCCATGATCCGGACATTGCCCTCTTCGTCGACCATGATGTTCTGCGGCTTAAGGTCGCGATGGATGACCCCCTGCCGGTGGGCCTCCGCCAATCCTCCGCAGACCTGCTTGGCGATATGGACGGCCGTCTGCAGACTCAGATGTCTCGTCATCTGGATCATGCTTTTCAGGCTTTGCCCCTGAACATATTCCATGATGAGGTAATAGGTGTCTTTTTCTTTGCTTAGGTGGAACATGCGGCAGATGTTCTTGTGGGAGACTTTTCGGGCGAGCTTTAACTCGTTCTGGAATCGATTGATGGTTTTTTCGTCCGCGGCAATCTCCGGAAGGATGAGCTTCAGGGCCACTTTTTCGTTGATTTCCGTATCGAGAGCCTTGTAGACACGGCCCATTCCTCCTTCGCCCAGGTCTTCGATGATCCTGTACCTCCCGGCGAAAAGAGACCCGGGCGCGAACTCGCCGGCGGCCACAGGCAGCATCGTCAGGGTGGGCGACCCATGGAAGTCTGGAATTATCTCAAGCTGCGAGCCGCATTTGTGGCAATAGCGAGAGTCTTC
>CAZOKP010000123.1:0-6109 GCA_964580435.1 uncultured Eubacteriales bacterium
GAGACAAAAAATTGCCGCTAAGACTCGCTAACGGGTCCTGTCGCGGCATCCCCCCAGCCGCGCCACCCATTAGCTGATGCCCTGACTATCGCCAGCCTTTGGAAAACACGTCATCTATGGATAATAACAAATTTTTAGTGGCAATTTTAGGAGGAGAGTTCATGTTTGACACAAGGGCGCAAATCGGATAGATTCAATGGGTGATTCAGGGCTTTTTCAGGCTCGTCTTTTATATCTTCATCGCTTATCTCATCTATCTTGTCATCCGCTTTGTCTTTCCGCCTCAACGACGGCCAGGTTCGCCTCGCACTCCCCGTCGGCTTTCCGGGACCATGGTCAAGGACGAATTCTGCAATACCTACCTTCCCCAGGAAGACGCCATCAGAGAAAGAATCGACGGCAAAGAATTTTTTTTCTGTTCCCAGGAATGCCGAAAGAAATTCTTGGAGCAGAAGAAAAGCGGCGACTGATCCTCCGCCCTAGCTCCAGGTTACGAGGAAGTCCTTGAATTCGTCCCTGCATTCTTCCCAGGTGACCTCCACATCTTGCACCTGTGCCAAGGGGGGACCTTGTCTCAGGCGAGAAATGAGGTCTTCGATATTCTCTCTCTCGCCTTCAGCCAGAGCTTCCACGCGGCCGTCCCTCAAATTCTTGACCCAGCCCGTGAGCCCCAGGGAACAGGCCCACCTCCGGGTGTGGTCGCGGAAAAATACACCCTGGACGCGCCCCGAAACGATAATGTGAGATCTCGCTTTCATCGCTGCCGATGATATGCTACCATAGGCTCGGCAGGCGGTAAATAGATAGGAATTCTCGCTATGTCGGCCGACGCAACAAGACCGCTCCTTTCCATTGCCGGATATGACCCTTCCTCGGGAGCGGGTGTGCTTCTGGACCTCGCCCTGTTCCGCCGCTTTGGCTATCGGGGGATGGGCGTCCTGACCGCCGTGACCGTCCAAAACACGCGCAAAGTGAAGGAATTTCGCTGCCTCCCGGCCCCGTTCATTTCGAGCCAGTACCGAACCTTAGCTGAAGAGATTTCGTTTGCCGGAATCAAGGTCGGGATGATAGGGTGCCGAAAAAATCTCCCCGTGCTCAGTGCCATCCTGGCAGAGAATAATGATATCCCTGTCGTTGCTGACCCCGTCTTTCGGTCAACCTCGGGCGCCTGGCTCCTGGAGAAAAAAGCCATTCCTTCTTTTGTCTCCAAGATCCGGGGAAAGATTTCCGTCCTTACTCCCAATCTTGAAGAAGCCGGCCTGATCTGCGGCTGCAGGGTTAAGAATCTTGAAGAAATGAAAGAGGCGGCCAGGATTATTTCTGACCGTGTCGAATCCTCCTGCTATATCAAGGGAGGTCATCTCGAAAAAAGAGCCGTTGACCTACTCTTCGACGGGAAAAGTGTCCATCTTTTTGAGAAGGAAAAAATCAGGAAAAATGTCCACGGGACGGGCTGCTTCCTCTCTGCAAGCCTCCTTTGCTATCTTGCGAAAGGACATCCCCTGGTCAAGGCCTGCGAGCTGGCTTCAGGCCTAGTCCACAAGGGCATAACGATGGCTGTTCGAGTCGGGAAAGGACTTTATATCTTTCCGCTTATTTTCTTTTCGAAGAAGCCTTGAGGACAAAGACCGCAGCCGCGTTCGCTTCAATATCCTCAGGATAGAAGAGCATGGGCCGGTATTCTCCCTTGAGCCAGAGCGGAATTTGGTCGTCATAGTGCTTGCTGAAAGGATGCCCGCTCTGCCCGGAACTGAGGACGCAAACGGAATTCCTGAAATCAGCCAGGTCGATAATCTGACGGTAGGATACTCCCCAGGTCGTCGTATAATCTCCGATGGTGTCATTGGAAATAGAAGCCCTGATGCAGAAAGAATCGCCAGCTAAAGGGTAAGGGCCGCGGTTAAAGAAGCCCAACAAAGGGACGCGTCCGAGAGCATGAGGGAAGGTCAGGGAATGGATCTTCGCCCAATCCCAATTCTCCGGCAGGCCGTACCTCTCCTCAAGCCAGGTGTATGCTTTAGCCAGGCTGGAATCAAAAACTTTTGCTTTCGCTTCAGTGGAGCCCGCGCGATCCTGCCCAGACCAGGGTAGGACCGGAAGAGAGAGAACTCGAAGCAGGCCGGCCTGTTTGCGATGAAAAAGAATGCTGTAATTTTTGTACTCTGGGCCGAGTTCAGCAGCCAAAACGTCCTGCTGAAGTGTTTTCATAAAAACAGCAAAAAGTGCCGCTTCCTTTGCTGCTGCCATCTCGCCATTCCACCCCTCGAGAATCGCCTGAGCCTTTTTAGCCCCGGCGTCGGCCGGGGTCAATCCTTTGATAGCAGGGAGAAAAAGCTCGGCTCTCTTGGAATGGACATCGTTCTGAATTCTCTTGAGAGAATCCACGGTATGCTTTTCCTGCTGGAGCAGAAGCTCCTGTATTCTTTTGAATCTGAAAGGGACATCAAAGTCACAGCTGACATAATGAGGATAATCCTCGGGCACGATCTTATTATTAGCGGTGATGAGATACCCTTCCTTGGGATTCAGAATGATCGGCTTCTGGGCTTCCTCAAGAAAACCCTGCCATCCGTTCTCCATCACCCATCCCTGGGCCGGAAAGAGGGCGGCGGACTTCTTCCTGAGAGGGATCAACCCGCTCAGGTAATATCCGATATTGCCTTGGACATCGGCATAGACAATGTTCTGTGAGGGCACGTCCCAGAGGGCAGCGGCCCGGCAGAATTCTTCCCAATTTCTAGCCTTATTCATGAGGAAGAGAGACTCAAAAATTCGGCCCCCTTCATGGATCGTCCAGCGCAGCGAAATCGGAATATTATTTTCGATAATAAAACGAGACAGGATCGGACCGCGGCTCGTCCACAAGACCTCCAGTTTCTCAGGCTCGGCCCGGCCTCTTACGCGGATGATTTCCTCTTTTTTCAGAAGAGGCTTCCAGCCGTCTTCGTCTAAATAAGAATCTCTGGATTCATTCAAGCGCTCGATATAGAGGTCCTGGACATCAGCGGCTGAATTCGTGAGGCCCCAGGCAATGGAAGCGTTATGGCCGATAACGACAAGAGGAACTCCGGGGAAAGTCACTCCCGCGACCCTGAAGCCCGGGGAATGGAGGTCCATCTCATACCAGATGGGAGGAAGGGAGAACTGGAGATGGGGGTCATTGGCAAGCAGGGGCTTGCCGGAGGTTGTCCGGCTCCCCGCTAAAACCCAGTTGTTGCTGCCCCCGAGAATAAAAGAGAAAAAATTCGGACTGACCTCGAATGAGGGGATCTTCTCCAAGGAGGAAACACCCGCGTCCTGCTCCAGGATCTGCAGGGCCTTTTCGAGCCCCAGCTTTTCAACGATCTTGGCCCGGACAAGCTCGCTCGGAAAATCCGGGCACAGACTCAAGGCCAGGATCTCTTTGATGATAAGCGAATCCAGGATTCCCCAGGCGTCGGGCCTGAAGCGCAGGAGCATAAACTCGGGCGGCCAATTGTACCTCCTTGAGCCCAACCAGGCGTTGACGCCCTTGCCATACGAAAAAAGGAGATCCTTGAGTTCGTCGCTCAAATTGGCATAATCTTTGAGGGCCGCCTCCCTGAATCCATAATTCCTGAGGAACCTGTCACTGTTCAGAGTCTGCGAGCCGAATACCTCTGAGAGCCAGCCAAAGCCCGCGCGCCTCAGGAGATCCATCTGCCACATCCTTTCCTGAGCATGAAGATAGCCGACGGCAAAGAAAAGGTCCCTGTCGTTATCGGCAAAAATATGCGGGACTCCCCACTTGTCCCAAATCACTTTGACATTGGAAGCGAGAGCAGAAAACGAAATATCACCCTTTTCCGTTGGTCTCGAATTATAAAAGGACAAAAGAAAGAAAAGGAAAACGCCAGCGAGGAAGAAGAGCAGAGAAATCCCTGCAGCGATGATGATCTTCTTCATCGGAAGCTGCTATCCCCGACTGACAACGCCCCGGGAGCGATGACGTCATCGGCCCTCTGGATCACCTTTGGGGAAAATTGAACGCCCTGCTTTCGCGCCGCATCAAGGTTGAGATGGAGCCGGATTTGGCTCATGGATTGGAACGGGATCCTCCCCGGGTTCTCTCCGCTCTTGACTCTGATGGCGATCTGACCGGCTTTGTAACCCATGTCAAAAAAGTCCCATCCCAGGGCCGCGCAGGCCCCCAGGCGCGTGGAAAGAAGAAAACCGCCAAAAAGGGGAATGGAATTGTCCTCGGCCATTCTCCCCAGAGACTCGAAGGAAGCATTGATGGTGTTATCGGAGATCGGGAAAAGGACATCGATCCTTTTGTTGAGCAGCATCTGGGCCGAGAACAGGACCTCGTTCACATTGGCCACAGGAACGGCGATGATCTCAAGCCCCAATTCTGCAGCTCCCTCCCTGGCCAACTCCAGGTAGTATTCTGAATTGAGCTCGGAGGGCGTCCACAATGTGCCAATACGTTTGGCTTGGGGGAGGACTTCTTTGATAAAGCTCAAGATCTGTTTCACCGGTCCGGTAGAGGCAACGCCCGTTACGTTGCCAAGATGGTTCTCCGCCGACGTTCCCGCACCCGTGAGCTGGGGATTGGCCACCGAGGCAAAGACGACCGGCACTCGAGGAGCAGCCATCAGTGCCGCCTGAAGGCACTGCGTCGAAAGGGCGACGATCATGTCCGCTTTCTG
Organism: uncultured Eubacteriales bacterium; assembly: GCA_964580435.1. Lineage (GTDB taxonomy): Bacteria > Acidobacteriota > Aminicenantia > Aminicenantales > UBA8522 > CAZKEW01. The sequence continues at coordinate 4,671 of CAZOKP010000123.1, forward strand.
GCTGACGAATTCCTGGGCAATCCTCTGGGCTTCAGTGACATCGCCCATGGCATTCCTCACTTTGAGCCTGACATTCACACCGTCCCGAAGACCGCTGTCGGTCAAAGCCTGCATAAGACCTCTTCTGGCCTCATTGAGGGTGGGGGCATCGATGATCTGGAAGACGCCGAGGGTATAGAGCTTTTCCGGTTGTTTCTGACAGCTGAGGAACGGCGTGAGGAAAGCGAAAAAGAGAATCAGCCGCTTTCGCGTCTTTGGCGTCATGTATTTCGCTAAAATCATAATCGAAAAAATGAACCAGGGCAACAGGTTTAATAATTGAATCTTGGCTTTGAAGAGGGTTCAGCCCCCTTGCTTCATCTTCCGGCAGTGGCCTCGGTAAATGCTTGGGGCGAGATGTTGCCTCCGCTGACAACGAGGACAACCTTCTTCTTTTGGAAAAGTTTGCCCTGCGTTATCAGGCCCGCCAGCGAGAGGGCTCCGGCCCCCTCCACCATTTTTTGATGTTGATCATAAAGGAAGCGCATCGCTCTCTTGAGGAGAGGCTCATTCACAGTGATAATGCTCTCGAGAAGCCCCTGACAAAGAGGAAATGTTATGGACCCGGGCTCGATCCCCCCGGCGACAGCATCAGCGATAGTCTCTCTTTCTTTAATTTCGACGATCCGTCCCGCGCGGAGAGAGGCGGCCATGAAGGCGGAGTTTTCCGGCTCTACGCCAAAAATTCTTATCTTGCCGCTCCTGGGCTTGAGATAGCCGGCTATCCCGGCGATGAGCCCTCCACCGCCAACCGCAACCAAAACAGCTTCGGCAGCGGGACAATCCTCAAAAATTTCCAATCCGATCGTCCCCTGGCCGCAGATGATTTGCTCGTCATTATAAGGAGAAATAAAGACTCTTCCGGTGTCAAGGGCCATCCGCCGCGCCCAGAGTTCTGCCTTGTCACAACTCTCCCCATATTGGATCATCTCGGCTCCAGACTCTTCCAGGCGGCGTCTTTTCTCTTCGGAGACGTTCGCGGGAAGGACGAGCGTTAACCTCACTCCCTCCAGTCTTGAAGCCAAGCTGACTCCGAGCCCATGATTTCCTGTCGAGGCCGAGACGATTCCTTTTCTCCTCTCCTCAGCGGAAAGCGCCCGCACCTTGTTCAACGCGCCCCTGAACTTAAACGACCCGGTCCGCTGTTCGTTCTCCCACTTGAGATAGACTTCGGCTCCGGTCATCTCGCTCAAAGATGGGGAAAATTCGAGGGCAGTTCGTTTGATGTCGGGCTTTATTCGGTCTAAAGCACGACCGACGCCCGCTTTGAAATCGATGGAAAAACCGTTCATGGCGGGTGATATTTTAGCCTGTTTCCGTTCCTTTTGCACGACCTGGCATCTTTTAGATGGCATCTCTATTTCCGTAATGGGGGCGGGTCCTGTCGCGGTTCACCCCCG
>CAZOKP010000124.1:0-5975 GCA_964580435.1 uncultured Eubacteriales bacterium
AAAGTGATTATAAAAATAGCCGATTCGAGTCTGGATTGTCAAGAAGAAAAACCCGCCGTCATCAGGCCCTTCCCGCCATGATTATAAAGGCGCTCTGAAAAGGGCCCAGCCCGTAAAAGCTATCGGGCAAAGTAGCCGCGGTACTTGAGGTAGACAAAACATCCGATCCCGATAGCCAGCCTGAGGAAAGGGCTTACTTGCCTCATGATGAAAGAAGGAAAAATGACCGGCAGCAGGAAAGACAGGGCCCAAACGGCGATTAATAGAATCCTTCCTTTTTCCTCTGCTTCAATGAAAGCGAGGATGGAGAGGATCCCGGCGATGACTTCGCCGATCAGCCCATAGGGTATTTGCATTGCGGGTCCGGCTTGACCAGGCTTATCGTTCAGAGCTTAAAGAAAATCTATTCACTTGGCAAGCCTTTGACCTCCCTCTATTTCCGGGACATGAGCCTGAGAAAATATCTGCTCAGAGAGCTAATCTGAATGGCGCCAGGCGCGGGCAAATTGACTTCCCAGGGGTATTCCGCTAAAATCTTACCCACCTGGCGGTGTAGCTCAGTTGGTCAGAGCATGCGGCTCATATCCGCAGAGTCGGGGGTTCAAATCCCTCCACCGCCATTTTTTGTTCCCAAAAGAAGTGAATTAGCAATTTTATCGAAACGATCTAATGACTAGGGATAAGACAGTCCGCCCGCTTCTGGCCCGCCTGCAGAAAACCATCCAAAGATACGAGCTCCTCGGGCCCGGCGACAAGGTCCTGGTGGCCTATTCTGGAGGGCCGGATTCGACCGCCCTTTTAGCGCTTCTTCTCGAGCTTCGCCGCCACTGTCCGGTTAAGCTTGCCCTCGCCCATTTCAATCATTTGCTCCGGCGGAGCGCGCTGGAGGACGAGAGATTCGCGATCGGCGTGGCGCAAAAATATCGCCTTCCCCTCTATTTAAAAAGAGAGAATATCCGGGACTACGCCAAAAAACACGGTCTGAATATCGAGGAAGCGGGAAGAGAACGGCGGTATGAATTCCTCAGGAAAACGGCTCTAAGGATCGGGGCCACAAAAATCGCCACAGGTCACACCATGACCGACCAGGCCGAAACCCTGTTCATGCGCCTGCTGAGGGGAAGCGGCCGGCGCGGATTGAGCGGCATTTCCCCCATTGTCGATGGCTGGATCATCCGTCCTCTCATTGAAACGGAACGTCAGGAGGTTGAGGCTTATCTCAGGGCCAAAGGTCTTCCCTACCAGACAGATGAGAGCAATTCGGATCGCCGCTATTTCAGGAACAGGGTTCGCCTGGAACTCATCCCGTATTTGAAGAAAAACTTTGAGCCCAGGATCGTCCAGCAGCTCAGCCGCCTGGCTGATATCATCCGTTTGGAAGATGAGTTCCTGGAGAACACCGCCCGGGCGGAAATCCAGAAAGCTCTGTTTGAAAAAGAAGGGAGACTTCATCTCGATGCCAAGGCTCTTTCCTCGTTTCCTCCGGCCCTGGCTCGGCGGGGTGTGCGCGATTTTCTGACTCGGGTCAAGGGCGACCTGAGGAGGATCTCCTTTAAGGATATCGAATCTGTCCTCCGTCTGGGGGACGGGAAGGAGCTCCATCTTCCGGGGAAGCTGGTTCTGCGGCGAGAGAAAGGATATATCTCGCTCAAAGAAAGGCCTCAGACCGAGGCCCGGTATAAATATTCCTGGAATGGGAGAAAGGCCCTGGAAATCAAAGAGCTCGGCCTCCGCTTCTCCGGACGGAGGACGGCCAAGCCGCGAATTTCTTCCTTCCCGTTCGACAACAATAAGACCGCTTATATTGATAAAGGCAAACTTCAATTCCCCCTGGTCATCCGCAGCCGGCAGCCGGGCGACCGCTACCGGCGGCTCGGCGCGCCCGGCCAGAAAAAGCTTAAGGAAATCATGCGGTCCAAGAGGATTCCACTCGGGCAGAGGTCGCGGCATCCCGTTTTTCTTTCCGGAGGAAAGATTGTCTGGGTTTTAGGGCTGCCGATAGCAGAAGAATTCAAGGTGACTTCGAAAACGAAGGATATTTTCGTTATTGAAAAATTATGAGAGCGGCTTCTTCATAGATAATTTTCCTTCCAGACCTCAAAGACCAGAAGAGCCCAGAGCTCGTGGCTGCAGTTTTTCCGACCGTCAAGGTGGGCGTCGATCATCTTTTTGACCGAGTCAAACTGAAAATATCCCTCTTCCTTGATCCGCTTCTCACTCAAATAGTCCAGCATCAGCTCCTTCAGCTCTTGGCGCAGCCAGTGCTTGATCGGAATACTGAAACCTTCCTTGGGCCGGTAGATGTTTTCTCGCGGCAGAAGCCGTTCCATCGTTTTTTTGAAAATCCATTTGGTTACGAGGCCGCGCAGTTTCAACTCTCCCGGAAGAGCGAAAGCGAATTCGACCAGCTTATGGTCGAGCAAGGGCTCTCTGGCCTCGAGCGAGGCGGCCATGCTCATCCGGTCCACCTTGACCATGATATCGTCGGCGAGGTAGGTCTTAAGGTCGAGATACAGCTCCCCGTTCATCGGGTCGAAGGAAGGGAGCTTCTCGAAAACGGGCTTGAAGGGATCAAGCTTGAAGATGTCCTCGACCCCGCCCAATTGATTCGTGAATTCCTGAGAGTAAAGCCGGGTTTTATTTTCGGGCGAGGAGAACATCATCCAGCGAAAATGCCTGTTCTCAGGGCTGTATTCGAGCCCCTGAAGGAATCGCTGCAGCTTGTTCCAGGAGCCTTTTTTCTTTTCCGAAGGTGGGAACAGGCTGATGATGTTTGAAAGGGGCCGGCCCACGGCCCGGACAACCAGTCGGCTGGCGATTTTTTGGGCTTGGTAGTGCTCATAGCCGCCGAAGACCTCATCTCCGCCGTCTCCCGAAAGGATCACTTTGACGCGCGTACGAGCCATCTGGGAAACGAGATAAGTGGGGAAAATGGAAAAATCACCAAAGGGCTCGTCGAGGTGACGGATTAGCTTTTCTGTGAGCTCCAGAGCCTGCGGTTCGAGGATGAATTCCTCGTGATCGGTTTGGAATGTTTTGGCGATGCGGCGGGCATACGGGAGTTCGTTATAAGAAATTTCGTCAAACCCGACTGAAAATGTCTTGAGGGGGGAAGCTCCGAGTTCCCTCATCAGCCCGACGATCGTCGACGAATCAATCCCGCCGCTGAGGAACGCTCCGAGCGGCACGTCGCTGATTAACCTCAACTTGACCGACTCTTTGAGCAGGGAATAGAGTTTTTCCATGACATCCGGGAGGTCTTTTTCACAGATCCTCGTTGACGACGGAGCGGGCGGCGTTATATCCCAGTACTTTCTGACCTCGACGTGCCCTTCTTTATAGACCAGGACGCAGCCGGCCGGGAGCTTATAAACATTCTGGAAGATACTGAGCGGCGCGGGGATGTACTCCAGGGTCAAGAATAAGTCCAAGGCTCTCGGCTCCAGAGCCCGGACGACGGCCGGATGCGCGATGACAGCCTTGAGCTCTGACCCGAAGACAAGCGTCTGATCCTTGAGCAGGGTGTAATACAGCGGCTTGATTCCTAACCTGTCCCGCGCCAGGAAGAGCTTCCGTTGCCTTTCGTCCCAGACCGCGAATGCGAACATCCCCCTGAGTTTGTGGACAAGATCCTCGCCCCATTCCTCGTAAGCATGGACGATGGTCTCGGTGTCGGTCCGGGTAGAGAAAACATGGCCGCGCTCTTCAAGCTCTTCTCGCAGGGCGGGGAAGTTATAGATTTCGCCGTTGTGAGCCGCCCAGACCGAACGGTCCTCATTGGCCAAAGGTTGATGCCCGCCCTCGAGGTCGATGATGCTGAGGCGGCGAGCGCCCAAGGCGGCTCCCGCACTGATAAAGATTCCCTCGTCGTCAGGACCCCGGTGGATGATGGTCCGGCACATGGAAGAGAGAAGAGTAGAGGGGATCGGCTCAAGGGCTGAGGGTTTGGCCAGGCCGCAGATGCCGCACATTATTCTTTGGGGACGAGCTCCAGCTCGAAGAAAACGCCCAAATACCGCCTTTCCAGGCTTGTCTCATCTTCCAGGTAAGGGATCGAGCCCTTCTCCGCCTTAATTTTAATGCGATAGAGGTGGATGCCCTTCATCTGAAACCCGTTGCCGACGGGAAATCGCAGCGTTCCCCACTGCTTGGACATCAGCTTGGTTGTTTGTGTCTTCCAGTCCACGCGCACGCGGATCTTATTGTTATTCCGGGGGTTGTTGAGCAGATGGACGACGATCTCCTGGAGCGGATAGTAAGTTTTGAGGATCATCTCGCATGTGCCGGTGCCTCTCGTCCAGATTCCATTGGGCTCCAGCCTCGGATAAAAGTTGTCGTCCAGGAAATGGAGGAACTCTCTCTGGGGCGGGGGTTTTTGCGGCCATATGTTCACGCGATAAGCCAGCGGATTGGTATTTGTGGGGAAGTTGTTGACCTGGGTCAATTCCAATGGAAGGGCCTTGATCGGAAATTTCTTGGCATGGGTGGCGGGATGCGCTGAGGAGCGGAAGGGGCTGACCAGGATTTGAGAGACGAAAATAGCCGCAACGATCCAGATGAGAACAACCTGCCGCCGGGTCTTTTCTTCCCGCGGCAAGAAAAGAAAGAGGGGATAGATGTTCAAAAAATAGCGGTTGGCGAGAGTCCCGCCGCCCCCACCGTAATTATCCGGCATCAGAATGATGTAGATAAGAATTCCGGCGCAGATCGTGAAGAACGTCAGCCAATCGTAGACGCGGCGCCTGGAAAAGAAAAAAAGGATGAAGGCAAGAAAGGCCGGGAAGAAATACCAGGCGATCCCGGTGAACCTTCCGAAAAAGTAGTAAAAAATATTAAAAATGATAAACCGGGGAGGGAGGAGAAACCGCTCGAAGTAATTCTCCGTGGTCATGGTGAACCCGGTGGAGTCAAAGGTGATGTTTTCTTTTTCCAGGGGAAAGGTCCCGATAAACGATTTGCGCTCGCCGCCCTGATAATTCCAATCCGAGGTCAAGAGATAATTCGCCCCGAAAAAGAGACTCAGGCTGAATATGAAAACCACAACGACAAGCAGGGCTCTCAAGAATTTTTTCTGGAAAAGGGCGTACAGCACAAGGGGTCCCACAAGGACGATGTTGGGCGGCTTGGAGAATGTCGCAACGCCCGCCAGAAATGCGGCCAAATAATCTGAGCCGGCTGAGTCAAGGAAAGAGCGAATCTTCCCCGGGGGCATTCCTGCCCCCGCTTTACTCCGGCGTTTGAGTTTGTAAATCCAGAGAAAGGCGATGGCGAACACGAGGCAAAAATTGAAGAAATCCGGGGAAATCCAGAGGAAATAGACTCCTGTCACAGAAGCGAAGAGGAAAGAGAGAAGGTAGATGAGAGAGGCGGGGGGTGGATTGGCGAGAAAGAGATAGGCAAAGCCCATGAGCAGGATAAGAAGCAGGAGCACGGAGTGAAAAACGAAGAAGCCGTTATACCCGAAAACTCTCACAAACGGAGCGGCGAACAGCGAGTAGGCCCAGGACTTGGCGTAAAAGATTTTGTTGTTCCTGGCTTTCTTCAAGAAGATGCCCTGAGGGCCGGCCATGAAGTCATGATAGTAGCGGGCCAGGTCTTTTCTGGTGTATTCCAGGTCGCCGTCGTAAGCGATGCTCTGAGTCAGCGCGCAGTAAACAGCCTGGTCGGCGAAGAGGAAGTTTTCGTCGATGGCCGGGAGGTTGATGAAAAGGGAAAAACCCAAGAAAAAGAGAAAGACCAAAAGGATGATATTGACCGCGGGCTTTTTCTCCGGGAGCATCTGCGGATCCTGTCCTTAGTCAAATATCATAGTCTGGGGCAAAATTCAATTATGCTCAGACAACATTTCCTTTTCCGTAGCCATTTTGGTCTGGAATAGGATCTTGTCACGGCTTACCCCCCGACGAGGCTCGGGAGATGCGGCTCGAAGTCACGCTGCGATTTCCCCAGCGAGGAAATCTTGCTCGATTCGCTCC
>CAZOKP010000125.1:0-5635 GCA_964580435.1 uncultured Eubacteriales bacterium
AAAAAAGATTGATGGGTTCGTCTGACTTCAGGTTCTCGATCTCCTCGGGACTCACGTCAAAGTGGGATTCAAGTCTCATAATGGACCGGGTGGGGACCTATGCCCAGACGGTTTTAAGTCCACCCCTCTCTTCCCGAACTGACATGGGGGCGAGAGTTCGAATCTTTCCCGGACTACCAAAATCGCTATGATTTGATAGCATTCCTTATATGAAATAGCTATGATTTGCGAGTCCAACGTGGATGTCAGTTCATTTCCTCAATCAGCTTCTTTACTCTTCCTTCAATTTCGTCTCTGATCGCTCTGACTTTCTCTATTGGCTTGTCTTTCGGGTCTTCAATTCCCCAGTCTGTCACCTTGTTAAGGAGAGGGGCAGGACAGAATCCTTGAGCACTGCAACCCATCACAATTATCATATCTGCTTCCTGAACCATTTGGTTCGTAATCAGTTTTGGCCTATTGGTTGACAAGTCTATTCCTTTTTCTCGCATGGCCTCAATTACTACAGGATTTAATTCCTCTACAGGCATAGTACCAGCACTTATAGCTTCAACTTTTCCTTTGCCATACGTTTTCGCGAAAGCTTCCGCCATCTGGCTTCTTCCAGCATTCTCGACACAGACAAATAGAACCTTCATCATGTCTTCCCAGTTACTCAAATCAACCTTGCCGATCGATTTGAACCTTACTGAAAAACTGGATCACGCACTATCCCAATACCGATTCCACGTTCAGATTGAGCACTATTTCCGCAATATCGCTAGCATATTCTGCCGTCCTTCTCACACTTTCTATTAGTAGCCTTAGATACGCGACTTCTCCATTTCCACCTTTTTCGGAGTAAGCTATTGCTTCTTTCTCTAGCTTTGCGACTCCTTGTGCTTTCTCTATGACGATTTCTGCCATGTTGAAATCATGTTTGAAGAGTGAATCTATAGCATCGTCAAACATCGAAATAGCTAAGACGCTCATGTTCTCGATTTTTCTGAGAATCTCTTCATTTATTCTCTTCTTTAGAAGCAAGACATTCTCTGCAATACTTACTGCATGGTCGGCCGTTCTCTCCACTGATTTGGTTATGAGCCTGTAGCCAAGACAGTCTCTCGCACTGGATAGCCCGATTTCCATGATAATTCGTGGATTACTGATTGCCAGCTTGAGTTGGCGTATTATATACAGATTGAATCTATCAACCTCGGTGTCCGTGTCGATTACAGCCCTAGCCAGTTGATGGTCTAGCTCTCTAAGAGCTGTCATCGAGTCTCGATGCATAGAAGAGGTTATGATAGACATTCTTCTCAGTGCGCTTTCAACAGTGAGTTCAGGATAGTTGAGCAAAATCTGCAAGGTCAACTCGCTAGGCGTGTCTGTCACGATCTCCGTCCCGACCAGAAAACGTCGCGCAAAATCCTTCAGGGCATTTCGTTGTTGTGAGGAGAGTTGCTGTTGGCTTTCTGCTCTTACGTGTATTAGGTTATAGCCAACTAGATATGCGGACACTGCCTTTCTTACTATCGCGTTCGATTCATCTTTTCTGGATGCTCTTATGAAGGCATCTTCCTTCTTCTCTAGCTGTGCCAAGTTTGATGGTACTATTGATAACGAGCCGTCTCCTTCTTCACGAAGGATCAGGGAGCTCCCTTTCCGTAACTGATTACGCGTAATCCATTTTCTTGGCAGTGATATTATGTAAGTTGATCCCCCAGTCACCTGCAATTTTCTGGCTTCTCCGTCCTGCATTCTAGAAACCTTTACCATCTCAGACGCCTATGTACCGATATGACGAATCTATTGATAAATCTTTTGTCTATATAGACTCAATATATTATTGGGAGAACCTATATAACCGTAGACAACGTTCTGCAAGCTTGAAAAGAAAAACATGAAAAGGAGATGTGTAAAAATTGAACTACAAAATTATTGCGTACATAGAAGCGGTAGTTCTTATCGCAGTCATAGTAGGCTTCGCAGTCTATAGCATGTACTTCACTAATCAGCCAATCAGATTAAGCGGCGCAGGCGCAACATTCCCAGCTCCACTAATTCAAAAATGGAGTGCGGAATTCAAAGACATGACAGGAGCGCAAATAAACTATGAAGGAATAGGAAGCGGGGGCGGAGTGAAGCAATTCACCGACAAAACCGTCGACTTTGGCGCAAGTGACCCACCAATGAAAGATTCAGAGTTTTCCGCAGCACCAGGAACACTACATATTCCCATCACAATTGGAGGAGTTGTGCCCATCTACAACATCCAAGGAACATCAAAGGGACTCTACTTTTCAGGGCAAGTGCTCGCAGACATATTCAGCCTGAACATCACCAGATGGAACGACCCAAGACTCGCAACTCTCAATCCCGACACAGCTTTGCCAGATGCCGAAATAGTTGTCTGCCACAGATCAGATTCCAGCGGAACAACCAACGTCTTCACAAGCTTTCTCTCAGATGAAAGCACAGCATGGAAAGCCACGTACGGAGCATCCAACGTCATCAACTGGCCCTCACAAACCGTGGGCGGAAAAGGCAACCCAGGCGTAGCAGCTGCAGTACAGCAAAACCAAAATTCGATCGGCTACGTAGAGCTTTCCTACGCCCTGCAAAGCGACATTCCATACGGAAAAGTACAGAACACGGCTGGTAGGTTCGTTGAACCAACATTAGAAACACTAGCGTCTGCAGCATCCGCAGTATCGTTGATTCTCCCGCCAGGAAACGCAAGTTGGGCTTCAGTGGGAAGCTACTTCAATCTGCACAATGTGGAAGAACCTGACGACGCTTATCCGATCACTAGTTTCTCATATGTATTGGTTTACCAAGAGCTCAACGTCAGACCGGGAATGACTTTAGACAAAGCTAAGATTCTGACTTGGTTCCTGTGGTGGGCGATTCATGACGGACAATACTACGCTCCCGGGCTTTCATACGTCCCATTGCCGCAAACGGTCGTAACGCACAACGAAGCCACGCTAAGAATGATATCTTTCAACGGTCGACAAGTCAATAACTGGGCATAGAAGAGAAGAACAATGAAGACCAGCAAAAAACACCCGAATTTTCTTTCAAAATTAAGGTCAATTTCCAAGAAGAAATTGTCCGGCGATTCAGTATTCAAGATTGTCATTATGCTGGTCGCATGCAATGTTTTCGTAGTCCTAGGGCTAATGTTCTACGAGATTATCCAGAATTCATTGTTATCAATTCAAATGTATGGCGCGGAGTTTTTGCTGGGAACGAAATGGCAGCCCTTTCCTCCAAACCCGAATATCTTGCCCTCTTTTGGAGCACTACCACTCATTTGGGGCACTCTAGTCACATCGGCAATTGCTCTTGTCTTAGGCGTTCCAGTCAGTCTAGGCATAAGTCTAGCACTTTCAGAGTTCGCACCAAAAAGCTTCAACTACATAATTTCCTTTTTCGTAGAGCTGTTAGCTGCGATCCCAAGCGTCATCTATGGCCTATGGGGAATATTTGTTCTAATTCCATTTCTTCAGGCCAACGTGTATCCATACCTACAAGGGGTGCTAGGCTTCTTGCCAGTTTTTCAAGGCACGATACGCGGCCCCTCTGTATTGACTGGAGGCATTGTTCTTGCGATAATGATCATTCCAACAGTGTCAGCCATATCGAGAGACGTTTTTGCGGCGGTTCCTAACAGTCAGAGAGAAGCTATCGTGGCATTGGGGGCTACTAGATGGGAGAAAGCAAGAATTGTTATGAGTTATGGACGATCTGGCGTGATAGGAGCTATAATGCTTGGGTTGGGCAGAGCTATGGGAGAAACAATGGCGATCACGATGGTCATTGGGAATTCGTTTAATTTGTTCGGTTCACTTTTTGAACCTGGCTCCACATTGGCATCGATCATAGCAAATGAGTTCACAGAAGCCAGCTCTCCTCCAGTCTACGTATCTGCGTTAATGGAAGTGGGGCTCATCCTGTTTGCTCTGGCAATAGTGGTAAACGCTTTGGCCAGATTGATAATTTGGCGTTCAACGAGGAATCAAGGAAGCAGGGATGGTTTGAAGTGAGGAGTTATAGGCTCAGAAAACTGGAAGACCGAGTGATGATTTCGCTGGCTTACTTAGCTCTTATCGCTGCACTAATCCCGCTAGCAAGCATTCTGGTTGAGACGATCTTCAGAGGATTATCGGCAATGAATTTCAGTTTCTTCCTAGAGGAAATACCTCCTTTGGGTGAGCCGGGCGGAGGGATTGGACCCGCGATTCAGGGAACCCTAATAGTGGTAGCATTGGCATCCGTTATGGGAGTTCCAATCGGGGTCTTCTCAGGGATATATCTAGCAGAATTTCGGCAAGCTAGAATTGCTTCGGTAGCCAGATTTCTCAACGATGTTCTAACAAACGTGCCCTCGATAGTGTTGGGCATTTTTGGCTGGACGTTGATAGTTGTCGCAATAGGTTGGTCCGTTATAGCTGGTGCAGTCGCTTTGACAATTATAATGATCCCTATAATCACTAGAACTACCGAGGAAGCAATAAAACTTGTACCAATGACGATGAGGGAAGCGGCAATCGCCCTCGGCGTGCCGCGATGGAGAACGACTCTGACTGTGGTTTTGAGTAGCGCCAAGAAGGGCATTGCCACAGGGATTCTTCTTTCAGTCGCAAGAATATCCGGCGAAACAGCGCCCTTGCTCTTAACGATACTCGGTAGCAGATTCTGGTTCAGCGGTTTCACCCAGCCCACGGCAGCACTACCCGTAGCAATATTCAATTTTTCCCAATCACCATACAGACTCATCGACTGGCCCCGAGCCTGGGGCGCATCTTTGATCCTCATTTTCATTATTCTTGTAATCAACATAATTGTAAGATACGCGACAAGAGAAAAATATGGATGGGCTAACATATGAGCTTCAAGATCGAGATCGAAAACTTAAGCGCATGGTTCGGAAGCAAACAGGTCTTGCGAGACATAACAATGAAAATAGAGGAAAATGTGGTCACAGCAATAATAGGTCCATCCGGATGTGGAAAAACTACGCTTATACGGTGTCTCAACAGAATGCATGAGCTGGCACCAGGATCAAAAACCACTGGAAAAGTTCTGCTCGATGGAGAAGACATCTATGGCGAAGGTGTCGATCCTGTGACGGTTAGAAGAAGAATTGGCATGGTCTTCCAGAAGCCGAACCCCTTTCCAATGATGTCAATCTATGATAACGCTGCGGCTGGACTAAAGCTGAACGGTGTTACAGATAAGCGTAGATTGAATGAGGTAGTTGAAAAAAGTCTGAGAGCAGCTCATCTGTGGGATGAAGTTAAAGCAGAGTTAGGCAAGTCAGGCGCAAGCCTGTCTGGAGGACAACAGCAAAGGTTGTGCATTGCGAGGGCTTTGGCAATTGAGCCTGAAGTTATTTTGATGGATGAGCCTACTTCGGCTCTTGACCCTACGGCGGCTGCGAAAATAGAGCAGCTCATACGGGTTTTGATCGCGGATTATACAGTGATCATTGTTACTCATAACATGCAGCAGGCTGCAAGAGTTTCGGATTTTACCGCTTTTCTTTATCTTGGTGAGTTTGTGGAATATGGGTCAACCAAAGACATTTTTGAGAATCCAAAGAGTGAATTGACGGAGAAGTATATAACAGGAGAATTTGGCTAGGTGA
>CAZOKP010000126.1:0-5493 GCA_964580435.1 uncultured Eubacteriales bacterium
GAGGGATGATGTGGTGAGAAGTCCGTATGAGCGAGGAGCGAATCGAGCAAGATTTTTGATTTGCGCAGGCAAATCAGGGGGTTCCAAGGGGGAAGGCCCCTTTGGTCGCAGAGCGAAGCTCGAGAAGGGGAGGCAGGGAGCGAAGCGAGCGTTGGAAGGGGGAACGCGGAGCGTTCTCCCTCCAAGAAGCCGATGTGGGAAATCGCAGCGTGACTTCGAGCCACATCTCCCGAGCCTCGTCGGGGGGCCCCCCAGCCGCGCCACCCGTTAGGTGATGCCCTGATTATCGGTAGCCTTTTGAAAACAGCTCATCCATGGATAACAACAATTTTCTAGCGGCAATTTTGGGTCCCGATAAACTTCAAGACAAAGAGGGCCGATCATGATAAAATCTCAACACTCCGCAAAATGTCGCTCTTAACCAAGTATCTCCGGGCCAAAAAATGCATGCGCTTGGCCATGGCTCAGGCCTCTAAAGGCGCAAGAAAAAATCATGGGGGCCCCTTCGGAGCCGTTATCATCAGCGGCGCACGCGTTGTGGCCGAAGCTCATAACGAGGTCATCAAAACCAAAGACCCGACCGCTCATGCCGAAATCGTAGCCATTCGGAAGGCGTCGACCAAGCTCAACAGGTTTGACCTTTCGGATTGCGAGCTGTACTCCACATGCGAGCCCTGTCCGATGTGCCTCGCCGCGATCTATTGGGCCAGGATTCCGAAGGTCTATTTCGGCTGCACGAGGAAGGATGCTGATAAGATCGGGTTCCGGGACAGGCTGCTTTATAACACAATCAGGAAAAGGGCACCCCGCGGGCTGGAGATGATCAAGACCGAACGCAAGCAATGCCTCAAGCTGTTTGAAGAGTGGCGACAAAAGAAAGACAAGGTCATGTATTGAATCAAGAGAGCCCGAGGATTTCTCCGTCGTCCGTGACGTCGACCCTCTCAGCGGCTGGAGAGGTCGGCAGGCCAGGCATGGTCATAATGTCGCCGCAATAAATCACGACAAACCCGGCCCCGGCGCTCAAGGAGACATCGGTCACGATCAAGGTGAATGCCGCCGGCCTTCCCAGGGCCTCTTCATCTGCGGAAAGAGAATATTGTGTCTTGGCGATGCACACGGGGAGGTTTCCGAACCCGTCCGCTTCCATCTTGAGGAGTTTCCGCTTGATCTTTCCTTCCATAGCCACTTGGGCGGCGCCGTAGATTTTTGTGGCGACGGCTTCAATCTTATCCAGGATGGGAATGTCGAGCGGGTAGATGTAATTGAAGTTATTGTCATCCTCGGCCAGAGCTTTAAGAACTTCCCGGGTAAGTTCGATCCCGCCGCGTCCGCCCAGGGCATGGACGTCGCTCAGGGCGGCGCGCACTTTCTCGGCCCGGCAGAGCCCGAGGAACTTTTGAATTTCCCCGTCTTTATCCTCGGGGAACCTGTTCAAGGCGATAACAAAAGGAACGCCGAAAGCCCGGATGTTATCCATGTGCTTTTTCAGGTTCTCGAACCCTTTTTCCAGGGCATCGGGGTTCTCGGCCTTGACCTCCTTCAATTTTACTCCCCCGTGGAGCTTCAGGGCCCGGAGAGTCGCGACGAGGACGCACGCGTCAGGCGGGGGAATGTGTCCGGCACGGACGACAATATCGAAAAATTTCTCCGCGCCGAGGTCGGAGGCAAAACCGGTTTCCGTAACCACATAGTCGGCCAGGCTGAGGCCCAGGCGCGTGGCGATTACGGAGTTTGTCCCGTGAGCGATGTTGGCAAAGGGTCCGCCGTGGATCAGGGCCGGCGTCCCTTCCAGGGTTTGGACAAGGTTCGGCTTGATTGCGTCCTTGAGCAGGGCGGCCATCGCTCCTTCGGCTTTGATCTGCCGGGCGAAGACAGGCTTGTTGTCGGGGGAATAGCCGATGACGATATCTCCGAGCTTCTGCTTGAGCTCTTTTAAATCGGCCGACAGGCAGAGAATAGCCATAACTTCAGAAGCAGCCGTAATATCAAACCCCGTTTCCCTGGCCATGCCGCGCAGGGGCCCGCCCAGGCCGACCACAACTTCGCGCAGGACGCGGTCATCCATGTCCATGACTCTCTTCCAGG
Source organism: uncultured Eubacteriales bacterium (assembly GCA_964580435.1). Lineage (GTDB taxonomy): Bacteria > Acidobacteriota > Aminicenantia > Aminicenantales > UBA8522 > CAZKEW01. The sequence continues at coordinate 2,089 of CAZOKP010000126.1, forward strand.
TCACGGTCCGGCAGTCGAGGAGCCCGCACGCTCCGTCAAAATGCAGACGGTTGTCAACCATGGCAGCGAGCAAGTTGTGGGCCGCTGTTATGGCATGTATGTCTCCGGTGAAGTGCAGGTTGATGTCTTCCCGGGGAGCAACTTGAGCATATCCTCCTCCCGTGGCTCCGCCCTTCAGTCCAAAGACAGGACCCAGAGAGGGCTCTCGCAATGTGGCGATCGCCTTTTTCTGAAGATGGCCAAAAGCGTCGGCAAGCCCGATAACGGTCGTTGTCTTTCCCTCGCCGGCGGGCGTCGGCGTCATGGCGGTAACCATAATGAGCTTCCCCCGGATCGGCAGCTCTCTTATTTCCTGCGGCCAAACAATTTTAGCCTTATAGGACCCGTACTTTTCGAGATATCCGAGCGGGATCCCGGCCCGGTCGGCGATCTCTTCGATAAGCTTTATTTTGAATTTTTTCGCGATTTCCCTGTCATCCGGCATGGCTACCTCCGTCCTCTGAGTTTACCCGCAACCGCTCCTTATCTTCAACTCTTTTGTTTTTGCCCCAGCGAGGGGTGTCCCCGCAGAAAGCCATATGGGTGGCAAGCATCGAGGCGCGGGTAGCACGGTATTAGTCCCACCTGGGGGATGAGGGGAGGGATGATGTGGCGAGAAGTCCGTATGAGCGACGAGCGGGCACGGTTCCTCGAAGAGGAGAGCGAGGAGCGAATCGAGCAAGATTTCCTCGCTGGGGAAATCACAGCGTGACTTCGAGCCACATATCCCGACCCTCGACGGGGACGCACCGTGACAGGCCCCACGATGGGCTGGGAGCAAATTCGCGTGCCTTCGAGCCCACACCCCGAGCTATCAGCCGGACTGCTCGAAGAGGAATTCGAATTCCTCGATGAGGCCGTGGTCGGCAAAGCTGAAATAGCAGTTGTTGCCGATGATGATATGGTCCAAGACCTTGAGCTGCATCACTTTGGCGGCAAACACCAGATCCCTGGTGATTTCTTTATCACAAGGCGAAGGGTCCGGGTCGCCCGAGGGATGGTTGTGGACAAAGATCAGCGAAGAGGCGTCGAACTTCAGCGCATCCTTGATGATTTCTCTAGGATAAACGGCGCTCGAATCAACCGTCCCTTCGAACAGTGTTTTTTCTTCGAGGATCTGATTTTTCGCATCCAGGAATAATACCTTGAAGGTTTCCCTCTTCAAATCACGCAGGGCATGAAAAAGATAATCAAAAACCTCCCTGGAGGAGCGGCAATAGACCCTCTTCATCATCCTCTCCCGGAGAAAACGGCGCGAGACTTCCTGGACGAACTTGAGGCCGAAGATATTGTGAGGGCCGATCCCCTCGATTTTCTGAAGTTCGTGCGCACTCGCCTCCAAGACCCCTCCGAGCGTCCTGAATTCTTTGATGGCCTCCCTAGCCTGTTCTTTGCAATCCCGGCGCGGGGTTCCCAGTGTTAAAAGCAGCTCAATGATTTCGTAATCGAGAAACCCGTCCAGGCCTCCCTTTAGGAATTTCTCCCGCAGTCGATGACGGTGGCCCTGAGGGCTCCTCTTTTTCCGGTCCCGCTCGGCAGGATGGTTTTCCATGGCGGCTATAAAAATGACGAATGCCGGGCTGGAAATTTCGCAGAAGATAAACCTATAGGGCCAGGCCTTGATTCTTGACTTAGGGAAATTGGAGGTGGCTTTCAGCCCAAATTATTTGCGTTTCTTCCGGACAAGATTCCGGATTCGCTGACGCGGGGTCCTTTTCTGGCCTGGAATGCATCCACGTATCTTAAACTGCCGGCGACGGCTGTCAAAAAGAGAAAACAGATTTTTCAACCTGTAAAATATCTTTACGTCATTTTCTAAAGGCCCGGTCAAACGACCCAAACAAGCGTCTATCTTATTGAAACAAAACAGACTGAGGATAATCCTCTTGGCATACAAATTGCTCTTATAGAGGCAGGTAGGACACGGCAGGCTCAATGAAAAAGGAAGGCGGGAATAAATTCCGACTACGATTGTATATAAAACGGGAGCGAAAATGAGGCCTAATGGCAACGGCAATGATCAAGAGCTCATAGCGAAAGCTAAAGAGGGAAAAATGGAAGCTTTTGAAACTTTGGTCCGGAAATACCAGAGACCCATCTACCTTCTGTGCCACAGGATAACAGGGGCCCACCAGACGGCGGACGACCTTTCCCAGGAGACATTCATCAAAGCCTTTCTTGCGCTCCCCCATTTTATCGACGGCTATAACTTCTATTACTGGATCCGGAAGATCGCCCTCAACAACTGCTTTAACCATCTCAAGAAATGGAGAAGAGAAAGGCCCCTGGAAAGGGAAGAGAATGTGTCTCGGCATAATGTCCTGTCCTCTCCCGTCGACTCGCCTCCGGATGCTCTCCAACGGGACGATATGGAGCGCAAGTTCAAAGAGGCTTTCAAAATGTTGCCGCCCGACCAGAGGATGATTTTTGCTCTAAGGGCCTTTGAGGGCATGAACTACTCGGAGATATCGCGCACGCTCCGCATTCCCCGGGGGACGGTCATGTCTCGGCTGAATCGTGCCAGGAAAAAACTCAAAGCCCACATGGCCGATTACTTAAGGAGAAGCTGATGAGACACCGAAAAATCCAGGACCTCTTGGGCCCCTTTATCGATAGAGAATTAAAGGAGGAGGAAAGGCAGGAAATCGAGAAGCATCTGAAGGTCTGCCGGGAATGCCGGGAGGAGCTCGGGCTCTTGAGCAAGCTGGATAAATTCGCCGGCTCGCTCTCCCCTGCTCCCCGGGACGAAATTTACTGGGAGACCTTTCCTTCCAGGGTGAGAGCCGTGGTGAGACAGAACCTCCCAGAGGCCCGAGAGAAGGAGGTTGCCATGTTTAAAGATGCTTTTTTCGAGCCGGAAAAGAATCTCAAGATCAAGTTCGTGGTCTTCCCTATTTCTGTAGCTGCCCATCTCATCATGGCCTTGCTTTTGGTCGTTTATCCGCTTCTGACTACGGGCAACCTGCCTCAGGTTGAAGTCTATAGCGCCTTTCTCGCTCCCCCGCCCCCACCGCCTCCTCCACCGCCACCTCCGGCCAAGAAGCGCTCGAGCTCCCAGGCCAAAACCCGGATCAAACCCGTCCAGGCGCAGTCCAATATCGAACCGGGCAGGCTCGTCGCCCCTGTGGAAATCCCCGAGGAAATCGCTGAGGAGCAGATCTCCGATTTCGGCGTTGAAGGCGGCGTCGAAGGTGGCGTGGAAGGCGGTGTCGTGGGCGGAGTGTTAGGAGGCGTCGTAGGAGGCGTTCTCGGCGGCGTTGTCGGAGAGGTCGAAGCGCCGGTCAGGGCGTTCGGAGAGATCAAGCCCCCCAAGCTCATCAAGAAAGTCGATCCCGTCTACCCCGAGATCGCGCGCCAGGCGAGAGT
>CAZOKP010000127.1:0-5426 GCA_964580435.1 uncultured Eubacteriales bacterium
GAAGGCATGCGAATTTGCTCCCGGCGAGGCGTGGGTTCTGTCACGGCGCGTCCCCTTCCGCTTCTGACCGTAAAACAGTTTTCGATTATCGGGCGGGCGAAATCCCGGGACACGTACCAAATGACAAGACGGTTTTTTGGCGTTACCTGATTTCTCTTCAGCATTTGTTACATGTCCCGGATTTCCGCTCGTCGTTCAGCAAAACTGTTGAACGTTCAGATCTCGCTCAGCTTGACACTCTGCCGCCCGGTGTAGTAAAAAAAACATCCACCCGGGCAGTCCCGGGCGCTCTCGATATTGGCTGTTTCGGCTGCAGCATTTCTTTTGTAAGGGAGAGGTGAAAAATGGAAGTGTATGAAAAACTCGGACTCTTTTATATAGGGAAAAATGTTGATCCGCGTTCTCAGAAGCTCACAGAGAATTATCTTCTGTATGATTCCAAAGATCTCGTAACCCACGCCGTTTGTGTGGGCATGACGGGGAGCGGAAAAACAGGCCTGTGCATCGCCCTGTTAGAAGAGGCGGCTATCGATAACATCCCCGCCCTAATTGTTGACCCCAAGGGAGATTTGACGAACCTCGCACTCCTTTTTCCTAATCTGAATCCCGAAGACTTCCGGCCGTGGGTCAATGAAGACGAGGCGGCGCAGAAAGGCGTTTCGCCCGATGATTATGCCCGCGAGCAGGCGGATTTGTGGAAGCGGGGCCTGGCTGACTGGGGGCAAGATGCGGGTCGCATTAGGATGCTCCTCGAAAAAACGGATATTTCCATCTACACGCCCGGAAGCAACGCCGGATTGCCCCTCTCGGTCCTTAAAACCTTTGCCGCTCCCTCTCCCGATCTTATCGAGGATACGGAGCTTTTCCGTCAACGAATTTCCACCACTGTCTCTGGTCTGCTCGGCCTCTTGGGCATTCATGCGGACCCGCTCCAGAGCCGGGAACATATCCTCATATCCAACATCCTTGAAGCAGCCTGGGGTTCGGGAGAAAATCTCAACCTCGCCTCTCTCATCCAGAGGATTCAGTCTCCTCCCCTTCAACGTGTCGGCGTCTTTGACGTGGACTCTTTCTATCCTGCCCAGGAGCGCTACAAGCTGGCCATGATGCTCAACAACCTCCTGGCGGCGCCCGGTTTTGAGTCCTGGATGGAAGGCGAGCCGTTAGAGATCTCCAGCCTTCTGTTCACGGCAGCGGGAAAGCCCCGCCTGAGCATCCTTTCTATCGCCCATCTTTCGGATGCTGAAAGGATGTTCTTCGTAACGCTGCTCTTGAATCAGCTCCTCGGCTGGATGCGCGGCCAGCCCGGAACATCGAGCCTTCGCGCGCTCTTCTATATGGATGAAATCTTCGGGTTTTTCCCGCCGGTGAGCGAGCCTCCGTCCAAGCGGCCTCTCCTGACACTGTTGAAGCAGGCCAGAGCGTTCGGCCTGGGCCTTGTCCTGACAACGCAGAACCCCGTGGATTTGGATTACAAAGGATTAGCGAATGCAGGAACATGGTTCATCGGCCGCCTTCAAACGGAGAACGATAAACAGCGTCTTATTGACGGCTTGGCCGGAGTCGAAGGGAATATCGACCTGAAAGAAGTTTCCAACATCATCAGCGGGCTCCGGAAACGCGTCTTCCTGATGCACAACGTTCATGAGGACAGGCCCGTACTCCTGAACACCCGCTGGACTCTTTCCTATCTCCGGGGGCCGCTAACCCGTCAGCAGATCAAGCAGGTGATGGGAGATAAGAAGGTGAAGGCGGAGCCGGGCATTCAAGAAGCACCCCAAGGTTTTGCCCAGGCCGAGACAGCCGCTCCTTTGTCGGCACTCGGTCCGCGACCACAGCTTCCTCCTGGGATCAGCGAGCTCTTCGTGCCCCTCGGCGCCCAGCCAACATCATCCGGGCGTTTGGTCTACCATCCTTCACTGGCGGCTTTGGGGCAAACGGCGATTTTCGACAATAAGTTGGGAATATCCGCAACCGAGGCTGTCGGCCACTTTTTAGAGTTGAGGAAAGATGTTCTCGGCATCTTGTGGGACAATGCTACGCCCTTTTCTATAAAGGTGGAAGACCTCTCCCGGGAACCGCAGTCAAACGCTTCTTTTCTGCCTTTGCCTGCGAATGCACTCCGTTCCTTGCGATCTGCAGAAAAGGACTATGGCGACTTCTTATCCCGGATATTTCAGCTGAGCTTGTGGAGGAGTTCCCTCTTCCAGGTTGTCTCGAAGCCCGGAGAGTCGGAACGGGATTTTCGTATTCGCCTGTCCCAGCAGACCAGGGAGAAACGCGATGCCGAGCTGGAGCGTTTGAGACAGAAATATGCCACGAAAATCGTCACGCTCGAGCGGCAGCTAATGATGGCGCAACAACGGCTTCAAAGGGAACAGGACCAGTACAAAGAACGAATGGCCAGCACGGCCATATCCATTGGCGCAACGATCCTGGGAGGCATTTTTGGCCGGAAGTCCATGCAGATCGGAAGAGCAACGACGAGCGCCAGAAGCGCCAGCCGGACCTATTATGAGAAAATGGACATCGAGAGGGCCAAGCAGCAGGTGGACCTGGCCCAGGCGGGGCTCAAGGAACTGGACCAGCAAATGCAGGACGAGGCGGCCAAGATGACGGCCAACCTGGACCCGAGCCTTGAGACCCTTCAACAGATCGTCCTCCGTCCCAAGAGAAAAGATATTTCGGTTCAGTGGTCCGGAATTCTCTGGCTTCCCTACTGGCATCTTGACAGCGGCGGCCTGGAAACAGGATTTCGTGCTTGATTAACAAGGCCACCGCGAGCGGAGTGGGCGGTCTCGTTTGCCCATGACGGCTTGCCGTGACATGTTCATCGATACAACCGAACGAGGGAAAGACGTTGTGAAAGGAGGAACAGGGTCATGCTGAAAGAGTTTAAGGAATTTGTTATGCGGGGGAATGTGGTGGATATGGCTGTCGGCATCATTATCGGCGTCGCCTTCGGGGCCATTGTCAGCTCCTTTGTCGCTGATGTGATCATGCCTCCCATCGGGTTGCTACTGGGGAATGTTGATTTTTCCAACCTTTTTGTTGTGCTCAAGTCCGGGGCGATGCCGGGCCCTTACGGGACTGTGGCTGCCGCCAAACAGGCGGGCGCCGTGACGCTGAACTACGGCGTTTTCATCAATACCATCATCAGCTTCCTGATTATCGCCTTTGCTGTTTTCCTGGTCATCAGATCGATTAACAGGTTGAAGAGAAAAGCCGAAGCGCCAGCCTCCGCACCGGCAACCAAAGAATGTCCTTTTTGTTTCTCTGTTATCCCGATCAAAGCCACCCGTTGCCCCTCCTGTACATCGCAGTTGAAAGCAGAATAAGGAGAAGGGGAGCACCCGGTAAATGAAGTCCATCCTGACGCGGAGGAGCATTCGGCGGTTTACCCCTCAGCCCGTCTCCGACGAAATCATCCGAGAGCTCCTCCACGCGGCGATGAGCGCGCCATCGGCCGGAAACGAGCAGCCCTGGGAGTTTGTCGTCATCGATGACCGGAAAATCTTAGACGAAATTCCCAAGGTCCACCCCTATGCTCAGATGTGCCGCGAGGCGCCCGCGGCCATACTGGTGTGCGGCGACCTCATGAGGGAAACGCACCAAGGATTCTGGGTTCAGGATTGCGCAGCCGCCACAGAGAATATTCTTATCGCCGTAAATGATAAGGGGCTGGGTGCCGTCTGGGTAGGCGTCCATCCAAGAGAGGACAGGGTTGAGGGATTGCGGAAGCTTATCGAGCTTCCGGCGCACATCATTCCCTTCGCCCTCATTCCTGTCGGCTATCCGGCGGAAATAAAGCCTCCTCCGGGCCGTTTCGACCCCGCGCGGGTCCACAAAAACAAGTGGTAGCCTGATTCGCCAGAAAACATACTCTTGAATGGCGCGGCAGGCATTGATTTTGCTGGGGATGTGTTATAATCAAAATAACAGGAAAAAACAAATAATCCCATCTTAAATTATACAGCTGCTCACGGGCCCCGCGTTTGGGACCTGGAGGAGGGGAAAATCTCATGTTGAGAAGAAAACTCGGAGTGGTGGTCTTTGTTTTTTGTCTGGTTCTTTCTTCCTGCGCTTTAAAGAAATCGCCGCCCCCCAAAACCGAGGCAGAAGGAAAGATGTTCGGTTATTATTTAAGGCACGGCATAGACCTCTTGAATCGCGGCGATTATGCGGGTGCCGCCGACGAGTTCGGCAAGGCCATCGCCCTAGACCCGAAATCGGCGAGGTCTCATAACCTCCGGGGAATCGCCTTTTTTCAATTAAAAAACTACAAGGACGCCGAAGAACACTTTCAAAAAGCCGTGGCCCTGGATCCTTCTTATATTGAAGCCAACAACAATCTGGGAAGTCTGTATTTCGCCAGGCGGCAGTACGATAAGGCCAAGGAGATGTTCCTGAAAACACTTTCGCTTTCCCCCTCTTCCGTCTCTACCCTTTACAGCCTGGGAACGCTGCTTTTGATCCAGGGCAAAAACGAGGAAGGGATGCTCTATCTCTCCCGAGGCATAGCCCTCGACCCCGGGTTCCTGGAATCGCACAAAGCTATGGTCCTCAGGGTTTCCTCGTCAGGCCCGGAAACTCCGGAGGTTTATTTCGCCTATGCCAAGGCCTATGCTGCTAGAGGCGACGTTGATAAGACTGTCGAATTTTTAAGAAAAGCACAAGCGGCTGGTTTCCACGACTGGAAAAGGATAACGGAAGACAAAGAGTTTGAAGCAGTGCGGGAGGACCCGAAGATTAAGGCATTTATCCACTGAGGAGAAGTGAAAGGCCGCTTGTGCGGCGTTTTTCCAGAGTTCGCCCTCAACAACCATCCCAACCGAAGGCGCTTATAGGAAAGCATCTCTGATTAAGTGAGAGCGAGGCTTTGAAAAGGGCTCGGGCGACCATCACGCGGAGATCAGCCTGAGAGCCCGTCTTACGAGGGTAGCCGCAGGCCTCCTTCAGGCCAAGGCTCCAAGGATGGTGACCTGCCCCCATTGATTTGAAAGTTTAGTGGTCTTGAAAAACCTGTGACTTTTTAGGCCAATATCGAAATAGACCTGGAAAGTGTCCCTGTATTTGCCGTATTCTTTTTGATTACTTATCTGCCTTCGCTTGGCCTGCCGGTTCCTCCCTCGTTTCTTCTACTTTCTTTTCCATTGTTGCCTTGCCTTCTTCGGGGGATTCCGTCGTTTTCTGGCTTTTGCCGCCTTCCGGTGCTTTCGGAGGGGCTGCTTTCTTTTCCGCCTTTATCTTTTTTCCCTTGCCCTCTTCGGGGGCTTTCTTAGGCTTCTCGCCTTTGCCGCCTTCTTGTTCTTTCTGGGGGGCTGCCGCCCTTTCCGCCTTTATCTTCGCCATTTCTTCCGTTCTCTTTTCGTTGTCGGCAATCAGCCTCAGCCTTTTATTCACGGCCCTGATATTTGCCTGCAATT
>CAZOKP010000128.1:0-5233 GCA_964580435.1 uncultured Eubacteriales bacterium
GACGGGGACGCACCGTGACAGGACCCACGCCTCGCCGGGAGCAAATTCGCGTGCTTTTGAGCCCGCACCGCTCGCCCATTCAGGCCGCCGATCGGAGCGGGGAGCCGAGTCCTTTCAAAGCCCGTATCCATACATCACAGAAAAAAAGATGCTTACTGGAACATCCCTCGCCTTGACTCATAAATGGCCAGAAAATATAATGGTTCTGCCGTGTTGGGAAGCCTTAAAGAAAGACTGGTCAAGACGAGCCAATCCCTGCGGCAAAAATTCCAAGAACTCATGGAGAGCGGCAAGCCCCGGGATAAAATCCTGGAAGAACTCGCCGAAATTTTGATCCTTGCGGATACGGGGATTGCGTCCACAGACAAGATCATCCTTTCCCTCAAAGAACAGACCAGGAAAGACGCTCCGTTTGTGGAGATCCAAAAAGCTCTCCAGGAAGAGCTTGTCCGTATCCTGGGGCAGTATCCCTCGGGGCTTTCGGTCGATTCTTCACCGGCCGTGATCATGATGGTCGGTGTCAACGGAGGCGGGAAAACGACATCCCTGGCCAAGCTGGCGTATTATTTCAAGGACAAAGAAAAGAAGGTCCTGCTTGTCGCCGCCGATACCTTCAGGGCCGCCGCCCAGGAGCAGTTGACAGTCTGGGGGAAAAGGCTGAATGTCCCCGTTATCAGGGGCCAATACGGAGCTGACCCGGCTGCCGTCGTCTATGACGCCCTGAAATCCCTAAAAGCGCACGCCTATGAACTCCTTCTCGTCGATACGGCGGGCCGGATTCACACGAACACCAACCTGATGAATGAGCTTGAAAAAATCAAGAGGATCATCGCCAGGGAAATCGCCGGGGCTCCCCATGAAATCCTTCTCGTGCTGGATTCGACCATTGGCCAGAATGCCCTGGTCCAAGCTAAGGAATTCCTCAAGTTTTCCGGGATCACGGGAATTTTCCTCACCAAACTCGACGGCACGGCCAAGGGAGGGAGCGTCATCAGCATCGTCGATGAGCTTAAGCTGCCGATAAAGTTTATAGGCGTCGGAGAAGACGTCCAAGACATGCTCCCCTTTTCTCCGGCACAATTTGTGAATGCGCTGATCTCATGAAAAACGCCATGGATTCATCCTATCTTGAAATGGCTTATGGTCTGGCAGAGAAAGCCAAGGGATGGGCTCGTCCGAATCCTTATGTAGGGGCCGTCCTCGTCCGCGAGGAAAAGATCGTCGGCTACGGCTATCATGAACGGCCTGGAAAACCGCACGCTGAAGTCATCGCTTTAGACCGGGCCGGCTCGTTGGCTAGAGGAGGCACCCTTTTTCTCACCCTGGAGCCGTGCGTCCACTGGGGAAGAACGCCTCCATGCGTGGATGCCGTGCTTCGGGCCGGGCTGAAAAGGGTCGTCATCTCTTCTCCAGATCCTAATCCCATTGTCTTCAACAAGGGAATCCGGGCCCTGCGCGTCGCGGGAATCGACGTCTCTGTCGGGCTTCTCGAGGACAGAAACAAGAATCTGAATGAAACGTATTATAAATACATCACCCAGGGAATTCCCTTCGTGACCCTAAAGGCGGCGGTGAGCCTCGACGGCAGGATCTCGTCAAAGGTATTCGATTCCCGCTGGATATCTTCGGCCCAGACGAGAGAGTACGTCCACCTTGTCCGGGGTGAATACGACGCCATCATGGTGGGAATCAACACCATTCTTAAGGACAATCCCCGGCTCACCGTCAGACATCCTCACTGGCGAGGGAAAAAAATAACCAGGGTCATTCTCGATTCAGGTCTTCGCCTCCCACTTGAGGCCAGGATCCTCTCCACTCTCCGGGAAGGGAAGGTCATCGTCTTTACTTCAAAAAAAAGTTCGCCCAAAAAAGCCGGCGCTTTGCGCAAAAAAGGTGTCGAGGTTATCGAGATTCCAGGCTCGGCTCAAAAACTCGAAGTCCAGGAAGTCCTCCCTCGGCTGGGGAAGAAAGGTCTTTCCAGCCTGCTCGTGGAAGGAGGCAGCCGGGTGCTGACCACCATGCTCGAAGAAAAGCTCGCAGATAAGCTTTTCCTAACCGTCTCGCCGCGCCTGATCGGCGGAGAAAGAGCGCCCTCCTTTTTTGAAGGAAAGGGAATCAGCCGGATCAGTGAGTCCTTGGAACTTCAAAAGGCCACCTCGTTCAAAATTGGAAAAGACCTCATCGTGGAAGGATATTTCTAATGTTTACAGGAATCATCCATCATCAGGGCACCTTCAAAGGTTACCGGCGAGGAAAACAGGAGATCGCCATAGAGGCGCCCTCTCCATTCCCATCCTTGGAAGCCGGAGAAAGCATGGCTTTGAACGGTGTTTGCCTGAGCCTTGCCAGGAAGGAAGGGAGTATCCTTTTCTTTAATCTTTCTCAGGAGACCCTGCGGATGACGACCCTCGGCTCTCTCAAGATCGGGGAAAAACTGAACCTTGAGCTTCCGCTCACCCTTCAATCAGCCCTCGGCGGTCATCTCGTGACCGGCCATATTGATGGCAAGGGAAAAGTCCTCCGAACAATGGAAAAGAAACCCGGAAAAAGCCTGACGATCTCCTTTCCGTCTGAGCTCAAACCTTATTTTATACCCAAGGGTTCAGTAGGCGTGAACGGCGTCAGCCTGACAATTGCCGAACTCGGGCGGTCTTCCTTCGATGTTGAGCTGATTCCTGTCACCATCGAGAAATCCAATTTACGAGGCCTGAAAAGAGGGCAAGAGGTCAACCTAGAGTGTGACATCTTCGGGAAATACGTGTATAATTGGTTAAGTAAGGGAAAAACAAGACTTTAGGTCATTTCTATGGATAAAGAAATAAAGACGGCGACTGTCGAGCAAGCCCTGGAGGACGTCAAAGCAGGGCGGCTGATCATCATCGTAGATGATGAAGACAGAGAGAACGAAGGCGACCTCATGGTTGCCGCCGACAAAGTCACCCCTGAGATCATCAATTTTATGACCCGGTACGGGCGCGGGCTGATCTGCCTCCCTTTGACCGGAGCGAGGCTCGAGGAGCTGCAACTGCCTCAGATGGTGCGCGATAACACATCGCGTTTCGAAACGGCATTCACTGTTTCCATCGACGCCAAAGAGGGAGTCACCACCGGAATTTCTGCCTACGACCGCGCCAGGACCGTTCTGGCCGCCATCCACCCCAAGACAAAGCCTCCAGACCTGGTCCGTCCGGGACATGTCTTTCCGCTGCAGGCAAAAGAAGGCGGGGTCCTGGCCAGGGCCGGGCAGACAGAAGCCGCGGTCGACCTGGCCCGCCTGGCCGGCCTCAATCCTGCCGGGGTCATTTGCGAAATCATGAACGAAGACGGGACAATGGCTCGAATGCCGCAACTCGAGAGGTTCAGCCAAAGCCATCACATCGCGGTCCTGACCATCGCTGACCTCATCAAGTACCGGATGAAACACGAGAGCTTGGTCAAAAAAATTGATGAGGCCGACCTGCCCACACAGCATGGGCATTTCCGGATCTTTGTCTTCGAGGATACCATCCACCACGAAAACCACGTGGCTCTGGTCAAAGGAGAAGTCCATCCCGATGAACCCGTCCTCGTCCGGGCCCACTCGCAATGTCTGACGGGAGACACTTTTGGCTCCAGCCGCTGCGACTGCGGAGAGCAGCTCCGTCGTTCCATGGAAATAATCGAGAAGGAGGGCAAGGGGATTGTCCTCTACATCCTTAACCAGGAAGGAAGAGGGATCGGCCTGACCAATAAGATCAGGGCCTATGCCATCCAGGATCAGGGAGCGGACACGGTCGAGGCCAACCGCAAGCTCGGATTCAAGCCCGACCAAAGAGATTACGGCATCGGGGCTCAGATCCTCGTGGCTCTCGGCGTGAAGAAAATCAGGCTCATGACCAATAATCCGCGCAAATTTATCGGTCTGGCAGGGTACGGGCTGGAGATCGTCGACCGCGTGCCCGTTGAGGTTCCGCCGAACCGGACAAACCTCAAGTACCTGAAAACGAAAAAAGAGAAATTGGGCCACATCCTCGATATGGTCTGATTGAATTTTTATTGAACGGCGATGACCCTGGCGGAGTTTTCGGAAAAGTTCTCTCTCCTGCATCCTCATGAGAAAATAAGATTCCTCTACACCAATATCGATACCCTCGAAAAAGAAGAGCGAATCCTTTTCCTCCTCTCTCTTCTCAAGGAAGAGGAATCCTCTCCCCTGGTCAAGGCCACAGCTCTGAAATTTCTAAGAGAAGCTTCCTATCAGGAATTCGACGTTTACGAGAATTACATCGGAGACAACTTCAGGGCAGTAGCCAATGCCGCCAGGAGAGCCGTGAAGGAATTTGAAGAAGAAGACAAGAAGAACCGCTTTTATGCCGAGGCAGTCCTCCGGAAACTGCGGTCCCTCCCCGACAGAGACAGAAGGTTCAAGATCCTTAAGGCGATCTCAAAGCTCAAGGCGCCCTGGGTGCTTACGGTCTTGCTCGAAGCCCTGGACGACCCGGCCGAGATGAACCGGGATTTCCTGATCAAGGACCTCAGCCAAAGAGAGATCTGGAATCTCGAGCCCGTCTGCGAAAAATTGCATCGTCCTCCCTGGTACGTCAAAAGCGCGGTGCTCAAGGTTCTGGGCCTGAGAAAAGACGCCGCGGCTCTCTCCGCTATCGAACATACGCTGGCGGATACAAATATCGATGTCCGCAAGAGCGCGGCCGATGCTCTCGGAGAAATCGGCGGGAAAGAAGCCCTGGGGCTTCTGGTCAGATTGACCAAAGACAAGAGTGCTTATGTCAGGTCAGCCGCGGCCGAGGCGTTGCGCCGGGTGAGCAAGGTGAGGTTCAGCGGCTGAAGGCGGGCTTCTTGGCCTCCAAAACAAAGGTCACCGGACCTTCATTGATGAGATGGACGTTCATAATCGCTTGAAAGACACCTGTTTCGACCCTGAACCCGCGTTGCCTAATCGACCCCGCCAGATGATTGATTAATGCCTCCGCCCTCTCGGGTTCCTCTGCCCCGTCAAAGCTCGGCCTCCTGCCCTTCTTTGTGGAGCCCGCAAGAGTGAATTGGGATATTGCCAGCACCTCTCCGCCGATTTCACCCAGGGAAAGATTCATCTTCCCCGCGCCGTCAGGGAAAATGCGAAGCTCCGTGATTTTCCCGGCCAAAGCCTCGGCCTCTTCCTCGGAATCCCCCTTTTCAACTCCGATGAGGAGGCAGATTCCCGGGCCGATTCTCCCTACGACACGGCCTTCCACTT
>CAZOKP010000129.1:0-5068 GCA_964580435.1 uncultured Eubacteriales bacterium
TCGACAACATCTACCAACTCGTGCGGAGAGGCGGCCGGAGGACCCACCCCGGATCCTCCGCCGGTTTTTTCGCTTGTTGAAGGCCCGGCCGGGCAACCGGGAGAGTTTTTCGGAATTTAATTTAAAAGGAGGCATTAGGAACAAATTGTCCAGAACATTCGTTGCATCCGTTTATGTCGCAGTGGCTCTCTTATTGATTCCGATGGCATTGCCTGCCACAGCACAGGATCTGGAGTACAAGGAAACGGTCATCGCCGGCGGGCCGGACAAGTTCGCGGAAGTCCGGCATGTCGTCCTCAAAGGATCGAATTTCGAAATAGGCAAAAAGATCGGAGAACTAGCTAAAAAAGATGGCACCCCCATCACCCCCTCGGGAAATCACATCATGAACAGAGCCAAACGAGAGTACATGGCAAAAAATTATCCGATCCATTCCGAGCGCATGAAGGGATTGGCTGCCGCTTATGGGCTGAATATCTACGACGATTCTTATGATTTTTCAAGACTCTTCCAAAAAGAAATGATCCCGCCGGGATGTTCTGTCGCATTTTACCCGGCAAGCGCCACTGAAAGCGGTCACAACATCCTGAGCCGCAACTATGAGTTCACCACTGGCGACATCACGGGAAGACGGCCGCAGAAAGGCAGATTGGCCATTATGGCCAGGCCTTACTTATTCGAGATCCATCCCGATCAGGGATATTCTTCCCTGTCCCTATGTGCCTTCGAATATCTCGGGGGAGTGCTGGACGGCATCAATTCAGAAGGTCTTGTCGTATCTATCCTCGCAGAGAATGATTGTGTGGAGAGAGTCGGCCGCGAACCTGGCGATGAGGTCGGGATGTACGAACTTATGTCCATGCGCTATCTTCTGGATAACTGCAAAAATGTGGAAGAGGCCAAGGAGGCGCTTCTTTCCCTGAAACACTATTATTACTTTATTCCCTGTCATTATATCGTGGGAGACAAAACGGGACAATCTTTTATATACGAGTTCTCCCCCAACCGCAACCGCAGCTATATCATCGACGGGGAAGGCCCACAGTGGATCACGAACCATCTGGTATTCAACCACGAAAAAACCGCGGAAAAATACAAGGACAATCCCAAATCAAGCCTTCGGCGGTACAATAAGCTGGAGGAGTCCATTCGGGCCAAGGAGAAATTCACTCTCGAAGAAATCGCTGCCATCAACGCAGAGGTGGCAGCGCCGCCTGTTGTACCCAGCAACCCTGCATATGCCCCCATCCGCACCCTTTGGTATGCACAGTACGACCTCGAAAACCTGACGCTCACCGTGAAATTCTATGTCGGTGAAAAACCGGGCCCGGAGAATGAAAAAAGGGCTATCCTGGAATACTCTCCTGTGAAGGTGTATGAATTAAAAAAATAGCCGACTATTCGATAATCTTTTTCCCCGGATCATCTCGGCCCAGCCTATGGCAGGGATGGGCCAGAGCTCTTCCTCAACCATTGGGAGAGGAAAAGCGGTCAGACTCGCCTTCCGGCCCTTTCTTCGATGAGCGTTGGCGTAAAGGTCGTACTATCGAACAGTGACCTGACCTTCATCCGTGATATGCGAGGTCAGGTGGATCAGCTGGACGATGAAAAGATGAAAAACGGTGCCCAAATTGTGCCCAAAATATGTCAGGAATATCAAAACGCATCTAAAAATATCGAAAGATATCGAATACTGAATCGACCCGCAAAACCCTTGATTATCTATTATCTCCATTATTTTCTTCGCATTACGTTTTTGGAGTGCTTCCTACACACGGTAGAAGTCACAGGTTCAAATCCTGTATCGCCCATTTTTTCCTTTCCACGAGGCTGACAAATTCCCCTCTCTGGAAAGGGGCAGGGGGGATAAACGGGTGAGTGGCCTGCCTAAGGGGTCTCCTGAACTAGCGGGCCCAGGTCTCAGGACCTCTTCCGTGCGAGCATTCGGACGAGGCTGGATTTCGTCCATCCCCAGTCCGCTGGCTCCTCTGTCTCTTCGTAGAACTCAATGTCGAAATCGGCGAAGAACGTTTTCAGTTCGTTCGGCGCGGGCGCCATGATGGGCGTCCTGATCACTGGGTCGCGGGGCCCAAGGTAATGCTCGTAGAGAACGACTCCCCCCGGACGGAGCGATGTCTTTAGCTTGGCGACGAATGCGGCGTCCGATACTGGTGCCCAGGCAAAGACGATGACGATCAGGTCCCATTTGTTGACGCCAAAATCGAAGGTAGCGTAGGCGGCTTTCTCCGTCCGGATGCTGACTCCGGACTTGTCCGCGTTCGCCCGCGCAGCGTCAAGCGCGACCTGGGAAATGTCCATGCCGGTGACTTCCCATCCCTGACTAGCGAGGTAGACGGCGTTCCGGCCCTGACCCATGCCGACATCGAGCGCGACGCCAGGCTTCATAACTTTCACGGTGTCGACAAGGAACGCGGTCGGGGCCAGGTTGATTCCATCCTTGGCGGGGTCCCCTGTCATCGGCTGGGAGTAAGCCCAGTCAAAATAGATCTCGATGCCCTCGGTACGCTCCGAGAAGAGCCGGATAATCGTGACGACCCGCCGCTGGATTTCCGGCTTGGGCACTCCCTCCTCTACGAGTTTGGCCGCGTAAGCTTCGAAGGGACCGGCCTCCTCCTTCGGGGCCGACCGGAACCAGCTGATGAACGCCTCCCAGATCGCGTCGTCATCAGGTTTTTCCTGGGCTGGTGCGAGTGCGATAAAAATAAGAGCGGCCGCAAGAACTCCAGCGATAGAGAGCCGCCCGAGGAGCACCCCTTGTCCCGGAAACCTGCGCATCACGCCCTTGTATCCCAACATAGGGTCACCTCCCATTATTAGCTATAAATTGGCAATTCCTTTTCTACAAGGCGCCAAGCCCGTCTCCTTTGGGCTCAGAATTCTCGCCACTTTACTAATTAATGATATTACCAGCCTCGGAGAGGAGTCAATGGCAGCCATCAAGGCGATGCCCTTCGAGATCGGGCGCGGTAAGATCATCGGCAACATGGCCGAGAAGCTGGAGCTCAATCCCGATGGCTCGCTCACCATCTACATTCAAAGCGAATCGCCCGGCAAGGCGAAAGAGGTGAACTGGCTGCCGGCGCCGAAGGAGGGCTTCTTCCTCATGATGCGCATGTATCAGCCGGAAGAAAGGATGTATCGAGGGGAGTACATCCTGCCGCCGTTGAAGCCGGCAAAGTGAACGGGTTACGTTGGCGACGACCGCAAGCATTGGGATCGCCGTCCGCGCTCGGCGGCGGACAATCAAGATCCTTCAGGCTAAGCTTTATTCTTTTAATATTTATAATCTAACGTCAGCCGGCTAAATAAAAAGCCCGGATTCCTTTCATGGTGTGGTTTGGACTGTCAAATATGCAAATCTTAGGCCTCCTTCTAACCTAAGATTGTGCCCAATTTGTGCCCAAAATATGTCAGGAATATCAAAACATATCTAATAATATCGAAAGATATCGAATACTGAATCGACCCGGGAAATCCTTGATTATCTGCTATTTCCATTATTTTCTTCGTGTTACGGTTTTTGGATGCTTCCTACACACGGTAGAAGTCAGAGGTTCAAGTCCTCTATCGCCCATTCCCTTCCGCGAAACGCCTATTTCTTTTGCCTCCCCCCTTGATTGCTCAAGGGGGATAACTAAGAAAATCGTATTGGAGGCGTATCGGTTTTTTCATAGACGCCTATCTGCCTGTGCCCGTGTCAACTCAAGTTAATTCTTGAGCACCTTATGAATCTTTGCCAGAGAAATTGGCATGTTGACGAAGATCTGTTTTGCTCTCACTGTCAACCGAAGCCATTCAAGTCACAATTTTATAAAATTGTTATTACAACATTTCCTGTCTTTTGCCCTGTTTCGACATACTTGGTGGCCTCGATAATCTGTTCCAGGGGGTAACGTCTATCAATAACGGCTTTATACTTTCCTGCCTCGATAAGTTCTTTGAAAAATACTATATCTTTTTTACTATCTTTGGGGATCGGAAACTTTGCTTTTTTACTGCAGAAAATAGGCGTCCATAGGGCTAAAAAAATATTCTGCGCCAAGAACCCAAGATCCGTTGAAAAATATACCCCACCTGGTTTTAGCAATTTTTTACAACGAAAGAATGAACTTTTGCCGACAGCATCAATAACGACATCATACATTTGGTCATCTCTTGTAAAATCGTCTTTTGTATAGTCTATTATTTTTTCTGCACCAAGTGATTTCACTAATTCTATATTTTTTGTATTGCAAACTGCTGTGATTTTTGCGCCATAATATTTAGCAAGTTGTACACATGCGGAACCAATAGACCCAGAGGCTCCATTGATTAGGATTTTTTTTGATTTCTGAAAATTGATTTTCCTGATGTATGTCATTGCCAGCATGAGTCCGTCACAGACGGCGGCCGCCTCTTCGTAGGACATATTGGCTGGCTTGATTGCGATCGAGGCTTTTTCGGGGATACAAATGTATTCCGCATGAGCTCCAAATTTGCCTGTTAGGCCAAAAACCTGATCGCCCCGTTCGAATGTTTTGACGTCTTTGCCGATGGCTTCGATCTCTCCCGCAAACTCACTGCCCAATATGTTTTTTCGGGGCTTAAAAAGCCCATTGATAGGGCGAATAATAAAACCATATTCTGGTTTTCGAAACCCGCAGTCAGTTCGGTTTACGGTTGTTGCATGTATTTTTATGAGAACCTCGTTGTCTTTGGGAGTTGGTTTTTCTACCTCTTTGAGTTGAAGAACTTCTGGCGGGCCATATTTTGTATAGATAATTGCTTTCATAAGAATCCTCCATGAATGCTTTGGTATGGTGATATCGCTTTAACATTATAGGAATTTTCTTTTTGCCCGCGCCGGATCGCGGCCGCATTGCCGCCCCGATAATCCCATTTGATTATTTTACGGAAGTATTAAAGAGAGATCAAGACCTGGCAAAGATAACTTGAGCCCGGGGAAGGGCGACCGGGAGCTGCCCGTGGTACCCGATGAGCCTGAAATCGTCTGGATCTCTCCCTTCTTGAAAAAACTTACGAAAGATAATCGGCCCGGGGGTCGGCG
>CAZOKP010000130.1:0-5054 GCA_964580435.1 uncultured Eubacteriales bacterium
GAATTCCGTGATAATCCTATGCTGATAGAAGGGGGAGGGTGGCGTGGTTCGGGGGCCCCCCGCCGCCCCGAGCGTTTGATGCCCCGGTCTTTGGCTTTGGAAACAACATGATTGACCGCGAGGGCGCCGGGGGTGAACCGCGACAGGACCCCCCATCACGGAAATAAGGATGCAATCCAAACCTGAAAAGAGTTTGAAATTTAAAGGATCTTTCCTTAAAATGGACAGGTTCATTTTCATGAAAAATTCAGATACTCCGGCTCCTGTTGACCTTGCCCCAAACAAATCAGCCGGCTTTTTTATCGCCTTTTACGAGCTTTTTCTCCAGTCGGTGGAGTTTTTTAAGAATATTCCGGAAATCGCAAAATACTGGCCCGAGACATCCAGGCAGATCAACAAGCACATCGCCGGGACACTCCCCCTAGGCATGTTTATTGGCTGTTTTGTCGGGATCGGCTCCTCCGTGGCCGCCTCAAGGTTTCCATTTTTTAAGCCGTAAAATCATGCGCATGACCTATCGTTTTCCCAACACCCCCAAAATGAAGGATATCAGCCTGGAAGTTGAGATCCGGGACAATAAAATTTGGTTCTCCATCTCCGGGCCAAGATCCTTTTATTACGCTCCGCTGATCTGGTATTACTTTAGGTGGCACAGCGGTCTCGGGCCTATTGCCACTCAGAACGGGGCCAATGTCTACTCCATGTACATTCCTCCGATTCCCAGTGAAGCGCACAACCGGCAACTGGAGACCTTTTTGAATATCTGGGTTTTCAAGAAAAAGATCCCTTTTGCCGTAACCATAGCCATCACCAATAAGTGCCAGTTGGATTGCCTTCATTGCAGTCTTCCCCAAAGCACGGCCAAGAAGCCGTCGCTTTCCTTGCCAGAGGTCAAGCGGATTGTGGCCGAATGCATCGCTTTGGGTGTGACCAACGTCACGTTCACCGGTGGAGAGCCACTACTGGAGGCGGGTTTGGAAGAATGCCTGGCCGCCGTACCCGCGGACAAAGCCGTTGTTCAGGTTTTCTCTAATGCGGTCGGGCTTAATCCGGGGAGAGTGGCCTCGCTCAAAGAGGCCGGGGTTTCCGGTGTTCAAATCAGCCTGGATTCGCCGGACCCGGGCGAACATGACCAGTGGCGGGGGAGAAAGGGAGTGTTTGATCTCGTAGAAAAGGGAGTTAAGAACGCGCTCCGGGAAGGGCTGCTGGTCGGCCTTTCGACGTACGCCACCAATGAGTCGATTGCCCAGAAAAAGCTATCCCGCGTGTCCGCTTTGGCGGCGGAATGGGGAGTCCATGAGGTGAGTGTTTTTGATGTGATCCCTACCGGGCGCCTGTTGCGGCGCCCCGATGTCATAATTACCAAGAAGAACCGCCGCATGCTGCTCCGTGAGGCCGGGTTTCTCAACAAGCAAAGTCGTGGGAAACCTCGGATCATCACTCAGTCCTGGACCAACAGCGGCAAAGGCTTCGCCCGGTTCCTCGGCTGCCTTGCCGCCAACTATCAATTTCATATCACCGCCTTTGGCGATTTCATGCCCTGCGATTTTACTCCCCTCTCTTTTGGGAACATCCGCGCCGATTCGGTCCAGGACCTCTGGCAAAGACTGGTCCAGCACCCGGCCTACTGCAGGCGGAGTCACGGCTGTCGGATGCAGGATCCCGAATTCCGCAAGACCTATATTGATTCCATACCCCAAGACGCAGATTTGCCCTATAGCATTAACGGCGGGTGATCACGCAGGTCAAATCAGCGGGGCCAAACCTATCGCCCAGGACGCTCGTCCCTTTGCTTGAGAGCCTCTGTTATTTATTTCTTCTCTTCGGGCTGTGACGGAATCTTGTTGTATTCGACAAGCTCTTTCAGGTACCAGTCCGGAAACTTAAGCGGCAACCGCTTTCTTGTTTTGACATCATACATCCACAGATGGTTGTATTTGACCAGCAGCTGGTTGCCCAGCTCCCACCAGGCGTTGATGACAAGGGCGGCATTATTGTTGCAGTATTCCGTCAGGAACGGGTGAACTTGAGCGGGATCCTTTTTATAGATGTCAAGGGCATTCTGGTCGGTCGCAGGCGTCTTATCGACGGCTGATTTTTCCCATTTTTTCTGGGCCTCCCGGACATCTTGGATGGCGTAGGAATAAAGAGCCTGGGTATGAAAATCGACATAGTCAAAGGCCCAGCGGGCGGAATCACGGCTGAAAGTCCAATGGTCGCCGAGCTGGAACGACTTTGGAATCTCGGTTAGGCCGATGTAGAAGGGCATGAAACAGGAAGTGTCCTGGGCGCCCCAGGCGAGCCAGACGATGCCGCCGATCGGGTTGGGGAGCCATGCCCGGCTCTGTGTCACGGTCACATACTCGGCGCGATTGACGCCGATGACGCGAGAGGTGTTGTATTTCTTGCCCTCCAGCTCGAAACCATAAGGGAGGAAATTCGGGTTGGCGAAAGCGCCGCCCTGCAAGCCCCTGGCGGGCTCGAAGACCGTCCCCTCGCATTTGTCCCTGGTCATGGTCATGACATCATAAACAGAGAGCTTTTTGTCCGGCTTGGTGGAGAAGGGCAGGTCCATGTTCAGCGTCTCAGGGCTAAACTTTTTTGAGGGGGAGACAAGGTCGAAAAAGCGCCACAGGCGGACTCTGTTCCCGTTGCTCGAAGCGGCGCTGGCCGGCTCGGGATTATAAACCCGTTTCCAGTTAAAAGGTTTGCCGCTCTTGGGGTCGTAGAACTTTTGTTCCACAGCAAAAGAGATCACGTTGGGCGAAGCCATGAAATAGTCGGGATTTTCGAGGTCGATCTCGCCGATCCGCGACTCATTCGGACAAACGCTGACTTCGTCATCCGGGACTCTCTGGGCGCACCAGACCGCTCCCGGCTTCCCGCTCTGGGGTGTCCACAGAGGGCCGACCGGCATGATCTCGAAGACCCAGACTTCGTTGGGGTCGGCCACACCCAGCATTTCGCCCTCATCGGTGAATCCGTAGCCGTGCTTTTCGGCCAGTTCACCCATGATCTTTATGGCCTCGCGCGCCGTCTTGGCTCTTTCCATGGCCAGCAGGGTCAGCATGGTGATGTCGAATTTGGGTGTGGGCGTCTTGTTCTCCATTTTCGCCAGGCAGCCGATCGTGGACTCGCCGATGGCGACCTGGTTATCGTTCATGTAGCCGAAGGCGCCGTGGATATAGCCGTAGGTGTGAGGGATTTCGGGAATTTCCAATCCGGCGAAATTGTCCTTGGCTCTATCCCATTTCAGACCGGTTTCGGGCGGTATGGTCCCGAACTGGTCGATATGATATATCCTTCTCGTTGATCCGGCCGGATGGTCGGCGGCCGGGACATAACGGAAAGTCCAGTCGCATACGCCGCAATCGCAGGTATGCGTTGTTATAACCGAGCCGTCCGTGGAGGCATTTTTGCCGACCATGATGACGGTGCAGGCGTCTGACTGGAGCTGATTCAGACAGGAAACACAGTCCTGACTATCCTGCGCGTTGATAGCCGAAACGCGGATAAGGACCAGGGCGCAGAAAACGACAAGCCCAAGCCATAACAGTTTTTTTGTTCTCATCTTTGACCTCCTTGTCAATAGCGAGACATATTTATACAAAGGCGATGCGCTCCTGTCAATTTAAATTGCGCTCAATAAATGACCTTGACAAGACATAAGCCTTTGGCCGGGGCTGTGGGCCCGGCCAGGGAGCGCTTGTTCTCCCGGAAGATGTCCTCGATTTGCCGAGGCTCCATTTTCCCGCGTCCGACTTCGATTAAAGTCCCCATGATCGTCCGGACCATATACCTCAAAAACCCGTTGGCTTCGATTGCATAGATGATCTCTTTTCCTCTTTTCTTGATCTCGGAGTGGAGGACCTTTCGGACCGGGTGAAGCAGCCTGTTGGAAGAGAAGGCCGTGAAGTCGGCTTCCCGCTCGAAGAACGCGGCCGCTTCGGCCATTTTCTTGATGTTGAGGGCTGACGGCCAGTAAAGAACATATCGAAGAACGAAAGGGCTGACGAGCCGGGAGTTGTGGATCCTGTAGCGGTAGACCTTGGACCTGGCCGACCTCCTGGCATCGAAATCAGCCGCGGCTTTACGCAACGAGAGGACCTTGACATCATCAGGGAGAAGAGCATTCAGGGCCTGCCAGAGTTCTTTATCCTTAAGGCGTAGATCAGCCTTAAAATTAGCGACCTGACCCTGGGCATGGACGCCGGCATCCGTTCTTCCGGAGCCCGTGATTCCGATCTTTTTCCCGGTGATTTTGGCCAGGACCTCTTCGAGAACAGCCTGGACCGTCCTGTTCTCTACCTGTTTCTGCCAGCCGCAGAAGTCAGTGCCGTCATAGCTGAGGACGAGCCTATAGTTGGCCATGACCCATTCTCTCTGTTTTTCAGCCTTTTAAAGCCAGGCGAACTGCCTCCTCGGGGGACGCGGCCGCAATCACGCCTTTCACCTCCCATGTCCCCAACCCGATAAC
The DNA here is from genome assembly GCA_964580435.1 of uncultured Eubacteriales bacterium. Lineage (GTDB taxonomy): Bacteria > Acidobacteriota > Aminicenantia > Aminicenantales > UBA8522 > CAZKEW01. The sequence goes on from CAZOKP010000130.1 coordinate 4,478, forward strand.
CTTTTTGCCGTAAATATTGCCGTAGGCGATCTCTGTGAGAGTCCCGTATTCTCCGTCGATCGCGATCAGCACATCCGCGTTCATGGCCACGAGAGAATTGCGGCTGTAACCCAGGCCCGTGGCGATAGGTACATCGATAGAAGAGTTGGCTTCGTAAGGATGCGTGCCAGGAAGGATCCCGATCGTGATGCCTCCGGCCTTTTTCGCTCCCGCCGCGGCTGCTTCCATCACGCCTCCCAGCCCGCCGCAGACCAGGATGGCTCCTGCCTCAGCGATCAACCGCCCGACTTTAAAAGCGGCCTCGATGGAATGCTTGTCCGGCCGGCTTCCGCCGATGACTCCGATGCGGATTCTCTTTCTCCATTCGCTCATGTCTCTTTCCTTTGCCTTCCCTATTTAGCACAGACAACATTTCTTTTCAAACCAAAGCGAGGAAGGCAGCTCTTTTTCTGTAATGGGGGCGGGTCCTGTCGCGGAATTAGAGATGCTTCCCAACATGAGATGAAGGTTGAATGTGAGTCTTAATTCCGTTAGAATTCTTGCTGACCCGGAGAGATGCTTAGAAAGAAGCTCGGAT
>CAZOKP010000131.1:0-4938 GCA_964580435.1 uncultured Eubacteriales bacterium
AAAGTCCATAACAGCGCTGAGGCCGAGGCGTTCTTCGAACCACGTCATGATTCCCCTGGAGATATTCCTTATGTTCACGCTGTCCCTTCTCTCTTAACGATCAACTTTTCTCCGTCCTCTGCGAGGACAAGCCGCCGGAGAGGCTTGGGAGGAGGCCCCCCGATGTTGATTCCGTTGTCGTCATACCAGCCCTCATGGCAGGCGCAGAAGAATTTTCTCTGGTCAGCAAGATAAGCGACCGTGCAGTCAAGGTGGGTGCAGACAGCTACAAAAGCCACGAGCGTCCCGTTGTCTGATTTTTTGATGAACCCGGGCTTGCTCCCCCAGGCAAAAGGCTTTATAGAATTCGGCGGGATGCTGCTATAATCCGCGAGCGGCAGGATGACCTGTTCGGGCTCCGGAGTCGGCGGGAAAAGGAATTTGACAATCGGGTAGGCAAAAGTTGCGGCCAGCGCACCCAGCCATCCGCCCAGGAGCCCGTTGAGAAACTGGCGCCGCGTAAAAAGAGACTGCTTGAGCTTCATTTTCTCAGCCTGAGTGCCCTGGTAATTCTTTCCATCACAAGTTTCCGCCTCAGCCCCTCTATGCCGTCGGCCGGCCTGACCTTCTTGGGGCAGACGTCGTTGCACTTGAAAACAGTATCGCACCCCCAGGCCCCGGCTTCCGTGTTCACCCGCGACCAGCGCGCATAGCCTCGCTTGTCCCTTGGGTCCTTGACGAAGCGGTAAAGCTTGGCCAAAGCCGCCGGGCCCAGATAGTTTTCATCGCGCGCGACAACAGGGCAGGCGCTGTAGCAGCAGCCGCAGAGAACGCAGGCGATGTACTGGTCGATTTTCTCCATCTCTTTTTCCTCGACCCTGTGCCCTTTCTCGGGTCTCTCCTGGCCGGCGAAAAGATAAGGCTCGACCTTGTCCAGGGCCTGCCAGAAAGGCTCCATGTCCACGGCCAGGTCTTTTTGGATCTCCAGGTTGGGAAGCGGCTCGATGACGACGAGCGTGGAGTTGAGGGATTCCACCATGGTCCGGCAGGCCAGGTCGGGCTTCCCGTTGATCACCATGGCGCAGGACCCGCAGATCGCCTCGCGGCAGCTGTACCTGAAGGAAAGCGTGCAGTCCTGTTCGTTCCGGATATCCATCAAAGCTTCAAGGAGCGATTTTTTCTCCTGGGTCTTATAGCCAAAGTCCTGGAAATACGGACACTCGTCCTCGACCGGGTCGAACCTCAGGATCCTAAAAATATATTCCATCCTAATATTTTCTCTCTTGAGGCTTGTATTTGGTGATCTTCACGTCCCGATAGCCGACATCCGGCTGGCCATCCTTGAGACTGACCAGAGTGTGCTTGAGCCAGTCCCGGTCGTTGCGCTGCGGAAAATCGATGCGGAAATGCGAACCGCGTGTCTCCTCGCGCCGGAGAGCGCCCAGCGTGATGGCCTCGGTCAAATCCAGCATATAGCCGAATTCGATCAGGTTGATGATGGCCTGGCTGTAGCGCAGGCAGCGGCCCGGAAGACAGGCGTGGCCATAATCTCCTCTGATCTGACGGATTCCTTCCAGGGCTTCGGCCAGCTGCTTTTTCGTCCGGAAGAGCCCCACCTTTTCACTCATGATGACCTTGAGTTTGTTGAGGAGCTGATGGGCTTTTTCTCCCGAGCACCGGCTCATCCATTCTTCGACTTTCTTCCTCTCCGTTAAAGCCTCATCGAGAATGAACTTATCGTTTCCATCCTTCCTCTCGAGACCCTGGACAAAATGAGAGGCTTCCTCGCCTGCGATCTTGCCGAAGACGATCGTATCCAGCAGCGAATTCCCACCCAGGCGGTTCGCGCCGTGGACGCTCACGCAGGCGCATTCTCCGGCCGCATAGAAACCCTTGAGGCTCGAGGCGCCGTGCACGTCCACATCGATGCCGCCCATGGAATAATGCTGGGCCGGCTGGATGGGGATGGGACTTTTCACGGGGTCGATGCCGGCAAAATTGATGCAGATCTCTCTTACCGCGGGGAGCCTTTTGTTGATTGCCTTCTCTCCGAGATGTCTCAAGTCCAGGTGGACATATTCATTCTCGAACCCGTTGCCTTTATCGATTTCCATCTGGATGGCCCGGGCCACAATATCCCGGGGGGCCAGCTCCATGGCCGACGGCGCATAATCAGCCATGAATCTCTGTCCTTTATTGTTCAGGAGATACCCGCCTTCGCCACGCGCGCCTTCGGTTATCAGAATATTCTTACCGTAAAGAGAAGTGGGATGATACTGGACGAACTCCATGTCTTTGAGGGGGATCCCGGCTCTATAGGCGATTCCGATGCCGCTCCCATGGTTGATATAGGCGTTGGTCGTCTTGAGATAGACGCGGCCGTAACCGCCCGTGGCAAAGATGACCGAACGCGCCCGGATAGGCAGAATCTCTCCGTTGGCCAGGTCATAGACAATAACTCCCTTGCATCTTCCGTTCTCCACGACGAGCTTCGTCACCAAGGCTTCGCTGTAAACTTTGACCTGCTTCTTTAACGATTGCTCGTAGAGCGTGTGCAGGATGACGAGGCCTGTGCGGTCGGCCGCATAGCAGGTCCGGGGAAACCCGGCCCCTCCAAACGGCCTCTGAGCAATGACGCCGCCGGGAAACCGGCTGAAAGGGACACCGTGAAAGTCGAGTTCATAAATGGCCGGGACGGCTTTCTGGCACATCAGCTCAGCCGCATCCTGGTCGGCGAGATAGTCGCTGCCCTTGATGGTATCAAAAGCATGCCGCTCCCAGCTATCATCCCTGCCCTCAGGGTTATTGCCCAGAGCGGCATTGATTCCGCCCTGAGCCGCCACGGAGTGCGACCGAAGCGGATGGACCCGCGTGATGACGGCCACGGAAAGACGGGAGTCAGCGGATAGAGCTGCGGAGAGGCCGGCCAGCCCCCCTCCGACAACCAGGATGTCGTGAGTGATCATTCAGTAATTCCTGGTAAAGTAAAGGACGAGCAGGGCCCCGCTCAAGATGACCGCGAGAATCGTAAAAATCCAGAACAGCAGTTTTTCCTTGCGCACACCGCTGTCAATGATAACGGTTCTCAGGCCGTAGAGGCCGTGGAAGACCACCGTGACAAGAAGCAACGAGTCGATCAACGGATTGGTGTGAAGCACGAGGGCCCAGTCGGGCTTCTGCTGTTTGGTCATTAAAAAGAAAGAGGTCAGAAACTTGAAACTGAGAAGAACGATGAGGAGAAGCCCGGTGACGCGGTGGAAAACCCAGACAAACATGGATGTCTCCCTTCCCGAAAGACTATTAATACTCGAAGTCAAAAAAGATTGTCAAGAAAATTCCCCGAGGGCTTGACTCTCTCTTTTCGCCTGCGATATATACTTTCTGATAATGACCTGGGTTTAGGAATCCTCAAAAGGTAAAAAAAGCCGATGAAAGGAGATTCTTGATGAATAAAATCGTTGATATATATCTCCCCCTCGACAACCGCGAAGAGGCCAACCGGGTGGTCTGGCCAGTGGCAAAAAGGCAGCTCAGGGAGCTCGTGGAGGTCATCAAGAAATGCGGCTGGACACCCCATGTCCTTAACCCCGCAAAGCCCGTTTCCAGCGTCGCCGAGGGGATGAAGGTGATCAAGAAGGCCAAAGGCCGTCGGTTTATCAATTTCATGGCCGGCTGGGCCTACCCCGACTTTTCCGTAAGCCCGATGGGGCAGCTTCCGCCGGATGTGCCCAAGCTGCTTCTCGGAAGCGCGATCCAGGATTTCCCGGGCAATGTGGCGCTTTTTGCCGCAGCCTCGGGAACGGTCCACATGGGCATCAGGACGGACCGGCTGTTCGTCGAGAAATTTGAAAACCACGACGATTACGGCGATGCGCTCCAAGCTTTTCTTGATAAAGGCGGATACCAAGTGCCCTATCCCAAGACCATCGGCGTGATTGTCGCCGAGAAGCACCGGCAGAAGGCCAAAAGAATCAAAGAAAAACTCAACGGATCGGTCTATGGGGCGGTGGGGCCGCGCTCCATGCAGATGTGGAATAAGGTCTCCGAGGCGGATTTTTTAAGATATTTCAGAGCCGCCCGGGAAGGGTTCGACGGGCTGCGGCTCTTGAAAATGGCCGAGAAAGTGGCCGACAAACGCGCTCAAAGGGCCATGGACTTCCTGATACGCCAGGGAATGGACCTCAGGCTCGGGACGAATCCCAGAAAGCACTTGACCAGAGAGATGGTGCTTTTCCAGATGAAGGTTTATTTCTCGCTCCTCGAACTCCGACGGCAATTCGGGCTTGATTTCATCGGAGTCCAGGACCAGCTCGACTGGGTCGAGCACTACCCTGCCACGGACCTCGCCCTCGGGCTCCTCAACAACAAGCTCAGGCCCGAGTCGGACGGCCAAACCTTGGTCGCGGCCACGGAAGCAGACGACGGCGCCGCCCTGACCATGCAACTTCTGAAGCTCTTGAGCGGCGGAGAGCCCGTGGGGTTCAACGACCTCCGCTACTGGGACCCCGAGACAGGCCTCTACTGGTTCATCAACTCCGGCGCTCTGGCTCCCTTCTTTGCCCATGGGAGACATGATTCTCTGGCCGGATCATGGTCAGTCCGGCAGACCGAGATGTACTTCAAGCGGGGAGGCGGCACGTGCTCCTGCGTCGTGCGCGCGCCCGGAGTGGTCACCTGGGCCCGTTTTTCCTATCGCAATCACAAAATCTATCTGGCCTCCGGCCGAGGGGTCACGGATGTCCCCTCAGAAGAAGTGTGGAAAGAACGCTCGAGGAAATGTAATCCAGAATGGCCCCACTGGTATCTGAAGCTCTGCGGCCGGGTCGAGTGGAAGATGAATTCCAATCATCCGGTCACGGTCCTGGGAGACCACCTGGCTGAACTCAAGGCCGTGTCCGAGGAACTGGGAATTCCGTTCGAATGCTACGACTACCGCACGCCCTCAGAGATCCAGAACGG
>CAZOKP010000132.1:0-4854 GCA_964580435.1 uncultured Eubacteriales bacterium
GACGTTCCTATCACCCAATCCTGGTTCTGGAGCAACTCCATGGCCTCGATGGGCCTGGCGCATTCCACTTCAAGAATGGAATGCAGGATATACTTTTTCTTGAGTTCCTGGGGGCTCCCTCCGGCGATCAGGGCGCCGGCGTGCATAAGCATAATCCGGTGGCAGTATTCCGCTTCGTCGAGATAATGAGTGGTGACGAAGACGGTGACGCCGCCGGCGGAGAGATCATTGATCATGTCCCAAAACTGGCGGCGCGATACCGGGTCCACTCCGCCCGTAGGCTCATCGAGAAAAACAATCTGAGGCTCATGGAGCACGGCGCAGCCAAGGGCAAGACGCTGTTTCCAGCCGCCCGCCAGCTCTCCGGCCAGAGATTTTTCCCTGCCCCTGAGACCAGCCATCTCGAGCGCCCAGGACATCCGCACGTTGACTTGGTGGCGGGTCAATCCGTAAATACCGCCGAAAAAGCGGATGTTCTCTTCGACCGTGAGGTCTTCATAAAGAGAAAATCTCTGGGACATATAGCCGATGGTCTTTTTGACTTTTTCGGGCTCCCGTTCGATGTCAAAACCCCCGACCATCGCGCTGCCCGAAGTCGGGGTGAGAAGGCCGCAGAGCATCCGGATCGTCGTTGATTTGCCGGCGCCGTTAGCCCCGAGAAACCCGAACACTTCGCCCTTGTCCACGTTGAAACTGACCTTATCTACGGCCACAAAATCGCCGAATGTCTTGGTCAGGTCGTGAACCTCTATGGAGTGTTCCACCATCAGTTCGTGCTCCTAGGCATGGCGCCCTACCCCAGAGGCCTCTTTTGTCAGAGAAATAAAAACGTTCTCGAGGGACGGAGAAACGCTGCGCCACTGGTCGCAGCGGATCCCTTCTTCCTGGAGGTGGCGCAGGATCTCCGGCAAATCTTTTTTCATGTCCTGGATGACAAGGTGCAGCCTGTCTCCAAAAGCCTGAACCTCCGAGACTCCCGCCAGTTTTTTCGCCACGGCTGAGGCCTTGCGAAAGTCAGCGCAGACGAACTCGACGATCGACCCTTTCATCAGGGTTTTAATCTTCTGGGGGGTGTCGACGACGGCGAAATTTCCGTTGTGCATGAGGGCGACGTGCGTCCCCCGTTCGGCCTCATCAAGGTAGGGCGTGGTCATGACAATGGTGATGTTGGATTGGAGGAGACGCAACAGGATCTTCCAGAAGTCCCGCCGCGAGACCGGGTCAACGCCTGTCGTCGGCTCGTCGAGCAGCAGGAGGTCGGGCGTGTGGATGAGGGTGCAAGCCAGAGCAAGCTTTTGTTTCATCCCACCGGAGAGGTTCTCAGCCAGCCGTCGCCGGAATGGCTCGAGGCGAGTGAAGGCCAGAAGCTCGTCGCGTCGGCTTTTGAAACTCTTGACCTGATGGATCTCGGCGAAGAACTCGATGTTCTCATCAACAGTCAGGTCATAGTAAAGCGTGAATCTTTGGGAAAGGTAGCCGATCCGCCTCTTGATCTTGTCGCTGTCTTTGGCGAGGTCAAGTCCCAGGACTCTGGCCCGGCCCGCCGTCGGCCTGATGATGCCGCTGAGCATCCGGATCGTGGTTGTTTTTCCAGCTCCGTCCGGGCCGACGATGAAGAACAGCTCTCCTTTGTTAACCGAAAAATGAAGGTTTTCGACGGCCTTGACAGCGGCAAAGTGCTTGGTCAGGCCCTCAGCTTCGACGGCAAAATCAGTCAGGATGAACCTCCTTCGAGCCGGGGACGGAAGAATTGACCTGGAGAAGAGCGTCGGCGGGCATTCCCGGTTTGAGGATGTTCTCCGGGTTGGGGACCCCGATTTTGACTCTGAAGACCAGCTTCACCCTTTCCTCCTTGGTCTGGACGTTCTTGGGCGTGAATTCCGCTTCAGGCGAAATGAACGACACCTTTCCTTTAAAAGCGCGGTCAGGATAGGAATCGATCGTGACTTCGGCCTCTTGGCCCAGGCGAACGTTCCCGAGCTCCACTTCGGTGATGTAAATATTGAGGTGGACTTCGCTGAGGTCGGCGATGGTCAGAATGGTTGTGCCCGGTCCAACGAATTCGCCCTGCTCGATGGCCTTGCTGGTGACGATGCCGGCCGTAGGAGACGTGATCGTTGAATCGGAGATCGTCTTCTTCAAAAGGTCCCGGGCGGCGTCGGCCTGATCGAGCCTGGCCCGGGCCGATTTGATGTCCTCCGGCCGGGCGTACTTTTTCCATTTTTCAAGAGCTTGTTGGGCGGCTTCATATTGAGCCCGAGCAACGGTGTAGCGGGCCTCAGCGTCTTGATGCTGCTTGGTCGTTGCGCTTTGCTTGGCGAAAAGATCGCGGAACCGGTCTCGGTCTTGCTGGGCGCTTTTAAGGTTCGCTTGCGCTTGTTTCAAGGCCTCTTCGGACTGCCGAATATCTTCAATGCGGGCGCCCTTGACGAGGAGCTGGAGCTGAGCCTCGGCAAGGTCGACGCCGGCCTGAGCCTGGGCGAGTTGGATGGCCAAAGACGAGCTGTCAATAACGGCCAAAGTGTCTCCGATTTTCACCCGGGCTCCTTCGTCGACAAACAGTTTCTCCACCTGGCCACTCGTTTTGGAGGAGACATTCACTTCGATGGCCTCGATCGTTCCGGAGGCGCTAATGGCGGGTTTGTTTTTGTTGTTGTGGCAAGAAAGCAAAATGGCCGCTGCCAGAAGGACGCTTACCCGTATCAAAAGCCTGTTCACTGGTTTTTTTCTCGGCATCGTGTTTCTCCTATGACGTTTTTTCTTAAAAGCGCAGCGCTTGAGAGAGATACCTGGTCCTGCCCTTCTCTGCCAGAATTCCCTCGAGGACGATCTTGATGATCATCTCGAAGCCTTCGGTGAACGAGAGAGAAAACTGGACCAGGATGGCCGGGTTCATGATGTTCTGGATGAGGGTGACATACATCAGAACAAGGAGGTCCTGGTTGAAATCCGGCCGGAACACCCCGCTTTCCACTCCCTCTTGAATGATCCGTTTGAGCTTGGAAAGGATTTTCACTTTCCTGAATTCATCGATCTCCTTCCAGATTTCCGGGGCGTTTCTCTGAATATCGAGGGTCAGCAAGCCCCCGATTTCCGAAAGCTTCATGCCGATGAAGGAGAACACCTCTCGGAGCTTCTCCACGAAATCTTTCCTGTCGTCCTGAATGACGGCATCGACTCCGGCTTCTATGGCGCGCAGCAGCCCGAAGACAATTTCTCTCAGGAGCTGTTCTTTGCTGGAGAAATATTTGTAAAGGGTTGCTTTGCTGATCCCGAGTGAAGAGGCGATCTCATCCACGGTGCTTTGGCTGAAACCGAACTGGAGGAATTGCTCGCGGGCGGCTTCAAGGATGCGGACACGCGTCTTATCAGCCTCGGGCAACGGGTTTTTTAGAACTGATAAAACTTTTTTAGTTTTCATAGTTTTATTAAAAGACGGAACCAAACTTTTGTCAAGTGGGGGAGGAATTTCAGTTTCTTTGAAACCTCAGATTCCTCGTTGAGACGTAAGCTTTTCCTGGTTTTCTCTTTCATTTTTTGGCGCTAGGAATCTAGAAGATACGGGTCTTTATTGCCGGGCGCCTGCTTCCGAGGGAATGACTTCGAGGTCGAGCTTGTCCTTCCATCTCAGGATAGTGATGGTGATTGGACGACCGGGAAGCCATTCGGCCAGGAAATGAAACAGGTCGTCTGTGCTCGTCACATCCTTCTTGTTGAGCGCAACGATAATATCGCCTCTTCTTAATCCGGCATTTCTGGCCGGCGAATTCGCCTCGACAGATACGATTTCAACTCCATGTTCTTTGCTGAGCTTGTGGAACCGGACGATCCTCCGGTCGATGGGCCGCCTGAGCCCGATAACGCCCAGATAGCTCCTCCGCACGCGGCCCTGCGCAAGAAGCTGTGGCACGACCCATTTCGCCGTGCTCGAGGGAATGGCGAAACCGATGCCCTGAGCCATGGCAATGATGGCCGTGTTGATGCCTATGACATGCCCCCTCGAATCGAGAAGCGGGCCACCTGAGTTGCCCGGATTGAGCGGAGCTGTGTGCTGAATGATGTTCTCGATCAAGCGGCCGTCTTGGCTGCGCAGAGCTCGGCCCAGAGCGCTCACCACGCCGGTAGAAACAGTCGACTGAAACCCGAACGGATTGCCCATGGCGATGACCAGCTGGCCGACGCGAAGGGACGGCGAATCGCTCAGGACGGCAAACGGCAGACCCGAGGCGTTGACGCGGAGAACGGCGAGGTCAGTCGAAGGATCTTTCCCGATGACCACCGCTCGGAGTTTCTGGCCGTCTATGAAGATGGTCCTTATCTCTTTGGCCGGGGCGACGACATGGCTGTTGGTCAAAATGTACCCATCTGGGGCGATGACAAAACCGGACCCAGCGCCCAGGGGTTCGAACTCCGAATCGCCCATCCCCTCTCCGATCGAGATGCTGACAATGGCCGGCCCCACAGAATCGACGACGGCTGTCACGGCCCTGGAGTAGGCATCGAGGAATTCCGCGTCCGGAACTTCTTGGGGGGCTTTTTCGGAAGACTTGGGAGAATCCTCTTGTTCACGCGCTATGCTTTGTCCGCGCAGCCAAGCTATAGTCTTATTTTTGTTTTCGGCGGTCATTCCCTGATCCTCTAATTATTATAACAAATTCCCTGCTTTTGCTGCTCCCGATCTAATGGCCTTTGGTCACGCAAAAGGGGATGCAGCTCGGTTTCTGTGATCATTTTGGTTTGGAATAGGGGCCTGCCACAGCTTACCCCTGCCTGGGGGATGAGGAGAGGGATGATGTGGTGAGAAGTCCGTATGAGCGAGGAGCGGGCACGGTTCCTCGAAGAGGAGAGCGAGGA
>CAZOKP010000133.1:0-4742 GCA_964580435.1 uncultured Eubacteriales bacterium
GTTTGTCTAACTCTTGTAAAAAAACCTTCAAAAGAATAACCTAGTAGAGAAATTTCGGTGGAACCGATGGCCTACAAGATCGAAATCCTGTCGCACGGCCGGACAATCAAGGCCAAAAAAAAAGACGTTCTGGCCGATGCGATCCACAGGGCCGGCATCCCCCTGAGCCTCTACTGCAACAAGCGCGGCTTATGCGGGAAGTGCTTCGTTGAGATCGTCAGGGGCCCGCAGCCGCCTCTCGGCGAAAAGGAGAGATTCTGGCTGGAGCAGAAAAACCTGGGGAAAAATTACAGGCTGGCCTGCCGATGCAAAATCGGCGGGGATCTGGTGATCAATGTGCCCGCATTGTTCACCTCTCAAGATGTGCCGATCCTCCCAGCCATCGCCAGGTCGGCCGTAGCCCCTGACCCCGCGGTCAAAAAATATTTTCTCGAGCTGGCGACACCGGATCTTGCTTCGCCTCATTCTCTCTTTGACAAGCTCATCGAGCATCTTGGATACAAGCATCTGAAAATTTCGGCAGACGTGTTGAATAAGCTGGGCCGAGCGCTGGCCGAGGGAAAGTTCAAAGTGACCGTGGCGGTCCATCGGGAGGAGGAAATCCTCGCCGTGGAGCCGGGAAACACGATGGACCGGAACTTCGGCCTGGCCATCGACATCGGGACGACGACACTGGTTATGGACCTTGTTGACGTGAATTCCGGAAAAACGCTGGATACCTTGGCCGCTCTCAACAGCCAGGTGAAACGGGGGGCCGACGTGATCTCGCGGATTTCCTATGCGGCCCTTGCTCCCCAAAACGCCGTTGAACTCAGGAGCCTGGTCCTGGAGACTCTGAACGGGATGATCGGACGAATCCTCTCGAAAAATCGCGTCTCCCCTGGCTCGGTGTATGAAATCGTTGTCTCCGCCAACACGACCATGAATCACCTCCTTCTCGGAATTCCTGTCGTTACGCTTGCCGTGGCCCCCTATCATGCCGTTTTTTCCCGTCTGCCGGCATTATCATCGCGACAGGTGGGATTTGCCATCCATCCGCAGGGCAAAGTCTATCTGGCGCCCAATATCAAGAGCTTTGTCGGCGGAGATATCGCTTCCGGCCTCCTGGCTTCGCGGCTTTCTTCGAAGAGGGGGAATTTTCTTTTCATTGACCTGGGCACGAACGGCGAGATTGTCCTTAAAGCCGGCCCTCAGATCGTGACGACCTCGACTGCGGCAGGCCCTGCCTTTGAAGGAATGAATATCAGCTGCGGAATGCCGGCGCTTCCCGGCGCCATCTATAAAGCTGAGGAGGGGCGGACGATCAAAACCTATACGCTCGGAAACAAGCCTTCCCGGGGAGTCTGCGGGACCGGCCTGATCGACCTCGTCGCCATTTTTCTTGAACGGGGCCGGATCTCACCGCGGGGAGCGATCCAGGGCGCGGAGAAAAAAATCCGGGTCAAACGGAACATTGTTCTCACGCAGGAAGATATCCGGCAGATGCAGCTGGCCTGCGCCGCCATCAAGACCGGAATCCGGATGATGCTCAAGGCCAATCATCTCTCGGAGCGAGAACTGGACGGGATCTATATTGCCGGCGCTTTCGGCAGTTATCTGAATATCAAGAACAGCATGGCGATAGGGCTCTTGCCCCGGGTCGACGAGAGCAAGCTTGTCTTCATCGGGAATTCTTCTCTTGCCGGTGCCAGGCTTCTCCTCATCTCCGCCCCGGAAAGAGAGATGATCGAGCCTTTGACTCAGAAGATCCGGTATGTTTCCCTGGCCGCAAACCCTGAATTCCAGGACCAATTCATCAAGGCTCTCGAATTTAAAACCTGGCCCTAGAGGGAGTGGCGACGTCTTTATCCATTTGAATCTCTACTCGGATGAGATTTCTGCCGTTGGCAAATCAACGGCTATTTCAGGATAAGACGTTCGCAATTCTTGAAGGTCTCGTAGGAAGAAATGATAATTTGGTCGCCTTCCTTTAGCCCTTCCACGACCTCCAGAGTTTCGGCCGTCTGCCGGCCCAGGCGGATTCTCGTTTTCAGGGCGTTTTTCCCCGTCTCATCTAGGAGATAGACCCATTTTCCGCCTGTCCACCTGAAGAAATCCGCCCGCGGCAGGAGAATAACTCCACTGGGGTCTTCGAGGGTAAACTTGATGGGCAGGGTCTGGCCTCGTTTGAGGCCCTCGGGGTGCTCTCCCGAAAACTCAAAGTCCACTTCGAATTTGCCGTCCCGGACCTCGGGATAGATCTTTTTCACATCGACCTTGCAGGTCTGCCCGGAAAACTCGAACTCTCCGATGTCTCTGGTTTTAACTTGAGCGATAAACCGCTCGTCGATGTTCGCCCTGACCTTGAACCCGTCCCACTGGTCGATCTGACCGAGCCTTTCCCCGGGCGATTTGGTTTCCCCGACCTCGGCGCTGAGAGAGGTCAACTGGCCGGAGACCGGAGCCACCAGGGTCAGGTTCTCCTGTCTCTGCTTGGCCAGGTCGAGGTTGGCTTGGAGGCGCTTCAAATTCTCCTCTGCGGCTTTGATCTGCGCTTGCCTGATCCTCAGCTCGCTTTTCTGACTTTCGACGGTCAGGTCCTTCTGCTTGAGGAGGTATTCGTACTGGTCTTTGGCCAGTTCATACTCATGCTTGGAAATGAGGCTCTCTTTTTCCAATTCCTCGTAGCGGATGTAGACCCGCTTTTGCTGCTGCAATCTGTTTTCGATCTCTGATAGCTGCTGGTTGAGCTGGAGTTTGGATTGATCCAGAGCCAGACGCATGTTCGTCAGGTTGTCGGTTTGTTGGAAGAGCTCTCCCTCCCTCATCATAATGTCCAGGAGAAGATTGGTGTTGGCAAGCTCGAGGATTTTATCGCCCTTCTTGACCGTTGAGCCGACGTCGACGAAGATCTTCTCCACTCGTCCCCCCTCGCTGGCGTCCAAATAGACGATGTTCACGGGTAGGATTTTTCCCGGGAGAGAGATCGTTTCCCTGAATGGACTTTTCGTGACCTTGATGATGGCAACCTTTTCTTTTTTAATAGTGTGGGTGGATAGACCTTTCTGGCAGGCCGCCAGGACGACGACTGCAAGCATCGCAGCGACCGCAGCGATATTTTTCTTTGCCATCGGCTGATAACGCCCGCAGCTGCTTAGTTTCTCATCGTATTGAGCTGGAGAGCTTGAGCATGTTTAGAGAACTAATTAAATAAAAATGCCCTAGATGTCAAGAACAAAATCAAGGTTCCGCTTCCCACACGTTCCCTAATCCGGGCGTGGAGACATGGAACCCCTTTTGATTCTTCAAATAATCGGCCAGATGGAGCGAGACTTTCCTTTCTCCGTGAGCCAGGAAGATGAGCGGAAGAGGCTGGCGGAAGTGATTCAGCCAAAGAAGCAAGGCGCTGCGGTCGGCATGAGCGGAAAAACTCTGGATTTGCCTTATTTTCGCCCGGACGCGGTGATTCTGGCCGAAAATCCTCACCTCTCGCTGGCCTTCCTGGATTTGCCTCCCCAGCGTCCCCTCGGCTTGGTAGCCGACGAAGAGGATCGTTGCTTCGGGCCGGCCGATATTGTGGACGAGGTGATGCTTGATCCGGCCCCCCGTGCACATGCCCGAGCCGGCCATAATGATGCAGGGGTCGCGAAACGAGTTGATGGCTTTCGACTCCTCCTGAGCGCGGGCGTACTTGAGACCGGGAAATTGAAACGGCGACTGGCCCGAGCGAAAGAGTTCCTGCGTCTCTTCATCCAGGCTTTCTTGATGCCGCTTAAAGACCTCGGTGACGTTCATGGCCATGGGGCTGTCTAAAAAAACAGGCAGGCGCTGGATCCGTTTTTGGCGGATGAGTCGGCTGAGGTGATACATTAACTCCTGGGCCCGCTCGACAGCGAAAACAGGGATGACGATGTTGCCTCCCGCTTTGGCAGTTTCTGTGATGATCTCTCTGAGCATAGTTGTGACATCGGCCGGGTCTTCATGGTCGCGGTCGCCATAGGTCGATTCCATGATAACGGCGTCCGCCTTATCAAAAACATGAGGATCCCGGACAAGCGGCTTGTGCCATTGGCCGATGTCGCCGCTAAAGATGATCTTCAGGGGTTTTTTCTTTTCCTTGACGGTGAGCTCGATCATGGCCGAACCGAGAATATGTCCGGCCTCACAAAAACGGGCCGATATGCTGTCGCTGAGAGCAATCGGCTTCTCATAAGAGACTGGTTTGACAAACTCAGAGACTCTTGCGGCTTCAGCTTCTGTGTAGAGGGGAATCTCAGGATAAGGGCCGCGTCTTCCCTCCTTCTCATGCCGTTTCTTTTTGTAGGCGGCGTCTTCTTCCTGGACGCGCCCCGAGTCCTGGAGAACGATCGGAAGAAGGTCAGCGCTCGCCGGAGTGGTTAAGATTTTTCTGCAAAAGCCTTCTCGGACGAGCTTGGGGAGGAGCCCGGAATGGTCCAGATGGACGTGGGTGAGAAGAAGACAATCGATGCTGTCAGGAGGGACAGGAAAGACTTCCCAATTTCGTTCGAGATAGGCCCTCTCTTGGAAGAGACCGCAGTCAACGAGCAGGCGGGTTCCGTCGGCCTCGAGATAAAAGCTCGAACCTGTGACTTGTTGAGCCGCGCCAAGGAATCGGATTTTCATTTGAGCTATTTTGGGCCAGGGGAAGTTTGTCAGTATATCAATTTCTCGACGGGGTGTCTAATCCTTGAAAGGGCTCGGCTCCCCGCTCCGATCGGCGGCCTGAATGGGCTCAGAGTGTG
>CAZOKP010000134.1:0-4692 GCA_964580435.1 uncultured Eubacteriales bacterium
TGGGTCCTGGCACGGTGCGTCCCCGTCCGTCCTCGCTAAGACCCTCCCACCCACCACCATTCGCTCGGCCGTTGCGGGGACTCGCACCGTGCCACCCACACCTCATTGCATGTCGCTCTTATAGCCTTCTACGCCCACGCACCTCGCTGGCAAAAACCTGAATAGCGGATAGGGTTGACTTTTAAGGGAGGTTGAAACTAAGATTTATCGGTGAATTCATAAATCTGGATTTAATCAAGGGCTTGAACGAAACGGCAAGGCATGATGAAAGAAATATATCCATTCCAAGACGTCGAGGAAAAGTGGCAGAGAATCTGGGAAGAAAAGAAGGTCTTCCAAGCTCTTGAGGATCCGCAGAAGATGAAATATTATTGCCTGGAGATGTATCCTTATCCTTCGGGATACATCCACATGGGGCATGTCAGGAACTATTCCATTGGCGACGTGATCTCCCGTTTCAAGCTTATGAGGGGGTTCAACGTCATCCATCCCATCGGCTGGGACGCGCTGGGAATGCCGGCTGAGAACGCTGCTATTCAACACGGCATCCATCCTCAGAAGTGGACCCTGGATAACATCGCCCATATGAAAAACCAGCTGAAGCGGCTCGGGTACAGCTATGACTGGTCGAGAGAGGTCAATACGTGCCTTCCCGAATACTACAAGTGGAACCAGTGGATCTTCCTGAAAATGTATGAACGTGGCCTGGCTTTTCGCAAGAAGAGCTGGGTGAACTGGTGCCCGCAATGCCGCACGGTTTTGGCCAATGAACAGGCCGCCGGAGGGCATTGTTGGCGCTGCGATTCCCCCGTTGAGCAAAAAGAAATGGAGCACTGGTTTCTGAGGATTACGGCCTATGCCCGGGAGCTTCTGGAAGGCCATAGGTTCCTCCACAAATGGCCGGAACATGTCCTCCTGATGCAGAAGAATTGGATCGGCGCAAGCGAAGGCGCGCTCGTATCCTTTCCGCTGGAAAATTCAACCCAGGCCATCGAAGTCTTCACTACGAGAATAGACACGATTTTTGGAGCCACGTTCCTGCTTCTTTCGCCCGAGAATCCACTTAGCCTCCAACTGATCGTCGATTCCCCCGCTAAAGACAAGCTCCAGGATTGGATCGCCCGGAGCATCCGGGAAGCCAGGAAGAAAAATAGGGAAGGAGAGCAAGAGAAGGAGGGAATGGATACAGGAAAGAAGGCCTTGAATCCTTTTTCCGGAGAGAAAGTGCCGGTCTGGATCGCTAATTATGTGCTGATGGATTATGGGACCGGCGCCATCATGGCTGTTCCCGCGCATGACCAGAGGGACTTTGAGTTCGCCAAGAAATATGATCTTCCGATTAGGGTCGTCATCTCTCCGGATGAGAGAGCGACCGCTGCAGATACGCTAGAGAGATCGTTTGAGGATTTCGGAGTCCTGGTGCAGTCCGGCGGCTTTTCTGGTTTGAAGTCCGCTGAGGCTTCCGAGAAGATGGCCGAATTCGCCCGGGCCCGGGGGTTCGGCCAAAAGAGCACGATTTACCGGCTTCGAGACTGGGGTATCTCCAGGCAGAGATATTGGGGGACTCCGATTCCGGTGATCTATTGCCGAAAGTGCGGCATCGTCGGCGTCCCTTACGAGGACTTGCCCGTCGAACTGCCCCATGACGTCAAATTCACGGGTGAGGAAGGTTCCCCCCTGGAGAAAGTGCCCGGGTTTGTGAATACGACTTGTCCGAAATGCCGAGGGAAGGCCAGGCGCGAGACCGACACCATGGATACTTTTTTCGATTCCTCCTGGTATTTCTTTCGCTACACGTCGCCCCACGAAAAAGCTGCTCCGTTTGACCCTAAAATCGCCTCTTACTGGCTTCCTGTCGACTTGTACATCGGCGGCGTGGAGCATGCCATCCTTCATCTTATCTATTCCCGATTTTTTACCAGGGTCTTCAGGGATCTGGGTTATACAACCATCGATGAGCCGTTTCCTCATTACCTGGCCCAGGGTATGGTCACGAAAGACGGCGCAGCCATGTCCAAGTCCAGGGGGAATGTCGTTGACCCGGATGATATCATTAAAGAATACGGGGCCGACGCTTTAAGGCTGTTCATTCTTTTTGCTTCACCTCCGGACAAGGAATTCGCCTGGGCCGAGGAAGGCATCGAGGGATGTTCCCGCTTCCTCAACCGTATCTGGACGCTCGCCGAGGAAAACAAAAATCTATTCTCAGAGAGCGCCACGGCGGCAAGCCCCGTGCCTTTTGGGCCTGGGGACGATGGCCGGGTCTTGCTGAAAAAAACACATCAGACCATCAGGAAGGTCGGTGAGGATATCGAGAAAAGGTTCCATCTGAACACGGCCATAAGCTCTATCATGGAGCTCTATAACCAGGTCAAGAAGGAGAAAGATGCACTGATGTCCACCGACGCGGGGAAAAAAATCCTCGGGCTGGCTATAGAGAGCCTCATCATTCTCCTGTCTCCTTTTGCTCCCCACTTGTGCGAAGAGCTCTGGGAGAGAACAGAGCACAGGAGCCTTTTGGCTCGGACCCCCTGGCCGGCCTTCGACCCGGACCTGGCCAAAGAGGAAACGGTGACCGTTGTCGTCCAGGTCAACGGCAAGCTGCGGGATAAGTTTGAAGCGGATGCGGATGTCACGGAACAGGAGATGCGCGAGAGGGCCCTGCATCTCGAACGCATTCAGGAGCTCATCGCGGGAAGACAGGTTCGGAAAGTCATCTGCATCGAGAATAAACTCGTGAACATCGTCGTTTAGAGAAGGGAGCACATGAGAAAAATTCTCGCCCTGGCCGTTTTAAGCCTGTCGCTCGTGTATTGCGGCTACCGACTGCGAGGCACGGGAAGCAACCTTCCTCCGAACATCAAGAGAGTCGATATTCCGATGTTCAAGAATATGACGACCCGGTTTGACCTGGACCTGAAGCTCACCCAAGGCGTCATCGACGAGCTCGTGGCGAGAGGCAAGTTTCAGGTGGCCAGCGAGTCAAAAAATGCCGACGCCATTTTGATCGGAGAGATCCTCTCGTTCACTGTCAACCCCATCGCCTTTTCCAATCAGACCGCGGCCGACCGGTATAACATCATTATCGTGACCAAAATCATCCTGCGCGACCTGTCCAACCAGAAAGTGATTTTTTCTAACCCCAATTTTGTCTACATGGAAGAGTATGAGGTCCCGGCGGGCACGAGCTACGAGACCTGGGAAACCCAGGCGATCACCAAGGTCGCTGAAAAATTTGCCCGCAGCCTGGTCAGCACTCTCCTTGAAGGGTTCTGAATGGCCTTCAGTTACCTGCTCGGCGCGGACATCACCGAGGACCGTCTTTTGCCCTGCTATTTTCTCTATGGACAGGAAACGTATCTGGCCCAGCAATTTGTGCGCCAGTTGAGGGACACCCTGATCTCTCCGGATGCCCGGGCGTTCAATCTGGAGAGGTTTGACCTCGAGATTCAACGCTGGGCTGAGATAATAGACTTGGCTCGGACGGTCCCGTTTTTCTTCTCTCCCTGGCGGGTTGTCATCGTCGAGGCCTCCGAGGGCCGCGAGGATAAGCTGTCTTCGCTTGAGGAAAGCATTATCAAAGAGTATTTTCGCTCTCCTGCCCCAAAGACGATACTGGTCGTAATTTTTTCCGGAAACATCAAGAAATTCCATCCCTTGGTCAAGTTCTTTACCTCGCTGCCTTCTCATTCGGTTCTTCTGAAGAACTTGAAACCTCTTAAGGAGGGCGGGCTTTACTCCTGGATAGACCGGAAGCTCGAAGGCCTGGGCAAGTCGGCTACGCCCGAGGCCAAGAGGAGGCTGGCCGAAATTATCGGCAATAACCTGCAGAGGATCGACAACGAGCTGGAGAAGCTGGTCACCTTTGTGGCCGATCGAAGAATGATCGACCTGGACGATGTGAACCAGGTCTGTGACTGGGTCAAGACGTTCGTTGCCTGGGAACTCACCGATTGTCTGGAAAAGGCGGACTACGGCCAGACGCTCGTTGTCTTGAACCGGTTCTTCAAAGAAGGCGTGGCCGCCGAGTACATCCTGGGCATCACGGCCAATTTTTTTCGCGACCTAATGTTGGCCAAGCTCTGGGTGAGAGAAAACCGGGACAAAAAAGACATCTTCGCCGAGTTGAAGCCGCGCATCGACGTCAAGTTCAAAGACCTCTATCCCCGTAAGTTCAAGGAGTTCTTTGCCCTTGTTGAAGGATTTTCTGAGGACGATTTGAGCCACACCGTTGACGAGCTCCGCACCATCGACGTCTTGATCAAGACTTCGGATGCTTCCGCGCAGGTTCTTCTGGAAAGGTTCATCTTTGATTACTGCGGCCGAAGAAATCGGCAGAGGGAGAAAAAGAGTCTTACTTGGAGGGAGCGGGGTTAATCAGCTCCACCTGGCGGCTCAGGCGGGATTTAAACCGAGTGCCCTTGTTTTTGTGAATCGTGCCTTTTTTCACAGACTGATCTATCAAGGAAACTGTATGAGGAAGGAGCTTTTGGGCTGCTTCCTTGTCTTTCTGCTGGATGGCCTCTCTCAATTTTTTGACCTGAGTGCGAAAAGCCGCTTTGTTTTTTCCGGCGATGGCGTTTCTCCGAAGGCTGCGGCGGTGCTGGCGAACGGCTGAGGCATGACGAACCATTTTTCACTCCTTATTTTGAGCGGATATGATAGAATATCTTCGTCGCAAAGTCAACGGGT
>CAZOKP010000135.1:0-4550 GCA_964580435.1 uncultured Eubacteriales bacterium
AGGCTAAACCTTCAATGGTCGCTGCGGCCGATTACGGCTGCTCATTATCTTGGCCTAAAATAATAACCCCACTTTTCGTCACAGAGCCTCCCGAATGGTCATTTCGATGCCAATGAGAAGAGGCCTTCCTGTCCTGTCTTAAGGACCGGATCTGCTGGTCAAGACACGACGAAATGCCGGCGCCGCCAAAAAATATTTGATTTTTAAGCGTGGAGTTAGGTTAAAATGGAAGCACCTAACCTATATGATTGAGGTTTAAAGGAAAAATGTCAGTCGAGGCAAGAGAAGTCAAAACGCGCCGGGATCTCAGAGCTTTTATCTCTCTCCCGGAAAAAATTCATAAGCGCCACGCCAACTGGGTTCCCCCAATATATTACGATGAGTGGATCTATTTTAACCCCAAAAAGAACAAGGCGTTTGGCTACTGCAAAACCATCATGCTCCTGGCCTTCAGGGGAAAAAAGGTTGTGGGCCGGTCCATGGGTATTATTAACCCGCGTTATAATGAATACAGAAAAGAAAGTGTCGCCCGGTTTGGCTACCTGGAGACTTGGGAGGACCAGGACGTTGTGCATGCCCTTCTTAGCCGGATCGAGGGCTGGGCGCGTGGCTTGGGCATGACCAAGATTGTAGGGCCTTACGGTTTTTCGGACCAGGACCCCGAAGGCTTCCTCATCGAAGGATTTGAGCATAGGGCCACGATTGTGACCTACCATAATTTCGAATGGATGCCGCGCCGCGTGGAGAACGAAGGATATGTCAAGGACATCGACTATTATGTCTATAAGATCGATGTCCCGAAAGAAATTCCGGATTTCTACAAAAAGATCATCGAGCGGGCGGAGAAAAAAGGGACGTTTTCGGTCATCGAATTCAGAACGCGCAAGGAGTTTAAGCCTTGGATCAAGCCCGTCCTCCACTTGATGAACGAATGCTATACCGGAGGAGAAATCTATGGCTTCGCCCCGCTGAGCGAGAAGGAGATGGACAGCCTGGCCAAAAGGTATTTGCCCGTCCTCGACCCGAGGTTTTGCAAGGTCGTGGCCAAAGACGGGCAGGCTGCGGCCTTCGTCGTGGCCATCCCGGACATGACCGAAGGAATCCAGCGCGCCAGGGGCCGCCTTTTGCCGTTTGGATTTTTGAAGATTCTGCGGGCGGCCCGGAAAACAAAGCAGCTCGACCTTCTCCTCGGCGCCGTCAAAGAAAAATACCGGGGCATGGGACTCGATGTCCTGATGGGCTCAAAGATAATCATGTCCGCCCGGGAAGCCGAGATGGAATTCATGGACAGCCACCACGAAATGGAAACGAACGTCAAAGTGCGGGGGGAGATGGAAAGGATGGGCGGCAAGATCTACAAACGTTTCCGCGTATTTCGGAAGGCGCTCTAACCTTTCCCGCGCTACGAGTTCTTTTATTTGGCCTCGGCCCAATTGTCCCCCCAGCCGAGATGCACTCTCAAAGGCACGCTGAGCGGGAAGACATGTTCCATTCTTTCCCTGACAATATCTTCGACGGCCCGCTTTTCTTCAGCGGGGGCTTCAAAGAGGAGTTCGTCATGGACCTGCAGGATGATCTTCGTCTTCAGGCGGTGTTTTCTGAATTCTCCCCAAATATCGATCATGGCCTTTTTCATTAGATCCGCGGCAGAACCCTGGATGGGGGCGTTGAGGGCGATGCGCCGGCCGGCCTGCTGAACGAGCTTGTCCTTCTGCTTGAGCTCGGGCACCTGCCTGATCCTTCCGAAGATGGTTTCTGTAAATCCCTTTTCCTGCGCGTCATGGACCGTCCGGTCCAGGAAATTCTTGACTTGCGGATGCTGCTCATAGTAACGGTCGATGAAATTTTGCGCTTCGTGCGTTGACGTGCCGAGTTCCTTGGCCAAAGAAAAAGCGGACGTCCCGTAGATGATGCTGAAATTAATGATCTTGGCTTTCCTCCGGAGTTCCTCCTTAAGTTGCGGAAGGGCCTCGCCGAAGACCCTTCGCGCCGTCTCTTCGTGGATGTCCCGGTCCTTGGCGAAGGTTTCGCAGAGCGCCGGGTCCCCGGAGAGGTGGGCCAGAACCCGGAGTTCGATCTGGGAATAATCAGCCGCCAGAAGTTTCTGGCCAGGCTCAGGGATAAAGGCCTGGCGGAAACGCTGCCCCAGCTGGCCGCGCGTCGGGATATTCTGGAGGTTCGGGTCGGAGCTCGAAAGCCGGCCCGTCGAAGTGACGGTTTGATTATAGGACGTATGAATCCTTCCCGTCTCCGGATTGATGAGAAGAGGCAGCGCATCGGCGTAGCCAGACTTCAGCTTGGCCAGCTGCCTGTACTCCAGGGCATACTGGGCCAGCGGATGGAGAGGAGCCAGTTCCTGAAGGATATCCAAGGAGGTTGAGTATCTCTTGGTGATCCTGGTTTTCCGTGAAGGCGTCAGGTTGACCTTGTCGAAAAGAACATGGGCCAGCTGCTGAGGCGAGTTGATGTTGAATTCCGTGCCGCTCGCCTCATAGATTTTTTTCTCCAGCCGACGCAGCTCTCGGGCGAACTCCACCGCTAATTTTTCGAGTGCTCTGCGGTCGATCTTGACTCCCCAGATTTCCATCTCGGCCAGGAGCTCGATCAGGGGGAGCTCGACCTCCCGGTAGAGCCAATCCAGCTTTTTCTTGACGATCTGGGGCCAGAGGATCGAGCTCAGCTCGAAGGCTAGGTCGGCGTCCTCGCAGGCGTACGGGACAACTTTCTCCACGGCTATGGCGTTCATCGTCAGCTCGTTCTTGCCCTTGCCGACAATGTCCTGGTAGGGGATTTTGCTGGTCTGGAGATAGGTCAGAGCCAACTTTTCCAGGTTGTGCTTACCCCAGTTCGGCTCTAAGAGATAAGACAGAACCATGGTGTCCTTGTCGATGCCTTGAACCTGAAGGCCTTCCCGTTTGAGGACGATGTGATCGTATTTGATGTTCTGGCCGATCTTCTTGATTTTGGAGTCTTGAAGCACTTCCTTCAGGATGGCGTAAGCGGTTTCTTTGGGGATCTGGCGAGGAGCGCCGGGATAATCGTGGCCAAGAGGGAGGTAAAAGGCTTCGTCAGGTTTCGTGCAGAAGGACATGCCGACAAGACGAGCCTGTGTCGGGAAACGGCTGTCCGTTTCGGTATCTACAGAGACGAGCCCGGCCTTTTTAACCTGGGCGACGAGGGACCTGAGCGCGCTTTCGTCGAGGACGGGCTTATAGTCTTTCTTGGCCTCGCCCGGCTTCTTCACTAGTTCTGCCAGGAGGGAAGTAAATTCCAGCTCCTGGAAGAGCGCTCGAAGCTCGGCCAGATTGGGCTCGGAGATGGCGAAATCGTCCAGGTCAAAGGATATGTCCAGGTTCTTCTCGATCGTGACCAGCTGGCGGCTGAGCTCGAGCTGCTCCAGGTTGTGTTCGATTTTTTCGCGCAGGCGCGGGTTTTTGACCTGAGAAATATGCTGGAGAAGGTTTTCCAGCGTCCCGAACTGGCTGATGAGCAGCTTCGACGTTTTTTCTCCGATCCCCGGAACCCCGGGAACATTATCCGTAGGATCCCCCCACAGGGACAGGACGTCAACCACTTGGGCCGGCGCGACCCCGAAAATATCTTTAACTCTGTTCTCGTCCAAGTAGATCTCTTTGGCCGGGTTGAAGACCGACGTGCAGTCGCCAACAAGCTGAAGCAGATCTTTGTCCGTGCTGACGATAACGGTCGGAATTTTCTTCTCGGAAGCCTTGAGAGCCAGGCTGCCCAGGACATCGTCGGCCTCATAATTCTCGTTTTCGAAGAGCGGGATGTTCATGGCCTCGATGACCTTCTTCAGGACAGGAACCTGAAGGATGAGGTCTTCAGGCATGGGTTTCCGATGAGCCTTGTACTCCTTGAAAACTTTGTGCCGGATGGTGGGCTTCCCGGTGTCGAAGACAATTCCCAGGTAACTTGGCTTCTCCTGGTCTACGATCTTGCGCAGGGTGTTGATAAACCCGTAGATGGCGTTGGTCGGGAATCCTTGAGACGTGGAGAGGTGGCGGATGGCATAATAGGAACGATAGAGCAAAGAATTGCCGTCGATCAGGAAAAGTTTTTTTTCACTCATCAGGGGAAAGCGCCTTCATCATCCGCTGAGCATTTCGGCCATGATCGGGAAAGCCCTACTTTTCTTCCGGAGCAAGGTAATGTTCGAATTTGCCGTCGGCGATTTCCTTAAGAATAGCGTTGTGCTGATCTTCCAGGATTTGCTGGATTTTTTCTTGGAGGCGCGGAATTGCCAGGAAGGAAGTATAGTATGTCTTGCGCGAGGAGATGAGCTTTCCCGAGTTATAGATGAGCGATTCAATGCATCGGGCCCCCGGTCCGGAATCCTGGGTCTGGACATGGAAAAGCGCACCCTTGTATTTGACCTCGCTGTTGAAGCCCGGCATTTGTTTTCTATTATACTCTCGCGCGGGCAGATATCAAGCTTTCTATGGACGGGGATTGCCTCTCTATTTCCGTGATGGGGGGGTCCTGTCGCGGTTCACCCCCGGCGAGGCTCGGGATATGTGGCTCGAAGTCAC
>CAZOKP010000136.1:0-4408 GCA_964580435.1 uncultured Eubacteriales bacterium
ATTTCCTCGCTGGGGAAATCGCAGCGTGACTTCGAGCCACATCTCCCGACCCTCGCTGGAGCAAATTCGCGTGCCTTCGAGCCCACACCCCGAGCCTCCCTGGCAAGAACCGCCTTCTTATGGTAAAATTATACTCATGAAAACAGAGCTCCAGGAGATCCTGGAAAAAGTCTATGAGAAAAAGCTTTCCCCCCGGGAGGCCTTTGCCAAACTGGAAGATTATCCTTACCAGGACCTGGGGTTCGCGAAAATAGACCACCACAGGGAGGTCAGGAGAGGATTCCCCGAGATCATTTATGGCCAGGGCAAGTCAGATGATCAAGTCCTCAAGATTGCCCAGGAAATCTGCAGACGGGGAAACAGCCTCTTAATAACAAGGGTAGAATCCAGGGTTTATGCCAAATTAAAAAAGAAAATCCCCGGGTGCCTCTACAATTCCCTGGGAAAAGCAGCCTATCTGAAGAAGAAAAGGCCGTTGCCTGGAAAAGGAAAGATCGTCATAATCACGGCCGGCACTTCCGATATCCCTGTCGCCGAAGAAGCCGCTGTCACATGCGAGATGCTCGGAAACGAAGTCGAGAGGATCTATGATGTCGGCGTGGCTGGGCTTCATCGCCTGCTCGGAGAGATGGAAAAAATCAAGAAAGCCAGGCTTATTATTGCCGTGGCAGGGATGGAAGGAGCTTTGCCAAGCGTTGTGGCAGGTTTGGTCAAAGTCCCGGTTATCGCTGTCCCTACCAGTATCGGATATGGTGCCAGTTTCCACGGGATTTCGGCTCTTTTAGCGATGCTCAACTCCTGCCCGGGCGGGGTGGCTGTTGTTAATATCGACAACGGCTTCGGTGCCGGCTATCTAGCCAGCCTGATCAATCATCTGTGAGAAATGTCCTTTAATATGATAAAAAAAAGGCCGGCTGACTTGACAAGGGGGGAGCCGCTCCCTATATTTACGTAGACCTAGTTCGGCAGAATTTCGCGCTAAGCATGGAAATCATCGATCAGATCAGGCAGGTTGCCAATATTGTCGAAATCGCCTCTCTCTATACGACCTTAAGAACGAGGGGAAAAAAGCATGTCGGTCTTTGCCCCTTCCACTCGGAAAAAAGTCCCTCTTTTACGGTCGATGCAGAAAAGCAGCTCTTCCACTGCTTCGGCTGCGGCGTGGGCGGGGATGTCTTTACTCTGGTCATGGAGAAGGAAAATCTCAGCTTTCCCGAAGCCCTGAAATATCTTGCCGAGAGATACCATATTCCCCTTCCCCGCCAGAGCAAGCTCTCTCCTGAGCTCGTCAAACTGGAAGAAAAAATATTTAAAATCAACGAGATAGCTCTCGCCTTTTTCCGCAGGAACTTGCTCAACACTAAGGAGGGAGAGGGAGCTATGGGCTATCTCCGGAAAAGGAACTTCTCCGGGGAGACGCTCGAAGTGCTCAAAATCGGCTACGCGCCCAACTCCTGGAACGCGCTTCTCACGTATTTTCAGGGAAAGGGGGTCGAATTTCCGCTTCTTGAAAAAGCCGGTCTTATCCTCCCAGGGCAGAAAAAACCCGATTTATACGACCGCTTCAGGGGCCGGGTTATCTTTCCGATTTTCAGCCTCACCGGAAAAGTAGTTGCTTTTGGCGGCCGGACCGTCATCGATGCCGACCCAAAATACCTGAACTCCCCCGATACTCCGGTCTATTCCAAAGGCAAGGTTCTTTACGGCCTGAACTGGACCAAGGAAATTGTTCGGGAAGCTGGAGAACTCATCCTGGTCGAAGGATACACAGATTTTGCTTCCCTTTATCAGGCCGGGATCAAAAACATTGCCGCTTCCCTGGGAACAAGCCTGACAGTTGACCAAGCGGAACTGGCTCGGCGTTTCGCAACGAACATCATCATCAATTATGATGGAGATTCCGCCGGAAAAATGGCTACTTCCAGAGGAATTTCAATCTTCATCGAACAAGGTCAAAGCCCAAAGATCGTCATCTTGCCTGAAAATTTGGACCCAGACAGCTACCTCCAAAAATATGGGAAGGAACGTTATCTCCTGCAGCTCAAAAAAGGAAGTGCGCCGCTAATTAAGTTCCTTGTCGATCACTTTTCCATGAAGGACAGGATTAATTCGTTTTATGAAAAAATCCAAATCGCAGAAAAAATAATTAACCTCGTAGGGGTAAATCCTAAGATTTTAGAAGGCAGCGAACATCTTAGGCAGTTAAGCGAATATCTCAATTTAGAGGAACAGCTCCTCAGGGACAGGATTAAAGGCAAGTCCATCGGAAAAAACATGGAGGAGAGCGATTTCTTCCTCCCCGCCGAAAAAAGGCTCCTCCAGATCCTTCTCGAGAATCACGCGGTGGCCTCCCAGGTCCTGACAAAAGCCAAAGAGGACGATTTCAGGGGACTCAAAAGCGAGCCGGCGTTTAAGCTCATCGTGGAGAATCATAAGAAAGGAAAAAGGGCCGTTTTCCCCGAGCTTTTTCGCGCCGTGGAGCCCAATCTCTCCCGGTGTCTCTCGCAGATGATGCTGGAGCAAGCCGAAAAGGGGACCGAGGAAGAGGCCCTGGACTGCCTGCTATCCCTGCGCAAGATCCTGCTCGAAAGCCAGCTGCGAATCCTCCAGAAAGAAATCGTCCGCTGCGAGCGGAACGGCGAGAAAGACAAGCTCTCCCGCCTGCTTTCACAAAAACAGACTTTGACCAAGCAAATCGTGGCGATGTAAAGGAACAAAATGGGCAAAAACGGAGTTATTTATAATAAAAAAGAAAAAATCTTTTTTCCAAGAGGTGCACGCCTTGACTTCTGATCATAAATTTCAAAAAGACGAAATTACCCAGCTCCTTTCGAAAGGGAGAAAACAGGGATATCTCCTCTTCGAAGAAGTCGACAAGACCTTCCATGATGACCTGGAGTCAGGAGGAAATTTTGATGATTTTCTCAGCTCCATGACCGATTACGGCATCAAAATTCTCGACTCCAAGCAAAGAGACCTCGTCCCGAAGAGGAGAAAGAGCGACCTCGTCTCTGTCCACGGCCTGGAACGGACGACCGATCCGGTTAAGCTCTATCTCCGAGAAATGGGCAATATCTCCCTGCTGACCAGGGAGGGTGAGATTGCCATCGCTAGAGAAATCGAGCGCGGGGAAAAATCCATCATCAAGGCGCTCTCCAAGACACGGCTCGTCCTCAATTTCGTCCTCCAGCTGGAGGAGGAGATCAAGATTAATCCCTTGGTCTTTCAGGAAGTGTTCGACCTCACCGACGAGGAGATCACCGAGGACAGGATTGAAGAGAAAAAGAAGCAGGTTTTGGCCAAAATAAAGAAAATCAGGGAGGTCTGCCGCAAACTCGACAGTATCCCCACCGCTAAAAAATACAATTTTGCCCGGGGCCGGATCATCGTCAAGATGAGCCGCCTTATCCGTGAGCTCAACATCCGCTCGAGCGAACGGGAAAAGATCATCGACACCCTCCGGGAAAAGCTCAAGGTCATCAATGATCTCGAAGACGCCAAAGAAGAATTGACCATAGCCATAAACCGCGCCAGGGGCAAAAAGACGGAAGCCGCGCTCAAGGAAAAAATCAAGGAGGTCAGCAAGCAGCTGAAGGTCTTTCACAAAGAGATCGGCCTCGATGCCCAGAACCTGAGAAAGATCATTCGAGCCATCACCACCGGAAGGAAGGTGAGCAACCAAGCCAAAAAGGAGCTCGTGGCGGCCAACCTGAGGCTTGTTGTTTCCATCGCCAAGAAATACAGCAACCGCGGCCTCCAGTTTCTCGACCTCATTCAAGAAGGGAATATGGGGTTGATGAAGGCCGTGGATAAATTCGAATACCGGCGCGGGTACAAGTTCTCCACTTATGCCACGTGGTGGATCAGGCAAGCCATCACCCGGGCTATCGCCGACCAGGCCAGGACCATCCGGATTCCCGTTCACATGATCGAGACGATCAACAAGCTGATCCGCATCTCCAGAAGCCTCGTCCAGGAAATCGGCAGAGAGCCCACCAGCGAAGAGATCGCCAAGAAGATGGATATGCCGGTGAACAAGGTCCGCAAGATCATCAAGATCGCCCAGGAGCCGATCTCCCTGGAGACGCCCATTGGAGAGGAAGAGGACAGTCATTTGGGGGATTTTATCGAAGACAAGCTCATGCCCTCGCCCCCCGATACGGTCATCCATATCAACCTCCGCGAGCAGATCGAGGAGGCCCTGAAATCTCTCACCGAGAGAGAGGGCAAAGTCTTGAAGATGCGGTTCGGGCTGGGGGATGGAAACGAGCACACCCTGGAGGAAGTCGGTCAGCAATTCAAGGTTACTCGTGAACGAATCAGGCAGATCGAAGCCAAAGCGCTCAGGAAGCTGAAGCATCCCAGCCGGAGCCGGAAGCTCAGGTCCTTCACGAACAACTACTAGGCG
>CAZOKP010000137.1:0-4304 GCA_964580435.1 uncultured Eubacteriales bacterium
TCCCGAGCCTCGCCGGGGGTGAACCGCGACAGGACCCGCCCCCATCACGGAAATAAAGATGCAACCACTTTAACAAGAGTATTGCTCCTTATCGGATTTCATAATAATATTTATAAACCTCAATAACAGCGCAATTATGAGGAACAGGTCGGTCATGTTGAGAAAGAGAATTGTGTTCGGGCAGGCGATATTTCTGGGCCTCTGTTTTGTTGTGTTCGCCAGCGGTTCTGGCCCACAGGGGACAAGGAGGCTAACTTATGAACAGGCCTTCCAGAGCAGGGACCGCGGTCCCATGAGATTCATGATGCCGGTCTCCTGGCTCGATGATGAGAACTACCTTCTTCGCCAGCAGAATGAAGAGACCAACAGCATAAGTCTTTTCAAGGTCTCGGCCAAAACCGGAGAGAAGACCCTCATTATAGATTTCAGCGTGGCGAAGAACCTTCCTCAAGTCTTCGGCACATTGATGTACTCGGCTCCAAGCCAGGATTACTCGACTTTCATCTTCTCGTTCACAAACGACCTTTATCTTTATTCCCTGAAAACCCAAAAGTTCAAACGCCTCACAGCCACCCCCGAGGAAGAAAAGAACCCGCGCTTCTCCCCCGACGGGAAGTTTATCGCCTACACCCGGGCCCATAACCTTTATGCCTACAACCTCGAGAGTGGGCTCGAATGCCAGCTCACAGCGGACGGATCGGAGACCGTCTTGAACGGCTGGGAATCGTGGGTATATATGGAAGAGATATCCATCCGGAGGTCCCAGTACGCCGCTTTTTGGTGGTCTCCCGACAGCAGCCGGATCGCCTTTCTTCGCTTTGACGATGGTCCTGTTCCCGCCTTTCCGATGATCCGCTCCACGGGCGTCCAGGGCGAGCTGGAGATTCAGCGATACCCTAAGCCTGGCGACCCCAACCCCAAGGTGAAGCTGGGGATCGTCGGCCTCTCCGACGGCAAAACCGTCTGGGTCGATGTCGATGAAAATGCCGATCAATACGTGGCTTATCCAATCTGGTTCTCCGACAGTTCCCGCCTGGCCTATCAGTGGATGGACCGCGGCCAGGATAATATCAAAATCTTCAGCGTCGACCCGCAGACAGGTGAGAGAGAGGAAGTCTACGACGAAAAACAGCCCGCCTGGGTCGAGTTCTTCGAAGACCTTTATCTCTTCAAAGACGGAAGCGGTCTTCTTTTGAGGAGCGACAAGGACGGCTGGAGCCATCTCTATTATTACGACCTCAAAGGCAAGCTGAAGAGCCGACTGACGTCAGGCGAATGGTCCGTGGAAGGGATCAGACAGGTGGATGAAAACAACGGGAAGGTCTATTTCATGGCCAGAAAGGAGAAGACCACAGAGATGCATCTTTTCAGGGTCGGGCTCGATGGGCAAGGCCTTGAGCGGCTCACCAACGAACCCGGAACTCATTCCGTTTCTCTCTCCCCCGGCGGGAGCTATTTTATCGATGACTTCTCCAGTATCGATAACCCGGGCAAGCAAGATCTCTACCGCAGCGATGGGACGTGGATTAGAACCACCAGCCTGGGCCAAACGCAGCAGCTCAAAGAGTACGCCTTGGCAAAAAAGGAGCTTTTTACGATCCCCACAGAAGATGGTTACCTCCTGCCCGCTTCCTGGATTCTTCCGCCGGGTTTTGACCAGAAGAAAAAATATTCGGTGTTGTTTACGATCTACGGCGGCCCGGGCGACAGTGATGTCACCAACTCTTTTCCCCGGCTTTCCTCTTTATATTTGGCCCAAGAGGGAATCATCGTTTTCAGCGTCGATCACCGGGGGTCGGCACACTTCGGAAAAAAGGGCATGTCCTTGATGCACCGGAACTTGGGCAAGTGGGAAATGCACGATTATATTGAGGCCGTTAAGTGGCTCCGGCAGAAGGCGTTTGTGGACAGCACCAAGATCGGAATAACCGGAGGGAGTTACGGCGGCTATGCGACCTGCATGGCCCTCACCTACGGCGCTGATTATTTCACCCACGGCTATGCCCAGTATTCCGTCACTGACTGGAAACTCTACGACTCGATCTACACCGAAAGATACATGGACAAACCCGAGGAGAATAGGGACGGCTATGAGTTCGGCTCGGTCCTCACCCATGCCCAGAAGCTCAAGGGCGTCCTCGTCCTCGAGCATGGAGACTTGGATGACAACGTCCACATGCAAAACACCATCCAGCTGATCAATGTCTTGATGGACAATGATAAGATTTTTGATTTCGTGCTCTATCCCGGCCAAAGGCACGGATATAGAGGCAAGAAAAAAGAAAACTCCGACCGCCGCTACGTCGATTTCTGGTTCAAAAATTTCCTCAACCGCTGAAATGAGACAAGAGCAACCCCGGCTGGTGAGGCTGACGGCTTGTCCCGCCTGTACGAGCCCGGAGTTCCGACCTTACAAAAAGAGCACCTTCAGCCCTGACCATCTCACCCAGGACCAGATCAAGATCACGGACAGCCAATACGGTGCGACCTGGGACCTCAGCATCTGCCGGGACTGCGGCCACATCTTCGCCAACCCCGCCCCATCGGCGGAATATCTTCTCTCGCTTTACCGCCTGACCGAAGACCCCCTTTATGAGGAAGAAGCAGCGGGTCGTTCCAAGAATTTTCTCCGGATCCTCTCTTATCTCGAAAAACTCAGTCCGGAAAAGGGACCGCTTTTCGATGTGGGCGCGGCCACCGGCATTCTTCTCGGCCTCGCCAAACGGCGCGGCTGGCAGCCTGACGGAATTGAGCCCAGCTCCTGGGCCGTGAGAGTGGCGGAGGAGAAATATCATCTCCGTTTGAGGGAAGGATACTTTGAAACGGCCCCGCTCAGGGAAGGCCATTACAGCGCCGTGACGATGATTGATTTCATCGAGCACGCTCCCCTGCCTTATGACGCCGTAAAAAAAGCCAGCCAGATTCTGCGGCCTGCGGGTATTCTTGCTCTTGTGACTCCCGATATCCACACCCTGGCTGCAAGAATGGCCGGCCGGAAATGGTGGCATTTCCGCCCGGCCCACCTGTCTTTCTTCTCGCGGTCATCTTTGGCTGCGCTTCTCGGGCGGGCGGGATTTTCCATTTTCCGCGAGAGACGCTACACCTGGACCTTCAGCGCTCACTACCTGGTTTCAAGGAGACCCTTTCTCCAAAGTTTTTCTCGGAATCCCTCCCTTGCTTCTTTTTTGAAAAGAATTCCGCTAAAATTGGCCCTCGGCGATTCCTTTGAAATCTATGCCCGGAAGGTAAAAACAGGTTGAGCGCTTACGCCCGCGCCCTGCGTCTCGAAAGATGGCCCCGCAGCGCCGCTATTTTTATAGGCAGCGCCGGGTTTTTCTTTCTCAACCGCGATTTTTTTTCTTCGTTCCGCCTTCCGTCTCTCCTTCTCCGTCTGGCCCTTGCTTTTTTGCTGACCTGGGCCATTTCGACGGCCAATTATATCATCAATGAAATCGTTGATGCGCCTTATGATGTCCACCATCCGGAGAAGCGCCTCCGCCCGCTCATCCAGGGCGAAATCAAAAAAGGGCCGTTCCTACTCCTGGGCATCGTTCTCTCCGCAACAAGTTTCGTCCTCGCCTCGGCCTTCTTTTCTCAGCCCTTCTTCTTGTCCTTGCTTGCCCTGCTTGTGGCCGGGTTTATTTACAATCTCAAACCGGTCCGGACAAAAGACATCCCCTTCTTGGACGCCATCTCCGAATCCGCCAATAATCCCATCCGTTTTCTCATCGGCTGGTATGCCTTCTCCCCCCAGAATATTTTCCCTCCGGCGAGCCTTCTCGTGTGCTGGTGGTCCTTTGGGAATTTCTTGATGGAGGCCAAGAGGCTGTCGGAGTTCAGACTCTTGGGAGATAAGGCAGCCAACTACAGGTTGTCCCATAAAAGATATTCCAGGAATTCCCTGCTTCTGGGGATGATCGCCAGCGCTGTCATTTTCTTCATAAGTTTCCTTTATTTCGCCCTGGATTTCGAGCTCCGTTTCTTCATTTATATATCTCCTCTGCTCCTTGTCTATCTTTACCTTTTCATCCGCAAGACGCTTCAAGAAAAAGAAATCATGGAAGAGCCCGAGAGCCTTCTGCGGAATCCGCTGATCGCCGTTTTTACATTCTCCCTTCTCCTTCTCCTAGCCCTGGCGTTTTTCCTCGATTGACCGGAGGCAGAAATCGGCTCCGATTCCGCGACAGATGGAGGCTATCTTCGTTTCCGTGATTGGGGCGGTGATTCAGGGAGGGGTGGCACGGCGTTAGTCCCCGCCTGGGGGATGAGGGGAGGGATGATGTGGTGAGAAGTCCGTATGAGCG
>CAZOKP010000138.1:0-4283 GCA_964580435.1 uncultured Eubacteriales bacterium
AATATGATTGACCGCGAGGGCGCCGGGGGTGAACCGCGACAGGACCCGCCCCCATCACGGAAATAGAGAGGCAATCCTCAAGAATAGCCTGGTTGCATATAAGAGAATTACGCGCAATAATGAAGTGGAGGCCGAAAAGAGATGGGGACGGGCAAAATGATCATGGCGGGTCGTCCGGGATCCTGCCGGGAATACCCAGTTGGAAACGGAGATATAAATAACAATAGAGAGACGGGCATTAGCGAGGTAGGCCAATGAAATTGAGCATCTTTCTCGCCGTCGTGGCGGGCGCGTGCGCGATCTGGAATGTCGTGACGAGCCTGCGGATTTATGATGACCTGCGCCGCAGAAAGATTCCGGTGAGCTTCCTCTGGCTTCGGGTCCAGGCTCCGAAGTACGCCTTCCAGTATAAGAAAATCACCTCCCAGGAAAAAGGGAAACCCGGCCCTCTTTTTTATCACTGGATCGCCTCCATCAACCTGGCCCTGGTTTTTGGAATAGCCGCCGTTGTGCTCGAGCTCGCCTGAATACAGGCGAAATCTTTATCTATCATTTTATTAGATACCAAGGACCCGACAAAAAAGGAAAATAAAAACACGTCCTGAAAATCAATCTCTTCAGAATTGGGCCGCCACGCTCATCTTCATGCATCGGGTTGACATGCCGCTTCACGGTCTTTATATTGAAGCGGTGGCTTATCCGAAAAATATCCATGAAAGGAAAGGGAGTTTAGCCATGAAAAAACGCGCCTTCTTGTCCTCACTCCGCCGTCATGCTGTTATAGCGGCTGTTTTATTTGCAGTGGCCGTTTTGGTGCAGGCGGCCTCGCTTCCCACGGCAAGACCTGAGGAGGTCGGGCTCTCGGCCGAGCGTCTGGACCGGCTCACCCGGGTGATGCAGGAATATGTCGACCAGGGGAGAGTTGCGGGAATGGTGACGCTTCTCGCGCGAAACGGAAAAGTGGCCTATTCCCAAGCATTTGGGAAACTCGACCTCGCCAGCGGAACTCCCATGCCCGTGAACGCCATCTTCCGAATCGCTTCGCAGTCAAAGGCGGTGACGAGCGTCGCGGTGATGATGCTCCAGGAGGAGGGGCTGCTCCTCCTCGACGATCCCGTTTCAAAGTACATTCCCGAGTTTGCCAACACACGCGTCGCCGTCCAGAGATCGGGCAAGGGCGCCAGGGGCTACTCGATCGTCCCGGCCAAACGGCCCACCACCATCCGCGATCTTCTCACCCACACGGCGGGAATCTCTTACGGGGACGGACCGGCCAAGGCTGAATATGTCGCGGCCGGAATCTTCGGCTGGTTTCTGGCGGATAAACCTGTGCCCATCGGGGACGTCATAAAGAAACTGACGACCCTGCCGTTCGACGCTCAGCCGGGCGAGAAATGGGTTTACGGCTACAATACCGACGTCCTCGGATACCTTGTGGAACGCGTCTCGGGGATGAGCCTGGCCGATTTCGTGGCGAAAAGGATTACGGGCCCGTTGGGCATGGCGGACACGTGTTTTTTCCTGCCCGAGGACAAGATCGCCCGTTTCACATCTGCCTATGGAGTAGACGAAAAAGGGGGCATCAAGCTCGTCGAGGACGCCCGCGATAATTTCTATGTCAAAGGGCCCCGCGTCTGCTACTCAGGCGGAGCCGGACTTCTGTCGACGGCCGAGGACTATGCCAGCTTCCTCCTCATGCTCCTCAACGGCGGCGAGTTTAACGGAGCACGCCTCCTCAGTCCCAAGACGGTTGAGCTTATGACGGTCAATCACGTGGGCAACCTTTACGGCCCCCAGGGCTTCGGGCTGGGATTCTGGCTCACTGACCGGCTCGGCCGAACCGGCGAGCCCGGGACAGTGGGCACTTTCGGCTGGGGCGGCGCCTATCACACTGTCTACTGGGTCGACCCCGCCGAGAAGCTTGTTGCTGTTCTCATGACGCAGCTTCTTCCTGCTGGGACGAGCGACCTCCACGGTAAGTTCCGAAGTCTCGTATACCAGTCCATAGTGGAGTCTTACGAGAGGCGCTAAACATATAAGAAAGGACAGCACCATGGAAATCATCATCAAGCCTGATTACAACGAGGTCTGTGAAGAGGCAGCGGGAATCATCCTGCGCGCCTGGAAGAAAAAGAATTCCCTCATCTTGGGATTGCCCACCGGCCAGACGCCGCTGGGACTCTATGAGAAGCTCATCGCTCTCTACAATGAAGGCAAGATCGATTTTTCCGGCGTCGCAACCTTCAACGTAGATGAATATTTAGGGCTTGAAGAGACTCACCCGCAAAGCTTCGCCTTCTACATGGACAATCATCTTTTTCGGCACATCAATATCAATAAAGAGAACACCCATTTCCTGAGGGGAAGGCCTGACAACATCGAAGAACACTGCCGTGCTTATGAGATGCAAATCCGCCGCCTCGGAGGGATCGACATCCAGGTCCTTGGCATCGGCGTCAACGGACATGTCGCATTCAACGAACCCAGCTCCTCGCTTTCTTCGCGAACGAGGTTCGAAACGCTGACTCAAGAGAGCATCAAGGCCAATGCCCATTTCTTCAAGGATGAAAAAGATGTCCCCCGTTTCTGCCTGACCATGGGCGTTGGAACAATCCTGGAGTCCAGGATGATCCTTATGCTGGTTTCGGGCAAGGACAAGGCAAAAGCTGTCGCCGGCGCTATAGAGGGCCCGGTCTCTGCGTCCAATCCCGCGTCCGCGCTGCAGCTCCATCCTCAAGCCAAATTCATCATCGATGAAGAGGCCGCCGCAAAGCTCGTGAGAAAAGATTATTACCGCTGGAAGTACGAGAACAAAGATAAGGGCTTAGACTTCCTCAAAAAATAAGATAGAGTTCATACGCTGAAGGGTTGGTCTATAGCCGTCGCCTCCATGCCGCCCAGGATACGGGCTCCGTCCCCCGTGACAACCATGCAGTCTTCGATGCGGACGCCGAATTCACCGTAAATGTAAATCCCGGGCTCGTTCGAGAAGGTCATGCCCGGCTGCAATTCCAGCGTATTTCCCTGGACAAGGTGGGGATATTCATGTCCCTCCATCCCGATTCCATGCCCGACGCGGTGGACAAAATATTTATAGTCCGGTCCGAACCCGGCTTCGTCGATGACCCGGCGAGCCGCCCTGTCAACGGATTCGCAGGATGCTCCGGGCCGCGCCGCCTTAAGCGCCGCGTCCTGGGCCCGCTTGACGATGTCCCAGACCTTGCGCTGCTTATCCGTCGGAGAGCCGAAGACGATGGTGCGGGTGATATCCGACCGGAAGCCTTCCACGGCGCAACCGCCGTCGACCAAAACAACATCGCCCCTCTGGAGATCCCTCACAACCTGTGAGCCATGAGGAAAAGCCGTGTTGGGACCGAACTGAGGCCCGCCGCCTCCGCTGACACCCATCTGCTGGTGAGCAGTGCTAATCGCCGCGGATAAGTCTCGCGCGCTCATCCCCTCACGAAGCCGGCCGAAGGCTTCGCGATAGGCCAGCTTGGTGATTTTATTGGCCAGGTCCATATAAGCGATTTCCTTTTCTGTCTTGACGCCACGGCAGCCTTCGGTGATCACGGCGCCATCAACAAGCTTGACCTGCGGCTCATCCCGGCGGAGTCCGTAATAAATAAAAGTTCGCATCGAGGGGTCAACTGCCAGAGGGCCGCCCGCAGGCCCAAGGTCTTTCATAATGCCGGCGATCAACTGATAAGGGCTCTCATTCTCCTCCCAGGTCCGAATTTCCTGGCCTTGAGGAATGAGTTCTTCAGCTCTCTTTCTCTCAAAAGCCGGGCAGACCCAAATGGCCGCCCGTTTCCGGTTGAAGACGGCGCCGAACGTCCTTTCGCTCCTCCACCAGTTGACGCTGGTAAAGTATTGAAGGTTCACTCCCCCTTCCAGGAAAAGGCCGTCCACTTTGTGCTCGGCCATCAGCTGCCGGGCTTTCTCCAGACGCGCGGCATAATCTTTCGCGGTCAAAGGTTTCACGTCAGCGACCATGTCCTTGAGCGGTGATGTTTCGGCTTGCTGAGATTGACCGAACATCTTGCTCAAAAAACCAAACGTCGTGACGGATAACCCACCGAATTTCAGGAAGTTACGCCGTGAAACCATTTCTCTTACTCCTTTAATGAAAAAAACGTTTATCACCCGCGAAGGGCAATGTCAACGGAGAGCGGCTTCCTGTTCCCTCTGGCCAGCGAAGCAAACACGCCAGCCAAACACAGGGCAGAAAAAATAAGGAAGCCTGTCCTGACGCTGTGCAAGAAAGCATCGTGGTTGGCGGG
>CAZOKP010000139.1:0-4231 GCA_964580435.1 uncultured Eubacteriales bacterium
GTTTTTTGATTTTTTCATTCAGGGTGGTGTATTTAAGTCCCAAGAACCGGGCCGTATTCTTCTGATTCCCTCCGAACATCGATAACGAGGCCGTGAGTATGGAGTGCTCGATCTTATCAAAGAAATCCTTGAAGTGGATGTCTCCCTTCAAAGCATAATATTCCATGAAGAGGTGAAATATCTTCTTGTCCAGGAGAACGTCCAGTGCCTCGCTTTGAAAGCCGGCCAGAAGACTTTTATTAGGAAGGGCGAAATTGTTTATAGGCGAAGCCATTGTTTCCTCCTTCGAAAAACCTGCCTGAATTGATTTTTCACCTCGAAATGGGCATTTTAATTTTTGCAAAAAATATGCCAACGCTCTGACATTAAGAGTGCGGGCCGCAGAATCTTCAAAATAGCCAGGAGATATTCCAAAAATGTGTCGGCTTGGAGTGCAAACACAGAATGCAAATCATCCGCCCGGGGCTGAATACGTCTAATAATTAGACATTAACTGTTTTCAGGCGCATATTTCTTTTATTATCTGTAAGTTCTCAATTTTTTGCCCGGTCAATTTCCGCCGCGGCGTCCAGAAATTGGACAAATCGTCGAAAGAAAAATCTCCTTTCCCGGGCCAGTTCAAAGCAAAAAAACAAAAGCAATAAGGGGGATATCGAAAAATTGGAGGCTTTCGGCTGTTTTGGATTTTTTTTGGCATATTTTTTGCCTTAAACAGGACGGGATAAAAAAGGAGGTTTAATGAAGAAGGCGCTTATTTTGATTGTCATATTGCTCATGCTGTTCTTCATTCTCTGCAGTTTCTCAACAGGCGAGCCATCCGGCACCATAGGAGAATTCGTCAAGGGCAATCCACTGCACTGCCCTGATTCGTATCTTTCAAAAGACTTTTAAGGAGGTAAGAATCGAAGGCGATCCATCATCATGAAGAAAAAAGGGAAAGAGAGAACGTGTTCTCTCACAAGGAATTTGGGAAGGAGAAAAACATGAAAACAAGAAGAGGAAAAAAAATGACAAGAAAACTTAAATCTTTCTTGGTGCTGTTGCCTGTCCTGCTGATATTTGCCGCTGGCCTCTTCGGCCAAGCTCAAAAAGGAACGCTCCGGGTCATCACGGTCGATGAGGAAGGCACCCGGGTGCCCGGAGTCACGATGGTTCTTTCGAGTCCGATCATGATGGGCACCAAAACTGCCGTAACAGATGAAAGTGGAGAGGCCCTGTTCATCAACCTGACGCCTGGGGTGTACGAACTCAAATCGACAATCACAGGCTTCCAAGAAAAAATCTCCCAAATGATCGAAGTTTCATTGGACAGGCAGACGCTCCTAACGGTAGCGTTGAAACCCACAACCCTCGAGGAGAGCGTTACGGTTGTTGCGGTCCTTCCTGATGTTGATACGACAAAATCGGTCATAGCCGAGCATGTGACTCATGAAACGGTTGAGTCGCTTCCAATCGCTCGAGATTTCGTCGGTTATCTCCAGTTGGCGGCAGGAGTTAACGTTATCCCCAACTCTCAGGGAAGGGATACGCCCGAAGATCCGGCCGGCAAGGGAGGGATGAACTATTCTGACAGGTCGGCCCAGGGCAGTACCGGAGGCAAACGAGGCTCTCGCGACAACGCCTATTTCCTTGATAGCATGAACATCACCGGCACCTCCGGCACAGCCTCTCAAAGGGCCGGAATGAGTTTTAACAACGAAGTGATCCAGGAGCAAGAGCTGATGACCTCTGGTGTCCCGGCTGAATACGGGGGAGGAAAAGGGGTCGTAGGGAATATCGTCACCAAAGCGGGAGGCAACAGGTTTTCAGGTTCGCTCAACTTTTATACTCTTCCGAAAACGTTCTTTCTCCCCTATGGCGGGAGCGTCTATAGTGATGCCCCTGATCCAAGCATGCTCGAAGGGTACAAAGAAAACAAGTACGACACGGCTGCGACCTTGGGCGGCCCGATCTTGAGAGACAAGCTCTGGTTCTTCGCATCCGGCCAGTACAGAAGTGATTCGAGCACGTATCATCTCTCGCAATCAGCGTCTGCTGCCAGAGAAGAAGTTGACTACACCATGGACCGGTTGGGTTTGTTCGGAAAGCTGACTTACAATATGACTCCGAGCGATTCATTTGTGCTTACGTATTTCTTGGATGATTATAAAGTCGATGGCAACCGCGACATGAACCTGATCAAGACCATGGAATCGATAAACGAATACAACATGGGCGTCTACAGCGGGTTCTATCAACATGTCTTCGGAGAAAATATCATCGCTGATTTTCGCTATGGGCACTTCTGGTGGGCGAACAAAAATTATCCCCGTTTTGAGGAAGCGGGAGCTCGCGACAGGCTCTGGTTTATCGCCGGGACCTATCCGCCGATTTATGGGTGGCAGTTTGGATCGTTCCAAAATGCTTCTGATAATAGCTCTTCGAGAGATCAGTTCAGCGGCAACTTTGAGTGGTACCTGGGCAGCCAGAGGATCAAGGCGGGCCTGATGTACGCAAATGAGTACGATACGGAGAACATATACTATCCT
The DNA here is from genome assembly GCA_964580435.1 of uncultured Eubacteriales bacterium. Classification (GTDB taxonomy): domain Bacteria; phylum Acidobacteriota; class Aminicenantia; order Aminicenantales; family UBA8522; genus CAZKEW01. The sequence goes on from CAZOKP010000139.1 coordinate 2,529, forward strand.
TATGGAGAAGACCTAAGATCATTGGACCCGAACCTGAGCGGATGGAGTCTCGGAGATCTTGTGAGCAACCGCGTTTTTACCAGGAGCGAATCCATTTTGGTTCAAAATGCCCTGAACAATAATTGGGGTAGCACATCTGATGCGCTGGATGCTAATGGAGATCATTCTATCAGTCTGGATGAGGTCTACGCAGCCACCTTCACCACGGCGAATCAGTACGGGCTGAACTTCTGGAGAACTATGGATGCGAAAGTAGGGGTCAACAAAGTCCGGGCGAAGCGTTGGACCGGCTACATAATGGATGACTGGAAAATCAGCGACTACTTCACGCTCAACGCTGGACTGAGGGTCGAAGATCACAATTACCTAAACTCGGAAGGCGGCACCATCCTCCACATGAAGTCAACGTTTCTGCCCAGGCTCGGATTGGTTTGGAATATTGGCGCAAGAGGCACTCATAAGTTGACAGCCTTCTACGGACATTTTTCTGACCCGATGCCTTTTGCTATGATTCACTTTGCCGGAAACGTTTCAGGCCGAGTCAGGAACGAACAGCTATGGCTCAACAATGACTGGTTCTCCTATCGTGTCCGTGGTTCAGCCGAGGTCAGGGATTGCGTCTGGACCCCCAATACAAAGGATGGTCTGTCCAGAGAATTTTCCTTGACACACGAAATAGAAGTCGCAAATAACCTGGTCTTTGCCACTCAGGTCTATTGGCGCTACGACCGGAACATCATTGAAGATTACGATATGAACATCTATACCAATGCCGACCTCTACGAGGATGATGAATACGGTAACTTCTATAGGCCATACCTTCTCACCTATGAAGATTTCGGCTATCCGGCTTCAGGTCCACCCGCTGGGGTAAACTACTTCTTATCTAATCTTTTCGGTGCCAAAAGAAATTACTTCGGCGTGGACTTTGAAGTCGCCAAGCGGTTTGATAGTGGCTCATTTATCGCCGGCCAGTATTCTTTTAAAGATGCTAAGGGAAACAGCCAGTCCGATGGAAACGCAGACATGCAGGGCGACATGATCGAAATCGACCCAAGACTGCCGTGGATGTGGGGGCCGTCTCCTGGCACGATTAACCACAAAATCAAACTCTTCGGAACCTGCAGGACTCCTTTTGGCCTAGATATCGGAGCGCTTTTCTACTGGTCTTCAGGAATGAGGTTCACTGAATCCTACATCTTTATCCCCGGAACTTACAATATCTATTACAACTGGCCGCTGAACGACCTTTTCACTGATGCTGCCGTGGCGGGACAAGAAAAAACTCCTGCCTACTACCAGATTGATTTAAAGTTCAACTACGGCCTTAAAGTTTCCCAGAATGTCGTTCTCGATCTTTTCCTTGACATCTACAACGTGACTAATAATCAAGCAGCCATCGAGATTGCCTATGGCCACAATGACGGGAGTTGGGACTACAAGGAGGCTACGGAAATCCTGCTGCCGACGAGATTTTATGCTGGAGCCAGAGTCAGGTTCTAACCTCTAGTTGAAGCTGAAGGGGCTGGCGCCTTGGAGCGGCGTCAGCCCCTTTTTTTATCTCTCAACCCGCAAAATATGATAAAATAAAATAAATATAAGAATGTCAGTTAAAAAAGCGCTGCTTCGGGCTATTAGCTACTCTGTCGCTCGGCCCTCCGGCCCTTTCGAATTAGGCAAAAGGGAAGAGTGGGGTGGGCTAA
>CAZOKP010000140.1:0-1259 GCA_964580435.1 uncultured Eubacteriales bacterium
CTATCTAATCGTTCTTTGTTTTACCCCACTTTTCGTAATAGAGCCGTTCGTGAGTTGACTATTTCCCGTTGACTCGGTATTTTAGTTTCAGGGTTATTTTTCGTCGCAAGGTTCCAGCAGATGAAATGTCCACACTGCCAATTTGAAAATCCGGCCGACAGCCGTTTCTGCAATCGGTGCGGAACGCAGATAATCTCCACACAGCAGCCGGTTTCATTCACCCAAACGGCAACGATGCAGACCCCGGCCCCGGGATTGAGCGTCGGGACTACCTTCGCGCAGAGGTATCAGGTTATCGAAGAGCTCGGGAAGGGCGGAATGGGCCGGGTTTATAAGGCTTACGACACAGAAATCAAGGAACAGGTGGCCTTGAAAATCCTGAATCCCGAGATCGCCTCGGAAGAGAGTGTCATCGAGCGGTTCCGCAATGAACTGAAGCTCGCCCGTAAAATCTCGCACCGGAACGTCTGCCGGATGTACGACCTCGGGCGCGCCGAGAGCACAACCTACATCACCATGGAGTATGTTTCCGGCGAGGATTTGAAAACCCTACTGCGAAGAATCGGTCAGTTCACCGCCAAAAGAGCGATCATGATTGCCGAGCAGGTCTCGGAGGGCCTGGCCGAAGCCCACAGGCTGGGCGTCATCCACCGCGACCTCAAGCCCCAGAACATCATGATCGACCGCGACGGGAACGCCCGGATCATGGATTTCGGGATCGCCAGGTCAGTGAAAGGGCGCGGGATCACCGACACAGGCGTCATCATCGGCACGCCCGATTACATGTCCCCGGAGCAGCTAGAAGGGAAGGAGGCTGACCGGGGCTCGGACATCTACGCCCTGGGCGTAATCTTGTACGAGATGGTCACCGGAGAGCTGCCCTTTGAAGGGGAAACGCCTTTGATCCTGGCTATGAAACACAAGACAGAGAAACCGCGGGACCCCCGAGATCGTAACGCTCAGATTCCAGAGGAAATGAGCCGGCTGATTCTTCGCTGCCTGGAAAAAGACAGTGAACGAAGATACCAGTCGGCCGACGAAATTCTTAAATACCTAAAGGCCATCGCCAAACAGATTCCTTCGACGCGGGATGTTACGGCGGAAATCCCGCAGGTTGCCCGGCCTCACCGAAAGACTCTTTGGCTTGCAGGGGCGGCTCTCATTTTTATTCTGGCAGCGGCTGCCATCGGCTATCTCTTTTTCGGCCGGGGCGCCAAGAGTGAACAAGCCGGACCGACAAAAACGGCGGAAGCGAAATA
>CAZOKP010000140.1:1359-4221 GCA_964580435.1 uncultured Eubacteriales bacterium
CTCATCTTTTCGCGGAATCATACGACCGCAAACTCGAGAGCCTTTTCACCATCCAGGACGATATTTCCAAGGCCATCGTCAATGCCCTTCGCATCGAGCTCGTTGTCGGCCAGGAGTATATGCTCGTCAAGCGGTATACCCAGGATCCTGATGCGTACAACTTGTATTTGGAGGGCCGTTTCTATTGGAATAAGCGGACTGAAGAGGGGCTCAAGAGATCCATCGAACTTTTCGAGCAGGCCATCGCTAAAGACCCGAAATTTGCTCTCGCCTATGCAGGCATAGCGGATGCCTATAATGTGCTGGCTGGGCTTTTCTTCCTTCGCCCCAACGATGCTTTTCCCAAAGCGAAAGAAGCGGCCGAAAAGGCTCTGGAAATTGATGATACCTTGGCTGAGGGCTACATTTCCCTGGCCACTATCAAGAGTGATTATGACTGGGACTGGATGGGTGCCGAGATCGATTTCAACTGGGCCATCGGCCTCAACCCCAGTTATGCCACAGCCTATCAATGGTACGGCATCCTCCTCAGGAATCTCGGGCGCTTTGATGAAGCCGTTTCCAACTTCGAAAAAGCGAAAGAGCTCGACCCGAGCTCGTTGCCTGTCAATACAGCCAGCGGAGTTCTTTTTTACTATGCCCGCCAATATGACCGGGCGATCAAGGAGTGCCGCAAGGCGCTCGAGATCGACCCCGGCTATCCCAGGGCACACGAATATATCGGCTTGGCTTACCTGGAAAAGAAATCATTCAAAAAAGCTCTCAAAGAATTAGAGAAAGCAGAAAAGCTCACCGGGGGAAAGGGACTTTTTCTGGCTGACATAGCTTATGCTCAGGCCGTGACGGGGAATCAACAAGAAGCTCAAGAGACAGTCCGGGGACTGATCGAGCGGTCAGAAAAAAGTTATGTTCCGGCCTACTTGATCGCGCTCATATTTGCAGCGCGCGGTGACAAAAACCAAGCTTTTGAATACTTGGAGAAAGCGTATGAGGAAAGAGATACGGGGTTAACTTTTGCAAAAGTGGACCCGCGTCTCGACCCTCTGCGTGATGATCCGCGGTTTGAGGCGCTGCTCGAGAAAGTGCGGCTCAAATAATCATTGAACTGGGGGGCGTCCCCAAATTTCCACCCTTCCGGCGACTCAATCTAAGAGAAGGCAAGACAATTGGAGAAGCACGTGCGCCTATCTGCCCGCGTTCTTCAAGGCGGCCGACAAATAAGGTTCAAAGACTACTTAATATATAAATTTTATAGAAAAAATAGAGTTTTTTTGGTAAAATGTCGTTTTCAAAAAGGAGGCCGTCATGAGACTCCGCCGCCAGGGCCAAGGAATCAGCCGGCGCGATTTCTTCAAAAGAGTCGCAGCCGGAGTCTTTGCCCCTTACCTTGTTTCTTTCCCCCGCCTCAACATCAAAGGGATCTCCACTGCCGCCGTCCTCAACGATATTTTCTGGGTCAAAAATATTCCCGATTTCCCTTTTTCCGACCCTGAGCACAACAGCTACCATATTGGCCTGGATTCACTCCTTTACCTCATGGCCGATTCGGGACTGAAGTTCTATCGCGGCTCCGGGGGTGATCTGCTCGCCGGGCCCTCCGGGCTCGTCGCGCCGGATGACATCGTCTTGATCAAGGTCAATGCTCAGTGGAAGCACCGGGGCGCGACCAACAGCGACGTCATCCGGGGCCTTGTCCAGAGAATCCTGGATCATCCCGACGGGTTCACGGGCGAGGTCGTCCTCTTCGAGAACGGCCAGGGCCGGGGAAGCCTCAACTGCGACACGAGCTCGAACTATGGTGATTCAAGCGTCCACGCCAACGCCAATGACGAGCGCCACAGTTTTTTCTTCCTGGTGAACAATATTTTCAGGGATCCCCGTGTATCGGCTTTCCTCCTCGACCCGGTCAGGGGGACTTTTATCGGCAGCAGCGACCACGTGACGAACGGATACCGCAGGTATGAGAATGTCTCTTATCCTTGTTTCACCACGCGTGGAGGCCACAGAGTCGAGCTCCGGGAAGGAGTCTGGCAGGGGAACGGCTACGGCAAGAACCTCAAGCTGGTCAACGTGCCCGTGCTCAAACACCATGATACGGGCGGCTCGGAAATTACCGCAAGCCTCAAGCATTTCTATGGCGTCGTCTCCATGAGCGACGGCCAGAGCGGCATCCGTCATTACGGCCGCCTGGGAGAGACATGCGGCAAGATGATCGCTTCGGTCGCAACGCCAGTCCTCAATATCGTGGATGCCATCTGGGTCTCTCATCGGTCCCTGACCGGCAATCCTGCGACCACGACCTTCCGGGCGAACCAGCTGCTGGCGAGCCAGGACCCCGTCGCCCTTGATTACTGGGCGGCTAAGTACATCCTTTATCCCGTCGACTCGAATTTCCGGCATCATCCCGACCATCCCGGCATAAATGCGTGGCTCACCCAGGCGCGGGATACCATTAACGGTCGTGGCGGTCTGCTCAATGTCGGCAAGGGAATATTCGTAGATCAGGTGACAAAACAAGAAGAGAATATGAATGTCCATACCTGCAATTCAGGCGAGTCGATCAGGAAAGCGAGAATCAGCCTTTCACGCTCGCAGCTCTTTTTTACGGCCTCCGGTTCCCAGAGTAACACCCAGGAAAAGACGATCAGCGTCGCCGTCTCAGGCGGCGCTTCTTTGAGGTGGCGGGCCGAAAAAGATGTCGGCTGGTTGGGCCTCTCTCCCAGCTCGGGCTCGGGCAGCGGAAGCATCAAGGTTCATGCCAACATGGCCGGGCTCAAACCGGGGAGGTACACGGGGCATATCACTATCCACTGCGACGAGGCCGCCAACACCCCCCAGGTCGTCCTCGTCGTGCTCAAGGTT
>CAZOKP010000141.1:0-4178 GCA_964580435.1 uncultured Eubacteriales bacterium
GCGCCGAGAAGATTGAATCCGTACGATGAGTAGTTATAGCGGGTGCCGGGCTCGGCGACAAGGTCGAAATCCTGGAAAACGGCGATCGCCTGGCGGGTATCCTTGGGCTCTTTGATGTGGCCTTCAGCGGCATAGTTCTTGTAGTGGCTGATGCCGCCCAGGTGTCCGAGGAGCTGGCGGACTGTCACGGGCCATTTTTTTCTGGGGAAATAGGGGACATAGGTTTGGATCTCGGAATCCAGGTTGATTTTTCCGGCTTCGGCCAGCTGGAGGAGGGCCATGGCCGTTATCGTTTTCGTGATGGAAGCGATCCGGTAGGAGCTTTCCGGCTTGGCTGGGACGCGGTTCTCGAGGTCAGCGTAGCCGAAGCCTCGGGTCCAGGTGAAATCACCCTTGCTGAATCCAACCGAAAGGCCGGGAATCCCATCGAGAGCCATCTGCTCAACGACAAAGCTTTCATAGGCTTTGATGGCGTCCGCGGAAGGCGGCAAGTCGATTTCCCGCAGCGCGATTGCCCTGCCGCTAATGCTGGCCGCAGCGAAGACGAGTAAGAGAACAAGGCTGAGCCTGCATCCTTTCCTCATCCTGCCTCCTTTGTTTTCTTTGTCGGCTTTGTAGCTTATAGCATAGGCTAAAGTTTTGAGTCAAACAGAGCGAGTCGGTGTTTTTTTGGGTGGTCGTCGCTGGAGCCCTCTATGACGCCGCATTTTCCCGGAATCGATGCCGCCTCCGCGGGGACGAGTCTTGAAGTTTTGACGGGTGCGCCCCCCTTGCGCTCTCAGGAACGACGAGTTGGAAGAGAAAATGAAGAATGTGGCGCTCAGCTCTCTTTGTGGGCTTTTCTTGTGTTCTCCTCGATGGCCAGGATAACGAGAATCCCCTCCGCCATCGCCCAGATCATAAGAAAGTAAAAAGCTCCGCCAATAAGAATGGCCGCTTCGATCAGCGTAGGATTTTGACCGGATAGCGGCAGTGCTTTCGCAATGATCGCGATAAAGGCAGCGATGGCCGCTATGGCGATGACCACGGCAAGAATCTTAAGGATGGCAGAGATCGTGTGCAAAGCGGGAAACTTTTTCATGGTTTCTCCTCCTCAAAGATCCCGGGCTTAAGTTTTGGCCCTTCTCTTTTGTGTTTATAAACGGAAGAAAAATGAATGTCAAGAAAAGTCTCTGCAGGCGGGAACATCCTCAGGCGAGGTAAGGTTTGAGGAAGCGGGCGGTTATGGATTTTTTAAATTTGACGATCTCCTCAGGCGCACCTTGGGCTACGATTTCCCCGCCGGCCTCACCTCCTTCCGGCCCGAGGTCGATGACGTGGTCGGCGCATTTGACGACGTCCAGGTTATGCTCGATGACGATGACCGAATGACCTTCATCGACGAGCTTCTGGAAGGAGCGCAGGAGCACGGAGACGTCGTCGGGATGGAGCCCGATCGTCGGCTCATCGAAAAGATAAAGGATTCTCTTTTCTCGGTCGTGGACGAGGTGATAAGCGAGTTTGATCCTTTGGAGCTCTCCGCCGGAGAGGGTCGTCGTCGGCTGTCCCAGTCTTAAGTAGCCCAGCCCGACGGCTTCGAGAGGCGCCAGCTTTTTTTGAATTTCCGGCCGGTCGGCAAAGAATTCCATGGCTTCATGAACGCTCATGTTCAGGACCTGGTCGATATTCTTCCCTTTGTACTTGACCTCGAGGATATCGCTGCGGAACCTTTTCCCTTTGCAGGCGTCGCAGGTCAGGACGACGTCGGACAGGAACTGCATCTCCACGATCTGCTGCCCGGCGCCCTTGCATTCTTCGCATCTTCCTCCCGCCGTGTTGAAGGAGAAATAACCCGGCCTGAAGCCTAACGCCCTGGCTTCCCGGGTGCCGCTGAAGAGGTCGCGGATGCCGTCCATGGCCTTCGTGTAAGTGGCAGGGATCGAGCGCGGGGAGGTGCTGAGCGGCGACTGGTCAACCATGATGACCTTGTCGATAAGCTCGCTTCCCCTGATCTCTTTGAATCCACCCTTGGCTTCTCCGCCCCAGCCGAGATAGAGGACGTCGTAAAGCAAGGTGCTTTTGCCCGAGCCCGAGACGCCCGTGATGCAAGTCAGCGTCCCGAGAGGAATCCTGACGTCCAGATGTTTCAGGTTGTGCTTGAACGCGTCCTTGACTTCGATATAGCCCGCCCCCCGGCGCCGGCGCTTCGGGGTTTCGATTTTTTTCTCGCCCCTCAGATATTGTGCGGTCAAAGAGTCGCTCTTCTTGAGGAAATCGGCCATCGGGCCGGAGAAGAGGACCTCACCGCCGGCCTCACCCGCCTTCGGCCCCAGATCGATGAGATACTCGGTGGCCTTGATGATCTCCGGGTCATGCTCGACCACAAGAACGGTGTTGCCGATCTCCTTCAGTGATTTCAAGATCTCGACCAAACGATGGTTATCCCGGGCGTGCAGGCCGATGCTCGGTTCATCCAGGACAAACAGAGTCCCGACTAGCGAGGCGCTCAAAGCGGCGGCCAGGTTGATCCGCTGGGCTTCACCCCCGCTCAGAGTGAAGGTCATGCGGTCGAGGGTGATGTAGTCGAGGCCCACTTCGAGCAAGAATTTCAGGCGGTTGAGGACTTCGGCGGCCAACTTCTCCGCCACCTGGCGCTCGAAAGGCGCGAGTTCGAGAGACCGGAAGAAGCCCAACGCTTCCTTGACCGTCATCCGCGTGACATCAGCGATGGAGCGGCCGCTGACCCTGACGCTCAGGGCGCGCGGATTCAGGCGCGTCCCTCTGCAGGAAGGGCAGGGAACATATTTCCGGTATCGGCTCAGGAAAACCCTGACCTGGACTTTGTATTTTTTGGTCTGCAGCCAGTCGAAGAAGCCTTTGACTCCGGAATAGCTTCCGCCTCCGTCCATGACAAAACGTTGGCCCTCCGGGTTGAGATTCTTATAAGGGACCTGAGTCGGGATGCCTTTTTTCCTGGCCGCGCGGAGAAGCTCTTTCATCCACCAACGCGAGACAGGTTTTGTCCAGGGTTCGACGGCTCCGTCCTCAAGGGGCTTGCTTTTATCCGGAATGATTTTGTCCTCATCCAGCACGGCCAGGTCGCCGAAGCCATGACAGACGGGGCAGGCGCCTTGGGGGCTGTTGAAGGAAAAAAGATTCGGAAACGGGTCATCGTAGAGGATCCTGCAGGTCTTGCAATCCAGCCTGTCGGAAAACAGGACTTCCCGGCCTCCTTCCGTCCGAACTTTGACTCTTCCTTCGCCTTTCTTGAAGGCCAATTCCAGGGAATCGACCAGGCGCTCTCGTTCTTCCGGCGCGAGCGTCACTTTATCGACAAAGACATCGATCGGCCCATTTTTCTTCAGACGGGTGTCATCGAGATCAATGACTTTATCATCCTTGACGATCCTGAAAAAGCCTTCCTTCTTGAGGACGGCCGCCCCCTTCTCCAAAGGCCAGGAGAATGAAATGAGGGCTTTTGTCTGCGGGGGAAGCCTGAACAGGGTTTCGACAACGGCATCGATGGTATCACGCCGGACGGGCTGGCCGCACTTGAGGCAGTGGGTCGTAGCGATGCGGGCAAAGAGGACCCTCAAAAAATCATGGATTTCGGTAACCGTGGCCACGGTGGACCGGGGATTTTTGGTGACAGCTTTTTGCTGAATGGCGATGGCCGGGGTGATGCCGTCGATCAGGTCAGCGTCCGGTTTATCCATCCTTTCCAGGAACTGCCGGGCGTAGGAGGAGAGGGATTCGATGTACCGGCGCTGGCCTTCAGCATAGAGGGTGTCAAAGGCCAACGAAGATTTTCCCGAGCCGCTCACCCCTGTAACCGCAATCAGTTTGTAAAGCGGGATGTCGAGATTGATGTTCTTCAGGTTGTGGACCCTGACGCCCCTGAGGATAATTTTTTCTTCCATGGGTTTCGAGGATGAACTCAATATTATAAATGATTCCGGCCGGCTCTTCCATTCGCCGGATTTAACGGATCGCATCTTCGCTTTCGTGATCATGTTGGTTTGGAGTGGGGTCCTGCCACGGCTTACCCCCCGACGAGGCTCGGGAGATGTGGCTCGAAGTCACGCTGCGATTTCCCACATCGGCTTCTTGGAGGGAGAACGCTCCGCGTTCCCCCTTCCAACGTTCGCTTCGCTCCCTGCCTCCCCTTCTCGAGCTTCGCTCTGCGACCAAAGGGGCCT
>CAZOKP010000142.1:0-4173 GCA_964580435.1 uncultured Eubacteriales bacterium
AATCCTTATGGACGCCAACGTTTTTCTGATTATTGTTCTTGTGGTCGTCGGGGCGCTTTTTCTCTTGATTATCTCCCTGGCCCGCTCTCTCAAAAACGCTTCCACCAAAATCGAGGAGATCCAGCGCGGCCAGACGGACAATCAGGCCCTCGCCCTGATGCAGCAACAGATCGGCCAGCTCAACCAGCAGCTCAACCAGCAGTTACAGAGCATGAGCTCTCAGTTCCAGAAGACAACGGGAGACATCGGGCAGAGCCTGGGAAATGTGCAGAGCCACCTCGGCAAGGTCGAGGTCGTAACCAAAGAGGTCCTGGAGAAAGCCAAAAACATCAGCAGCCTCGAGGACCTGCTGCGGGCCCCCAAGTTCAGAGGAGGCCTGGGCGAATTCTTCCTGGGCGATCTGCTGGGGCAAATTCTTCCTCCGGCCTACTATCTTTTGCAGCATCGGTTCAAGAGTGGGGAAAAAGTTGATGCCGCAATCAAGATCGGGAACAACATTGTCCCCGTGGACGCCAAGTTCCCGCTGGAAAACTTCAAGAAATATATTCAGGAGGAAACGCCGAAAGAAAAAGAGACTCTGCGGAAAAAATTCGTCGCCGACGTCAAAAAGCACATCGATGATGTCTCCTCCAAATACATCCTGCCTGACGAAGGAACGTACGATTTTGCCCTGATGTACATTCCCGCCGAGAATATCTATTACGAGACCATCCTCAAGGACGAAGCCTTTGGCGAAGAACGGAGCATTTTCTCGTATTCTCTCTCGCACCGTGTCATTCCCGTCTCTCCCAATTCTTTCTATGCCTATCTCCAGGTCATTGTGCAGGGGCTCAAGGGCATGCAGATCGAAAAATCGGCTCAGGCTATTTTTCAAACGTTAGCCCAGCTGCGCGGAGACCTCGTCCGCTTTCGGAATGATTTCCAGACCCTGGGAACGCACCTGGGGAATGCCAAGACAAGGTTTGACGAGGCAGAAAAACGCCTGGACAAGTTCACGGACAGGCTGGAGTTAATGACTGAGGAAAAACCGGCCGAGCTTCCCGAAAGCCCGGAAAAAGAAAAGGATTCGGTTTAGCCTTCGCGGACAATCCTCTCCACAGCGCTCATCATTTCGGGTCCCGCGATCAGCACGCAAACATCATTGTCCTGAATCTTCCTCTCTCCGGGCGGGTTAAATTCATATTTTCTCGCTTCTCCTCTCATGATCGCAACCAAAAGAGCTCCCGTCCTCTCCCCTATTCTTGCTTCGGCGATCGTTTTCCCCGCGAGAGGCGAACCTGTTTTTACAGGAACTTCTTCAAAACGGAGGACATGCTCGCGGTCATACAACATCGTATCGAGAAAAGAGGCGACGGCCGGACGGACCATCTGGGAGACCATCCGCATTCCTCCGATAAATGACGGAGACACAACATAATCGGCGCCCGCTTTCTTTATTTTGTTCTCGGCTTTCACATCGGCGGCCTTGGCCACGATAGTGATGCGAGGGTTTAGACTCCTGATCGTAATGGTGACAAACAGGTTGGCCTCATCTTTCGGGAGGGAGAGAAGAATGCCCCTGGCGCGGTCGAGTCCCGCTTTCTTCAAAATGTCGTCTTCCGAAGGATCACCCAAAATATACAGAAAGTTTCCAAGGGAAGCGAGCTTGTCTATGTTTTCCTTGGACGGCTCGATGACGACAAAATCCCGCTGCGTCAGGAGCAGCTCCCGAATGATGGTTTGAGCAGTTTCATCGCTGCCACAGACGATATAGTGATCTTTGAGCTTGGCGATTTCCCTGTCCATTTTTCTTCTCCCCAAGATATCTTTGAGTTGTCCCTCGACGATAAACGCAGTTATAGAGGTCACGGCAAAGGCGATTGTGCCCAGGCTGAGGATAATGAACAAAACGTTGAAAATGCGTCCGGCGGGGCTGCCGCTGAGGTCGACAACTTCCCCGTAGCCAATGGTCGAAATGGTGATGGCCGTCATGTAGACACAATCAAGGAGCGGGCTCTTCGGGCTGAAAATTTTGAACCCGACAACGCCAATCAGAAAAACGATTATAATAATCAGGAGCGAGACGTAGATTTTTCTTCGGTTATCCATCGAATAGTTGGGTGCCCTTCTCCATTGGCTTCAATTATATATGAGGGGAACTACTATGGCAACAAGGTTTCCACTCGCTCTTGACCAAACAGGAAATAGGGAAATAAGTATTGTGTCCCCCTATTTCAATTTTTGGACCAGAGCCTGTTGATGACGCGGAGCAGGGTCAGCCCGCCGACGATGAAGACGCCAAAAAGCACGAACGCATAGGTCCAGCGGCGATAAAGAATATTTCCCACCGTGAAGAGGGCCGACCAGATGACGACCGATCCCGAAACCCAGCCGACCAGGGCCAGGGGGAAGTTTTCATGAGTCGCCTTAGCCTCAGCCTCCGAGACCCCCGCTTCTTTGCGAATCGATGCCCAGCCGGGGCCGAAGGGACGGACCTTCTTATAGAAATCGATAAGCGTCTTGCGGTCGGTTTTCGGGCCTAGGTACGCGGTCAGCAGCCAGCAGACCGTCGTGACAACGACGGTCAGGATGAGGGCGTAGTGCGTCGGGATGATAACGCCGTTCTTGCGGAGGATTAGCAGGATGATGGAGAAGCCAAAGGAGCTGATCATCGCGTTCACCTCGCACCAGGCGTTGACGCGCCACCAGAACCAGCGGACCAGGTAGAGAAGGCCCGTGCCCGCGCCGACTTGGAGGATGATGTCAAAGCTGTCTTTGGCCGTTTCCAGGACAAAGACCATTCCCCCGGCCGCGAAGAACAGGAGGATCGTTGCCAGGCGTCCCATCATGACGTAATGTTTTTCGCTGGCCCCTCTGCGCAAAAAGCGCCGATAAAAATCATGGACCAGATACGAAGCGCCCCAGTTGAGGTGGGTGAGATTAGTCGAGGAGTTGGCGGCGATTAGCCCTCCGACCATCAGGCCGATAAAGCCCACCGGCAGGAACTTGAGCATGGCGGGATAGGCGATATCATGCCCCAGGAGGCTCGGGTCGAGGTTCGGAAAGGCTTTCTGGATATCCGAAAGCTGGGGGTAAACAATTAACGAGCACAATCCCACCAGGATCCACGGCCAGGGGCGCAGGACATAATGGGCGATGTTGAAGAACAACACTGAGCCGAGCGAGTCTTTCTCGGACTTCGACGCCAGCATCCGCTGGGCAATATAGCTGCCGCCGCCCGGCTCGGCGCCGGGGTACCAGACCGCCCACCATTGAACCGCGATCGGCATGATGAAGATGGCAATGGCCAGGTCCCAGTTACTCTTGAAATCTGGCAGCATGTTCAGGAAGTGGACGCCGTTCGGTCCTGTCTTGGCGGAAAGGGTGGATAACATCACATCCATCCCGCCGACATACTTGACGGCAAAGTAGGCCGCGGCGATGACGGCCGTCATCTTGATGAAGAACTGGATCATGTCGATGACCAGGACTCCCCAAAGCCCGGTGACGGTGGCGAAAACCACGTTGAGCAGGCCGACCAGGAGAAGCGTCTGCCATCGCTCCAGACCGAACAGGATCGCGGCGATCTTACAGGCGGCCAGGTTGACCGTCGCCATGATGATGCAATTAAACAAGAATCCCAGGTAGACAGACCGGAAGCCGCGGACCATGCTGGCCGCTTTTCCGGAGTAACGAAGCTCATAGAACTCCAGGTCTGTCATAACGGAGGAGCGGCGCCACATCCGCGCATAGAAAAAGACCGTCGCCACTCCGGTCAGGGTGAACGCCCACCAGACCCAGTTTCCGGCGACGCCGTTCCGGCGGACGATATCGGTCACAAGATTGGGCGTATCGCTGCTGAAAGTTGTGGCCACCATGGACAGGCCGCCCAGCCACCAGGGCACGGCGCGGCCGGAAACAAAGAATTCCGAAGTGTTTTTGCCGGACCGTTTGCCGAAGAACAGGGCGGGGATAAAACAAACAGAAAGGGTGGCAAAGACAATGACCCAATCGATGGACTGGAGATGCATGTCAGTTTCCTTTCGTTAGAGAGGGTAAAAGTTCCATGATTCGAGTATTATAAAGAGATTGGCCTCAAGGAACAATACTCCGTTTAGATAGGATGCCAGAGACAAGCGGAGAGGGAGCGCGCCTGGCAGGATTCGAACCTGTGACCTACGGATCCGGAGTCCG
>CAZOKP010000143.1:0-4058 GCA_964580435.1 uncultured Eubacteriales bacterium
ATCCGCTCTTTCTGGATCATCAGAGCGTTGGGCCGAGAGCCAAGGCCTGATTCAGGCTCCTATTTGAGCCTGGTTTCCGCGGTTTTCCAATCGATGTTCTTGAAGAACGCTTCGATGTAATCCGCTTTTTTGAGGCCGTAGTCGACCATATAGGCATGCTCGAAGACATCCATGACCAGGACAGGACTGCAGCCGGCCGGATGACCGACATCATGCTCATTGATCCAAAAGTTGACCAGCCTGCCGGTGGCGCTGTCCTGATAAAGAACGACCCAGCCGATGCCCCGCATGGCGCCGACGGCCTTGAAGTCTTTTTCCCAGGCTTCGTAACCGCCGAAGTCTTCGCTGATTTTTTTCCCGAGCTTCCCTCCCTGGTTGAGGGATTCCTTCCCGCCCAGGTTCTCAAAGTAATACTCGTGGAGTCGCATGCCGTTGAATTCCCAGCCGAGGCGCCGCTTGAGCTCAGCGAACTCCGGCGTCGCAGTTTTCCCGTCCTTGAGCATCTGCGCCAGAGTGTCCAGGACCTTGTTGGTGTTTGTGACGTACCCCTGGTAAAGCGTGAAATGATTCTTCAGCAGGGTTTCGCTGAAACCCGGCAGGCCGATGAGTTTGGAATAGTCCCTTGCTGCGTATGGCATTTGCCTTTCCTCCTCTAAAAAATTTGCTTTCAAGGGAAGAGCAGGCCTCGCGAGCAGGGCCGCTCCACCCAGACCCGTAATTCTTAAAAAGTCCCGTCTTTTGAGCACTCTATCTCTTAGTCTCTCTTTCCTTTTCCTCTTTTTCGTCACGAATCATGCCGGCTTTCTTTTTGATCTGCAGTTCGAGGTCAGCAGCCACTTCCGGGTTTTCCTTAAGCAGCTTCTTGACGTTGTCCCTTCCCTGGCCCAGCCTCTCTCCCTTGAAGGAATACCAAGTTCCCGATTTCTCGAGAAGCCCGAAATCCACTCCGCAGTCGACCAAGTCTCCCTCCTTCGAAATACCATGACCGTAGATGATATCGAACTGGGCCTCTCTAAAGGGCGGGGCCATTTTATTCTTGACAATCTTCACTTTGACGCGGTTCCCGACCACGACTTCTCCTTCCTTCAAGCTAGTGACTCTTCTGATATCGATTCTCATCGAGGCATAGAACTTCAGCGCCCGGCCGCCCGTGGTCGTCTCCGGGTTTCCGATGAAGATGCCGATTTTCTCCCTGATCTGATTGACGAAGATAAAACAGGTCTTGGACCGGGCGACGATGGCCGTAAGCTTGCGGAGGGCCTGGGACATCAGCCTGGCCTGAAGCCCCATGTGGGCATCTCCCATCTCACCTTCGAGCTCGGCCTTGGGGACGAGCGCGGCTACGGAATCCACGACGATAACATCCACGGCTCCGCTCCGGACCAGGACTTCGGCGATCTCCAGGGCCTGTTCGCCATAATCAGGCTGAGAAATGAGAAGGTTGTCCACGTCCACTCCGACGCTTCCGGCATAGGTCGGGTCGAGGGCGTGTTCGGCATCGATGAACGCCGCCTGGCCGCCCAGCTTTTGGGCTTCGGCGATGACATGCAACGCCAGAGTCGTCTTGCCCGTGGCCTCGGGCCCGAAGACCTCCACAACCCTGCCCCGCGGAAATCCGCCGATCCCCATGGCCAGGTCAAAGGCGATAGACCCGGTGGGAATCGCGGGAATCTTGACGGCGGCCTCTTTCTGCCCGAGTCTCATCACCGAACCCTTGCCGAATTGCTTCTCTATCTGAGAGACAGCTGCTTCAATTGCCCGAGCCCTGGAAGCCTGCTTTTGTTCTGTATCCTCGACCTTCATTTCCTCCTCCTCATCTCCATAGATTTATCTCTGTCGTCCTCGCTAGCTACGCTTTGTATTCATAAAACCCGCGCCCTGTTTTTCGTCCCAGATAGCCCGCATCCACCATTTTTCTGAGCAGAGGGCAGGGTCGGTATTTGGTGTCCTTGAAGCCCTCATAAAGGACTTCCATGATGTGCAAGCAGACATCGAGGCCGATGAGGTCGGCCAGGGTTAGCGGACCCATCGGGTGGTTCATGCCCAATTTCATCACGGTATCGATCGCCTCCGGGGTTCCCACGCCTTCCATCAGGGCATAGACCGCTTCATTGATCATCGGCATCAGGATGCGGTTGGAGATGAACCCGGGAAAGTCATTGGCTTCCACCGGAACTTTGCCCATTTTTTCTGCGACCCCCTTGACTGAAGCGAACGTCTCCTGAGATGTGGCGATTCCCTTAATCAGCTCGACCAGGGTCATCAGCGGGACGGGATTCATAAAATGCATGCCCATGAATTTCGCCGGCCGGCCGGTCAGAGCAGCCAGCCGCGTGATGGAGATGGAGGATGTATTCGAGGCCATGATGACTTCGGGCCTGACGATCCTGTCGAGCCCGACAAGCACTTTCTTTTTGACCTCAAAATCCTCAAAAACAGCTTCCACAACAAGGTCCGCCTTGGCGAACTCCTCAAGGGAAGTCGTCGTCTTCATCCGGCTTAGGATCAAGCCTTTGTCCTCGGTGATTTTGCCCTTTTCTATGAGCTTGGCCAGGCTTTTATCAATGGTCTTCAGGGCCCGGTCGAGATGCTCCTGGCCGATATCATGGAGAATGACTGCAAACCCTGTTGTGGCGGCCACCTGGGCGATCCCCCCGCCCATGGTGCCGGATCCGACTATGCCGATCGTTTTAATATCCATTGCCCCTCCTTTTCTGTTATGAAACCATCTCTATGGCCATAGCCACGGCATCTCCTCCGCCCAAACACAGGGAGGCGATTCCTTTCTTGAGCCCACGGTGTTTCATGGCATAAATGAGAGTCGTCAGAATTCTGGCTCCGGTGGCGCCGATGGGATGGCCGAGCGCGACGGCGCCGCCGTGAACATTGACCTTTTCCCGGTCAAGCCCAAGCTCCTTGATCAAAACCACAAGCTGGGCCGAGAAGGCTTCGTTGATCTCAAAAACGTCGACATCCTTGATTTTCCAGCCCACGTTGGCCAAGACTTTTTCGATTGCACCCTTGGGCGCGTACATCACCATCGAAGGCTCCACGCCGTTTGTAGCCGTCCCCAGGATCCGAGCCAGAGGCTGCCGAAGCCCCTTGTTCTTTATTCCATCCGCAGAGGCCACGACCACCGCCGCTGCGCCGTCATTTAAACTAGACGCATTCCCCGCCGTGACTGTCCCATCCTTTTTGAAGGCGGGTCTCAGCTTGGCCAGCTTTTCCAGGGCTGTGTCCCGGCGCGGCCCCTCGTCAACGGCAAAGATGACCGGGTCGCCTTTTTTCTGCGGCACAGCAACAGGAACAATTTCATCCTTGAAATAGCCTTTCTCGATGGCATGGACGGCCTTCTGGTGGCTGCTCAGGGCATAATGATCCTGTTCCTCTCTGGTCGCGCCGAATTTCCCAGCCACGACCTCCCCCGTGATCCCCATGTGGACATTGTCGAAGGCGCACCAGAGCCCGTCGAGGATCATCGAATCCTTGATCTGCACATCCCCGAATTTGACCCCTTCCCTGAGCCCCCAGAGAAGGTGCGGCGCCTTGCTCATGCTTTCCATGCCGCCGGCGACGACGATATTCTTCTCCTCGAGCTGGATTGACTGAGCGGCCAAGGCAACTGCTTTCAGGGCCGAGCCGCAGACCTTGTTGACCGCAAAGCAGCTCACCGAATAGGGAATTCCTCCCTTGACGGCAGCCTGCTTGGCCGGCGCCTGGCCGATGCCCGCAGAAACGACATTTCCCATGATAACTTCGTCGACATCCTGGCCGCGGAGGTTGGCCCTGATGAGCGCCTCTTTTATGGCCAGGCCGCCAAGGTCGGGAGCGGTGAAATCCTTGAGCGTCCCCAAGAAATTAGCTACGGGAGTGCGCGCGGCACTCACGATAAAAACATCCCTGAGTTCACACATTTATAATTCCTTTCGCATAATTTTTTTCGCGCCCTTCCTTTGTATCACAATTGAGTGGCAGTGTAAATAATGTCGCGACCCAAAATTTCCGCCAGGACTCGCCAACGGGTCCTGTCGCGGCATCCCCCCGCCTGGGGGATGAGG
>CAZOKP010000144.1:0-1554 GCA_964580435.1 uncultured Eubacteriales bacterium
TCTCGATTCCCCTCTTCGGCCGGGTCAACTCTCTCAATGTCGCCGCTGCCGCCGCTGTTTTCTTTTTTGAGATCGTCCGCCAGAGAACACAGAAAAAGCAGCCCTAAGGGCATCGCAAAATCAGCCCAGTTCTATTATAGAGAGGCCGGCTATAGCCCAAAATGGCCGCCAGAACTCGCCAACGGGTCCTGGCGTGGCATCCCCCCGAGCATCCTCGCGGCCCATTTTGTTAATTACGCAAACAAAACTTACGGAGGCATCAAACGCTCCGGGCGTCGGGGGGCCCCCCAGCCGCGCCACCCGTTGGACGAAGTTCTGATTATTGCTCGCCGTTTGAAAAAACCTCTCCTATGATAAGCAAGCATTTCCTGGCGGCTATTTTGGGCCTAACCCAAAATTGCGGATAGGCGGACGTTTTCCCTGTCATCGCGAGCACCCATTGGGTGCGTGGCGATCCCATGATAAATAACTGAGATCACTTCGCTTTGCTCGTGATGACAAAGTCCTAATGGCAAATTTGGCCATAACTGTCAGCTTGACAACATTTTCCCCCCACCTATAGAATAATCAGGGAAATTGACCCTGTCCTCCGCCAAAGCCGATGAGCAAAGAAGAAGACTTTTATAAGCTAGAAAAAAAAATTCTCTCCCTTAAAGAGGAGATCGACAGCCTGCAGTCTGCCGAAGACCCCGGCAAAAAAGACAAGATCGCCGGCCTCAGGGCCCAGATAGAGAAAGAATGGGCCTGGATTTCCCCACGGCTGACGGCTTCCCAGATCGTCCAGATCGCCCGCCATCCCCAAAGACCTTACACCCTGGACTACATCGCCAACCTGGTTGAGGATTTTATCGAAATCCATGGCGACCGCCGTTATGCCGATGATGCGGCCATGGTCTCCGGCCTGGGCTTCTACAAAGGCCGCACAACAGCCTTTATCGGGCATCAAAAGGGGAGAACAACGCGGGAACGGATCGAGCGAAACTTCGGCCAGCCCAACCCTGAAGGCTATCGCAAGGCGCTGAGGGTCATGAAGTTGGCCGAAAAATTCGGATTTCCCGTGGTCACATTGATCGATACGCCCGGGGCCTATCCGGGCATCGGCGCAGAGGAGCGCGGCCAGGCCGAGGCCATCGCTTATAACCTGAAGGAGATCTCAACTCTGAGAGTCCCCGTAGTTAACGTCATCATCGGAGAGGGCGGAAGCGGTGGAGCCTTGGGCATAGGAGTGGGCGATACCGTCATGATGCTCGAATATTCTTTCTATTCCGTAATTTCGCCGGAAGGCTGCGCCGCCATCCTCTGGAAAGACCAGAGCGCCGTAGCCCAGGCCGCCGAAAACATGAAGATCCGGGCGCAGGACCTGTACGACCTCGGCATCATCGACAAGATCATTCCGGAGCCCGCAGGCGGCGCGCATATCGATCCCGAGCAGACGTTCAAGAATGTGGACAAGCACATCAGCCAAGCTTTAAAAAAACTCGAGCAAAAACCCGTCGACGAGATGCTCGAAGAGAGATACCAGAAATTCCGCAAAATGGGGGTTTTCACCGAGAA
>CAZOKP010000144.1:1654-4034 GCA_964580435.1 uncultured Eubacteriales bacterium
TTCACGGACAAGGGCGGCCGTTCCGTCACCCTGCGGCCGGAATACACGCCCTCTGTCGTTCGGGCCATTATCGAACACAGGCTCTACCTCAAGCCGGAGCCGCTGAGGTTTTATTTCATCGGCCCGATGTTCCGGTACGACAAGCCCCAGAAGGGACGCTATCGTCAGTTCCACCAGGTCGATATCGAGGTCTTTGGAGAAAGCGACCCCGCCATCGACGCCGAAATCATCGAAATGGCGGATTATCTGCTCAAGAAGCTCAATGTGGGAGAGACGGAGATCCTGGTCAACTCTGTGGGTTGCGAGAAGTGCCGTCCGGCCTATCTCAAAGAACTTCGCAGCGCAGCCGCAGCTGTTTCGGCTTCTCTCTGCGCCGACTGCCAGAGAAAAATCACTACCAACCCCCTGCGGATTTTTGACTGCAAAGTGGAAACCTGCCTGGAGCTCGCCCGCCGCTTTCCCGAGATCACCAATTATCTCTGCGCCGATTGCGAAGACAATTTCCGCAGGTTCCGGTCTTATCTCGACCTCTACAAAATCCGCTACAGGGTCGAACCTCGGCTTGTTCGCGGCATTGATTATTATACCAGAGTCACCTTCGAGATCATCAGTTCGAAGCTCGGAGCTCAGAATTCCATCCTGGGCGGCGGAAGATACGACAACCTGATGAAAGATTTTGGCGGCCCGGACATCTGCGCCACCGGGTTTGCTATGGGGATGGAAAGGCTCCTTTCTGTCGTCAGATTGGAAAAACGGAAAGACGAGTTCCTGTATCTCGCCTATATTGGAGATGAGGCCAAGAAAGAGGCCATGGAATTGGCCCGCTCCCTGAGGCGGCAGGGCGTGGAGTGTCTTTTGGAGTTCAAGGACCGGGGCCTCAAGAACCAGCTCAGCCGGGCCAGCAAGCTCGAGGCCGCCTGGGCCTTGATCATCGGCGAGGAAGAAATTCGGAAAGGACGATACAAGCTCAAGGAGATGAGGACGGGCGCGCAAAAAGAGGCCGGGAGAGAGGAACTTCTCCAAGTCCTCCGCAGATCCGGTCTCTGAGCAAGAGAGACGACCATGGAAAAGGACATGCCCAATCCCCCTTCACAATGGCAGAGGACCACTTACTGCGGCCTGATCCGGCCGGAGCACGAGGGAAGAGAGGTGACGCTCTTCGGCTGGGTTCAGAGGCAGCGGGACATGGGGAACCTCCTTTTTCTCGACCTCAGGGACCGTGAAGGTATCGTCCAGGTTGTTTTCTCTCCGAATAAACAAGACCTCCTTGACACTGCGAAAAAGATCCGCCCCGAGTATGTCGTCGCCGTAAAAGGCCTGGCAAGGAAGAGGGAAGCCAGGTCCGTCAACCGGGAAATGGCCACCGGAGAGATGGAGGTGGAAGCCATAGAAGTCAGGATCCTCAATGTTTCCAAAGTCCCTCCTTTCCAGGTCTCTGACCCGGCCCAGGCTGCAGAAGAGCTTCGTTTCAAGTACCGCTATTTAGACTTGCGGCGGCCCTCGATGCAGCGCAACATCCGGCTGCGCCACGAAGCGTCCTTGCGCGTGCGCAACTTCTTGAGCTCCCGGGGGTTCTTCGAGATCGAGACGCCTTTTCTGACCAAATCCACACCCGAAGGGGCCAGGGATTACCTGGTCCCCAGCCGCATTTACAGAGGCCGGTTTTACGCGCTCCCTCAATCACCCCAGATCCTAAAACAGACCTTGATGATCTCCGGGTTTGACCGCTACTTCCAGATCGTCCGCTGCTTCCGGGATGAGGACCTGAGGGCTGACCGCCAGCCCGAATTCACCCAAATTGACATCGAGATGAGCTTTATCGACAGGGAGGGCCTCTTTTCTATCATCGAAGAGCTGATGGTTTCCGTCCTTGAGCTGATCGGGGAAAAAGTGGAGACCCCTTTCCGGCGGCTCTCTTATCGGGAATGTATGGATAAATACGGCACGGACAAACCGGACCTGCGCATAAAGGCCGAAATCGTCGATTTCACCCCCGAGGCTTCCAGCCTTCAACCCGAAATCATCCAAAAAGTCCTTGCTTCGGGAGGCATGCTGAAAGGCTTAATAATAAGGAATGGAGCGTCTCTCTCTCGAAGCCAGCTCGATAAAATCGGCGATAAGGCCAAGGTCGTTGGAGCCAAGGGAATCGTCTGGCTGAAGAAGCAAGAAGAGTTCAAGTCCTCCCTGAAATTCGAAAAGAACGAGGCCCATCTCATCTGGGAGAAAATGCAACCCGCCGACAGCGATCTTATCCTGCTCATCGCCGACCAGCGAGAAATCGCTCTGGCGGCATTAGGGGCGTTAAGAAAGGACCTCCTCCAACCTGAAATAGGAAAAGGCTATGCCTTTGCCTGGATCACGGATTTCCCGCTTTTTGAAT
>CAZOKP010000145.1:0-3980 GCA_964580435.1 uncultured Eubacteriales bacterium
GGAACAGGCGGGAGGTGATTTTGAGGAGGCTGCGGAAGGGCGTTCCGGCGCTGACAGTCCCCAGGCGGGGGAGGATTGAACAGAGCGCTTTGAGCCTGTCTCGGAAGCGGCGCCCGTGGAGAAGGATCAGAGAGTTTTCCATGATGTGAGACTTGGCCGCTTCATAGGGAAACCACCACAGGCGCTTTCGCTTTCTCGCGAAATCGGCGCTGACAAACTTGATGTTTGAGACCTCGAGCAGGCCATACGGTCCGTGAGTCCGGCCCATCCCCGTCTGCTTGATCCCGCCCCAAATCGCTTTGGGCTCGGTAAAAGAGAACATATGATCGTTTATCGTAACAGAACCGACCTCGAGGCGTTCGGCTGCCGAAGAGGCCATCTTCTTGTTTCTTGTCCAGACGGAGGCCGTCAAGCCATAAACGCTGTCGTTGGCCAGCCTGATAGCTTCTTCGGCATCAGCAAAGGGCATTATGGGAAGCACGGGGCCGAACGTTTCTTCCGTCATGACTTTCATTGAGTGATCGACCTTGGCCAGGACTGTCGGCAGAAAAAAATAACCCGGAGTGTTCTCCAGCCGCTTCCCGCCGCAAAGGACCTCAGCCCCCTTTTGTGCGGCATCTCTGATATGTTCTTCGACGACCTTGAGCTGGCCGAGGTTTTCCATCGGCCCGATATCCACTCCGGGGTCAAGGGGATTCCCTACTCTAAGGGCGCGGGTCAACTCTAACACGCGATCGATGAATTGAGCAGCGATCTCACGAGCGACATAAACTCTTTCAATCGAAGCACAGCTCTGGCCGGTATTCATGAACCCTGCCCAGACTGCTCCTTGCGCTGCCTCCTCCACATCTGCATCCCGGAAGACAATCATGGGATCCTTGCCCCCGAGCTCCAGGACGATATTGGTCAGGTTCCGGCTGGCGAGCTCCAAGATTCTTTTGCCCACAGAAACGCTGCCGGTGAAAACGATGGAATGGATCTCGGAGTTCGTGATCATCTCTTCGGCCTGAGGGACGCGGCAGGGCACGATATTCAAGGCGCCTTCCGGAAGGCCGGCTTCAGCAAAAACCTCCCCGATCAGGAGCGCCGTGAAAGGGGTCGATGTCGAAGGCCTGAGAACAACGGTGTTGCCAGCCGCGAGCGTGCTGATGACGTCGCAGAACGGAATCAGGAGGGGAAAATTCCAGGGCGATATGATCAGAGTAGGGCCAAGAGGCTGGAAAAGAAACGCGTTTTTTTTGTGGGCGAAAAGCGGCACATGAGCTTTTACTCTCTTCGGGGCCAGTGTCTTTCGCTGGTTGTGGCCGTAATAATCCAGGGCCTCAAGGGGAGTTAAAACCTCAACACTTAAAGATTCTGGAAGAGGAGAGCCTTTTTCCAACGAAATGAGCCGCGCGGCCTCGCCTGCCCTCCGAAGAAGGACATTCTTGGCCGCCAAAAAAACCTTTTGTTTTTCGGAGTGCGGCATGGCCCGCCAGACAGGGAAAGCCGCTTTCGCCGCCTCAACGGCTTTGGCGCAATCTGCCGATGAAGCCAAGCAGGCTTCCCCGATAGGAGCGAGGGTGGCGGGATTTTCTACCGTGATCTTTTCTTTGGAGGCGATGCGATTATTGGCGATGAGAAAACGGCCGTCCCGACTATTCATGGGTTTAAAACCTTCCCGTGATCAGTCTCTTGGCCCAGGAGAGGAATAGGAAGGGGTAACCATCGATGATCAAATCAAGCCTGAAAAGAGGGTTGATGATGCCGGCTTTGAGAAAGAGCCAAAGGACAAGGGTTTTGTGCTTGGGCGGGCAGCCTCTGACCTTGCGTTTTATCCTTGCGGAGACCGTTCCTTCGACTTGAGTGCATGAGCCGATGAAAAGCAATCTATCGGCCGACACATCACCTTTGTATTTTCCGATAACGGCCGTCCACGAGGGAAGGTTGCGCCAGAGCTTGGGTTTTCTATCTTTGATCATATAAAGCCAATCCAAAAAGACGCCGTGGCAGCCGCCGGTGCAGTAGGGTTCGCCGCTAAGGACCTTAATGCCGCATTCGACGTCATCGACTTTGATGAAACCCGTCTCCCAGGTTTTTGTGCGCTCTCTGACTTCATCGAGAGAAATATCCCCGGCCAGGTCGATATCGCGGAGGTCGATGGATCCGTAGCCGCGCTCATGGGCCGAAGCAAGATGGCCCACGCGGCGCGGGTCGAGATGAAGGATGTGGGCGCAAACCACATCATGGGCGAGTGGATTTGTCGCCATGACGATGATCCCCAGGTGATGGCCGTGCTGGGTGAGGTGATTCCCGCCGTAGGAGGCCTCAATAGCGTCCGTGGCGATAAAATCCGGATAGCCCACCTCGAGGAGGTCGACAATTTTCTGGTCAAGGTTATAGTTGTGATTCCACATCCTTTCCCCGTCGCAGAGAATCCCGATGTTAAGCTTAATAGCCGCTGTCAGGCCGTGGGCAAGAGCATTCGTCTTGAGCTTGGGTGTATAGATGAGGAAATCGCGGTCAGCGATCGCTTTGGCCGTGCGAATTTTCTCGTGGATTTTGGCTCGCTGGAGGGGGACGGTCTTTTTGCTAGCTTCTTCAATAGGGAGGAGCTTGATTTTGTGAATCTTTTTTAGCCTGTTGTAGCCGGCCCGCCTGAACATGCGGGATGTCGGGATGGCGGCGCCGCATTTTTCGGCGACGGTGACCGTGAATTCTTTTTGGGAAACTTGTTCGAGAGCGGTGAATAGACCGTCAAGGAATTCCGGCCGGGTGTAGGCGGAAGGCGTGATTTTATGGTGGGCCATGACGACATTCGGCTTAACCGTAATCCTCCCCTGAACCCTGGCCGTCAGCCCGAAATCCTCGAGGCCTTCTTTGATGATCCCGGAAATGGCCACCGGATCATATTGACCGGCCCTCCGGATAATGACCTTCTCTCTTTTGCCCATTGACCATGCCTTATACCACAAGGAAAACTTCTAAGTCAAAAAATGGGCTCGGAATCTGGGAAGATCACCAGAGGTTGGCCGCGACGGGGACGGAGGTGCGGTCGGAGAGAGAGATCGCGTTTTTTGTGCACACGGCCCGGCAAACACCACAGCCGAAGCAGCGCCGGATGTCAATTTCTATCTTCTTGTTGGCGGCACTATAACCCATAGCTCCAAACTGACACACGCGCATGCACTGCCGGCATCCGTTGCAGAGATCGGGATGGACGCTGGCCACGTGTTCGGCACGGAACATGATGGGAACCTGGTACTTAATGGTGGTCTGCATGGCCAGGCAATCCGAACGGTCGCAATTGCAAATGCCTCCGATAAAAGGAGTCTCGAAGGTCCAAACCGTGTGGCAGAGCCCTTCGTGCTCGTGACTGCGCATCGCTTCAAGGGCCTCGCTTTTGCTCATAACCTCGAGACCTTTTGTCTCTGGCCCGGTAAGATAGCTGGCATCGATGTCCCGAATCAGTTGGGCCATCTCGCCGCCATTTGGCCCCATGCTGACCCCATAACAGTATCTCTGTTCAGATCCGATGGTAACGTGGCGACAGATACACGTCACTCGGACGATAGAGTTCAAAAAACCAAGGATGCGTTCAATTTCCTCGATAGGAACGACCTGACCGTAATGATGCTTTTGCTGCTGCTTCACAACTCTCTTGGTCACGACGCGCCGGACGAAGCCTGGAGCGTGCGTCAGCTTTTCGAGCGAGTTGACGTCTTTTTCAAGTCGTTCCGGGTAACGGAAGAAGTCCTGAATAAGTGTTCGCCGTCTTAGGTCGCTGAGCAGGTCCTCGCCATAATGGCGCGCTTCCAGATACCACTTTTTCCCTTCTCCGTGTTTGTGACAAAAATCACACATGGTCGAACTCCTTTCTCAAAGACCCTTCGCTGTTGGCACTATATTCCGGAGGCTGCGGGAAAGTCAAGCCCCAAGGCGCTCTGTCATGAAAAGCGGGCTATCATTTTTGGGCAGAGTTTTGCTCCCCGCAATCGGCC
>CAZOKP010000146.1:0-3939 GCA_964580435.1 uncultured Eubacteriales bacterium
CAAGAGACTAGAAAAACAACAAAAAAGACGAGCGTCGATACGGAAATGACTCTTTTTCCCATTGCTGGTCCTCCTCCTCCAAAATATGGGATTTTGGTTTTGGGCTAGGCTGTCGGTGGGCACATTTTCGCCCGATTCCCCCTTCTAACCATCGTGAGGAAGCATAAATCACGACTTAGGAAATGTCAAGGACGGCTATGGAGAGCAGGATGGCCGGAGCGCGTCCTCAACAATCCGCAGAGGAAAAGCTCCGAGGCTCGCCTTCTCATTTACTCTTCCAGCGTAAAACCGACGTCAGGTAGGAATACAGAAGTGCGGCGTTTAGAGAGAATTGGAAACGGAGGAGAGGAAATCAGCGCTTCTTTTTCGTACGTGAAGATGCCGGCGTAGCTATTTCCTCTTGAACACGAACTCGCGGGAGGGGTCTCTCCGCTTGAGGGCCGTGACCTTCCCGTTCTCGAGGACGAACTCGAAGATTACGTCGGAGAACAGCTTGATGCGGAACTTGAGGCCCTGGTAGGGGAGTAGCTTTTCGTCGGGCTGTCCGGGGAAGACGAGATAAAGGAAGCCGTCTTCTTTGAGGACGACCTGGAAGTTGATGCCCGTTTGCGACTCGTAGGTGCCTGCGAGCTCGGCGAGAACCTTGGGATCAAGTATTTCGGGCTTTCGCGTGAAGGTAGCTTCGGCCTCGTCCAGGGATATGACGGCCTTATCGACATCGCCCTGGGGGTTGGTCAAAAAGTTGACCGCGAACTTGCCGTAGCGCTCGTCGTCGGGCGTGTCGAATCGGTCGTAGTGGAAGTGGCTCAGGGGGAGCTGGATTTTGTGGAAGTCGAGCTGGAGCTGCCCATCCTTTATCCCGGCCTTTAAAACACCGTAGGCTGGGTGCTCATACTCGCCCGCGTAGGCCTCAAGCGGGTGCGAGGGCGTGGTGTTCGGCACCTTCTCGGCGCCTGCCTTGGCGCGCGCCTCAGTGACCGCCTTCTTGCCCCTCAGCCGGATTTCCAGCAAGCGGTCACTCCAGGGTGTCTGGACCATTCCCAGCAGCCGCTCATAGACGTTGTAGCTGACGGTGTTATAGAGGCTGGCGCAGTGGTTGCCAATGACGAACACGATGACGCCGATCCGGTCACGGGGCATGAAGGAGACCTGGGAGTGGAAGCCGGGAAGGTCCCCGCCGTGAAACGTGAAGAGGTGGCCCCGGTATGAAGCGGTCTCTCTTCCCATCCCGTAGGCGGCATTCAGGAGTTCCCAATAGCCCCGGGTTTCCGCTGCGGTGTTGGGTAGCGCAATGGCCGGCTCTAGCGTCGCCTTGAGCACGGCCGGGGGAAGGACCTGCTTGCCCCCGTATTTGCCCTCGTTCATCAGGGCGATGAGCCAGTGGGACATGTCCTGGATGTTGGAGATGATCGCGCCGCACGGAGCCACTCCCCCTATGTCCTCATAATAGGGGATTTTGTAAATCTCAAAGGTATCGCGCTTTTCGGTGAAGGGCACGCCGCAGTCGGGTGCCTTAACCATATCTGCGATCGTATAGACGGTGGAGCTCATCTCTAATGGTGCGAAGATCCGTTCGCGGACGAAATCCTCCCAGACCTTGCCGGACTGGAGCTCGATGATGTACCCCGCGGCTGCATACATCAAGTTATTGTAGAGGTAGGTCTGCCGCAGCGGCTCCTGGGGCTCCAGGTACTTCAGCTTATCGAAGAGCTGCTTGCGCGTGTCGTCCGACTGGTACCAGACGGTATCGTGCCGGGTGACGCCAGTACGGTGGGCCAGCATGTCGCGGAGCGTGACGGTGTTGTTCAGCTCGTTATTGTAGAACCGGATGGAGGGGACGGAGTCCCGCACGGGTTTGTCCCACTCCAGCTTGCCCTCCTGCACCAGAAGGCCCGCGGCCACGGCCGTGAAGAGCTTGGTATTGGACGCGATCTGCATCAGAGTCTTGGGGGTGAAGGGCAGCTTTTTCTCGTAGTCCCGGTAACCGTATCCTTTGGCGAAAACGAGCTTGTCGTCCACGACGATGCCCACGCCGATTCCGGGGCAGTTCCAGTCTTTGACGACCTTCTCTACGTAGGCGTCGAAGCCCTTGAGCTTTTTCTCGACAGTAGGATTGTCCGCGCGGGCGGAGGCGAAGAGCGAACAGGAAATGACGATGAGAACAAACACGAATAGCAAGCGACGGAGCATGTTCTGTCTAAATATCTCGATTCGATTTCTTGTCATGAGGTGGTCTCCTTGATTGTGATGATGTGGATGGTAATTCATGACACCAAGGGATGTCAATGATCTGAATGTTGCAGCCCAAAGGACAGCCTTTAGATAGAATTGAAAAATGAGTGCTTTTGTTATTGACCTTGCTATTTTCCCTGTGGTATTTTCAGAGCAAGATGTCAGTAGCTGAAAATCGCGAAGAAGCTGGGGAAATTACGAGAAAGCGCCATCGAGCAAATTCTTTTAATGATCGATCCATAAATAAAGGAGGGAATACATGAAAAGTACTTTTAAACCCATTACCCGCCGGAAGTTCTTAAAGGCGGGCCTCACGGGAGGCGCCATAGCGGCCACCCTTCCCGTCTGGAGGCTTTTTTCCTTTGCCGCTCCTCCGGCCGATTTTTACGTCAATCCCGCGGTGAACCTCTCCAGAGAAACCCTGGAGATGCTTCTCAAAGTCGCCCTCGGGCATGGAGGGGAATTCGCCGAGGTCTATGTCGAGTACACGGTCAGCAATCGAATTTCTCTCGAGGAAGACAAGATCTACGGGGCTGGCCGGGGCGTGGACATGGGAGTCGGAATCCGCGTCCTCCATGGCGAGAAGACAGGCTATGCCTACAGCGATGATCTGAGTGTGGAGAAGCTCAAACAGACAGGGGCCGTGGCCGGGCTCATCGCCGCGGCCAAAGATATCAAGGAGCCAGTGGGATTGAAGCCCTCAAATGTCCCTTCGTACTATATGGTCAAGGTTTCTCCCGACACAATCATTCCCGAGGACAAAGCGAAGCTTCTCTGGAAGGCGAATTCCGTCGGCCGCGAATACGACAAGAAGATAAACCAGGTGAACGTGGCATTTATGGACATCAATAAAAAAATCACCATCGCCAACTCGGAAGGGGTCTGGGCAGAAGACATCCAGACTCTGACGCGGCTTTGGGTCAGCATTGATGCCATCGAGGGTGAAAAGAGAAGCAGTGGATACGCCTACAAGGATGGCGCCCTGGGTTACGAATATTATGACATCAAGCTTGGCGAGGAACTGGCCAAGGAAGCCGGTCGGATCGCCATCGCCATGCTCCCGGCCGAGGACGCTCCGGCGGGCGAGTATCCGATCGTCATGGCCAAGGGACACTGTGGAACTTTTTTTCACGAAGCCATCGGCCACAGCCTGGAAAGCGACGGCATCCGGAAAAAAACGTCTTGCTTCTGGGACAAGAAGGGAGAGATGATCGCCTCCGAGATCGCTTCCCTGGCGGATAACGGAACAGTCAAAGGAGCAAGGGGCTCGGTCAATGTCGATGACGAGGGGACACCCGGCCAGAACACCATCCTCATCGAGAACGGGAAATGCGTCAACTTCATCTACGACAAGCTGAACGCCAAGCTGATGAAGGCGAACCTGACCGGAAACGGAAGAAGGGAGTCCTATCAGCACTATCCCATTCCGAGGATGACCAACACCTATCTCCTGGCCGGCAAAGACGACCCCGAGGACATTCTCAAGTCTGTCAAGAAAGGCATGTACATCTCCCGCATCGGCGGAGGAAACGTCAGCTCTGTGACCGGCCGATTCGTCTTTGAAGTCAGCGAAGGGCACCTGATTGAAGACGGCAAGATCACCAAACCGCTCAAAGGGATCCAGCTCATGGGCAGCGGCCCAGAGGTCTTGAAGAATATCGTCATGGTCGGCCCCGACCTGGAAATCTGGGGCGGCGGAACGTGCGG
>CAZOKP010000147.1:0-3728 GCA_964580435.1 uncultured Eubacteriales bacterium
GGTGGACCCCTCTATTGACAGCCTTTGATCCCCTTGTATAATGGATTTTCCGGCCGCTCTGTGGCGCGGAAGCGCCAATCGGAATTTTCACCCTAGAACAGGGAGTCGATGAGCAATTTTTTGCGAATTCTCGAGAATGAGGTCCAGATTGCTGCCCTGAGTTTTATGGGGATTGTCTATATCTTCAGGCTTATTTGGTTATTCAAGTTCACCTCAAGAAAGGAAAAAACCTTTCCTGAAGGAAATGAAAGAGCGGGGATTGCCTATTCTTTGATGAATGTGGCTATGCCTTGGGCCATGGAATCCACCCGGAAAAACCTCGTCTTCTATGTCCAGTTCGTCATCTTTCATGTGGGGGTCGCCGCGGCCATCAGCGCCACGTTCATCATTCCTTATGCACCGAGTCTATTCACTATTAGGTCCGTGGCGTGGCTTTTTCAACTGGCCATCGGCGCGGCCTTCGTTGTGGGCCTCATGAGGCTTTACCGGAGGATTGCCAATCCCGCCGTGCGCCTGATCAGCACTCCGGACGATTATCTTTCTTTGATTTTGATGATCCTCTTCTTCGCTGCAGGTTTTCTCGCCGTTCCAAATGCCTACCAAACGGCGGAGTGGCCCTTGATTCTCTTCTTCGGCCTGACAGCCTTCTTTCTCGTTTATGTTCCTTTTTCCAAGATCTGTCATTATCTATATTATCCCTTCACCCGGTTTTTCCTGGGAAGGTCAATGGGACATAGAGGGGGTTTTCCGGTCAAAAGAAATTCAGAACGCCGCTCTGAGGCGATAACTGGGAAGGAGAATTCCATTGCGCCGTGAAAAAGCAGATGTCTCGGGAGTCATGAACTTTCCCCTGGGAACAGAGTCCCAGAAAAAAGCGCAAGAAGAAAAATTGGGGTGCGTGGCGCAAGGCCGGCTCAAGGTTTATGATCCCACAGCCAATAATGCTAAAAAGTTTCTCGAGTTGTTCGGCCGGCGAATCAATCGTCAGCTTGCCACTTCCATGGCCAGCTGCGTTCATTGTGGGCTGTGTGCCGAGTCCTGCTATTATGCGCTGGCCAGGCCGGATGACCCCACGATGATGCCGGTCTGGAAAGCGGACCAGATTCGCCGGATCTTCAAAAGGCATCTGGACTGGACAGGCCGGATCTTCCCTTGGTGGGTGAATGCCAGCACCCCGGCCGACGATGCGGAACTCAACCGCCTCAAAAACATCGTCTTCGGGACATGCAGCGGCTGCCGCCGCTGCACCTTAAACTGCCCGATGGGAGTTGATACAGCTTCCTTGATAAGATTCACGCGCGGGCTGCTCACAGAGCTGGGCATTGTTCCTGAAGGAATCTTCAATGTCAGCCGGGACCAGTGGGAGACGGGGAATCAGATGGCTGTCACGGAAGAGGATTACTTAGAAACTCTCCAATGGATGAAAGAGGAACTGGGGGAGGAGCTTAAAATTTCGGATATTGAGATTCCGGTTGATAAGTCGGATTGCGAGTTCCTCTACGTGATTAACCCCCGGGAAATCAAGTTCGACCCCCGCTCCATAGCCAATGCAGCGAAGATATTTCATTTTGCCGGAGAAAGATGGACTCTGCCGAAATGGGGTTGGGATCAAACTAATTTTGGACTCTTCTCCGGAGACGATAACCTGGGCGCATATGTGGCCAAGAATGTCTATGAAGCAGCAGTCAAGCTTCGGGCCAAGCGGATTGTGATTTCCGAGTGCGGCCATGGCTACCGTTCCACCCGTTGGGAAGGTTACAACTGGGCCAATTATGATCAAAAAATTCCCACAGAATCGGTGGTCCAGACACTCATCCGTTATATCAAAGAAGGACGAATCAAGGTCGACCCGTCGCGTAATCCGGAGCCTGTGACTTTCCATGATTCCTGCAACATCGCCCGCTCAGGTGGGCTGACCGAGGAGCCGCGGTGGATTCTCAAGCGCGTCTCTGCAGATTTTAGGGAGATGTACCCCAACCGAACGGAGAACTATTGCTGCACGGGCGGAGGAGGCCTCTTGTCCATGGCGGAGTATCGGTCTCTTCGCCTCGAAGTTGGAAAAACCAAGGCTGAGCAGCTCAAAGCGACCGGGGCCAAGCTCGTTTGCACAATGTGTCATAATTGTGTGGACGGCCTTGCGGACCTGATCAAGCATTATGAGCTCAATATGAGAGTTGTCCAGGTTCTGGAGCTCACGGCCAACGCCTTGGTCGTTTAAGGCAGCATCAGGGAATTGCGGACGATTCAAGTTTGGCCCTGGAGTGGATTTCCTTGCTTTTTGGGAGTTTCTTGCATAAGAATTGGCTCTGGAAGCATCCGAAATTCCGTGATAATCAAACAGTCTTGTGAGATGGGTCCTGTCACGGCGCGTCCCCGTCCGCATGGCTTGGAGGGAGAAAGCTTCGCTTTCCCCCTTCCAACGCTCGCTTCGCTCACTGCCTCCCCTTCGCGGGCCCTGCCCTGCGACCAAAGGGGTATGCCCCCTTGGAACCCCCTCCATTTCCTCGCTAAAGACCCCCCCACCCGCCACCATTCGCTGCGGGCGTTGCGGGGACTAGCGCCGCGCCACCCACCTAAATCTGGAGCAATCACGGAATTTGGATGGTTACTTTGGCTCTGAATATTTGTTTTTTCGATGATTAAGCCGGGCGAAAAAAGCGACAGGTTTGGTCTTGTCGGCACCATCACGCATGATGTCATCACCACGGCCGCCGGCCAGGTTTTCCGAGGATTGGGGGGCATCCTTTATCAAGCGGCGGCGCTGTGCGGTTTGGGAAACGACGTTTTTCTCCATACTCGCGTGGGGAGGGATTTGTCACCCGAAGCCAAAAAGGCCATCGACGAGTGGCCGACCTGCCATACCCGAGGAATTCAGACCGTGTCCGGGCCGGGAAACAGCGTTTTTCTCCATTATCCGGAGACGGGCGAGCGCGTCGAAATCTTGGAAGCTTACGTACCGCCTCTTCAGTCCCGGCCGGTCATCGCCGACCTGCCTCATCTGGGAATGCTCATTCTGGTCATCAATTCGGGGTTCGATATAGAGCTCGAGGACTGGCGCAGAATTGTCCGCAGGGCCGAGTGCCCCATCTGGTTTGATGTTCATTCCCTGGCTCTTTCTTTGGAATTGCATAGGCCGCGGCATTATCGGCCTCTCCCGGAATGGAAGGAGTGGGCCGACGGAGTTGATTATCTCCAGGCCAACCTGAAAGAAGTGGCTTCGATGCTCGGGAACCCGAACACCCGGCCTTCCCAGGAAAAGCTGCGTCATTTCGGCCGGGCAGCTTTTGAAAAAGGGGTTAAAACCGTATTCATCACCCTGGGAAAAGAAGGCGTTTTGGTGCTGACGCCCGAGGGCTCAAAAAAAATGGACGTGGCGGGGGTTCGCCGAGTGGTTGATACGACAGGCTGCGGCGATGTTTTTTGCGCGGGCACGGCCGTAAAATTAACCTCCGGGGCAAATCCATTAGAAGCGGCAGCCTTCGGCCTGGAACTCGCCTCAGAAGCTTCGCAGGTGTCGGGCGTCAGTGAAACGTATGCCATGGTCCGGAGCTTCAAAGCCAAGAGCCTTCGCTTAAAATAGCTAAAACACCTTTGTTTCCCCAACGGGAACCATCTTCGTTTCCGTGATTGGGTCGATGATCCAGAAAGGGTGACACGGCGTTAGTCCCCGCCCGGGGGATGAGGAGAGGGATGATGTGGTGAGAAGTCCGTATGAGCGAGGAGCGGGC
>CAZOKP010000148.1:0-3617 GCA_964580435.1 uncultured Eubacteriales bacterium
CTTGAGCAAGGAGGGAAGGCCAATGAAAAAGATGACGGCAATCGTGGCCCTCATGGCCGTGTTCTCGCTGGCAATCTGTTTCATCATCCTGGGAGCGATCTCTGTTGAGCTGATGAAGTCGCTTGGGATCGATGAAGGTCAGTTCGGGTCTTTAGCCATGGGGCTGTTCCTCACCAGCTGCATCGTCCAGTTCATCATCGGGCCGTTGGTGGATAAATTCGGGTATAAGCCGATCGCCATCGTCGGGTTTGTCGTCGCCAGCGGCAGCCTGTTTTTGCTTGCCTTTGCCTCGAGCTTCTCTTTGGCCATGCTGGCCTGCATCTTGCTGGGAATCGGAGCGATGAGCCTCAATACAGTGGGCAATACGCTCATCCCGGTGGTGCTTTTTGAGGGCAAAGACCCGGCTCGGGCCAGCAATCTCGGCAACGCATTCTTTGGCCTTGGATATGTTCTCACACCACTCCTTTTCGTTTTCTTCCTCAAGACGTTGAGCTTGAGTTATAGCGCCTCCTTGTCCATTATCGGAGGGCTGATCCTGGTGTTTTTCCTTTTTGCCCTGGCGACGAGCTACCCGCAGGTTTCTACAGGCTACAAGTTTGCCATGGCCATCAAGCTTCTGGGAAAAGCTGCCGTGTTGATTGCCGCCCTGGCCCTGTTCTGCTACATCTCCCTGGAGATCACAATGGCGACCTGGATCAAGCCCCTGATGACAGAGCTTTTCGGAGGCAGCGGGAACGCCAACGCCGCTTCGAACGCCGGCCTTATCCTCAGTCTCTTCGGCGTCGCCATGATGATAGGCCGGTTCCTCGCTTCGGCGATGAAGAATTTGACCGCTATGGGCGCCAAGGTTATCACCTTCATGTCGCTGCTCTCTCTCGTTGCCATAGTCGTCATGATTGTCACGAAGAGCCCCGTTTTAGCCATTGTCGCTATTCTGTTCACCGGCCTTGGGTTTGCCCCCATTTTCCCGACCATTGTGGGCGTTACGTTCGCCAAGTTCGACCCCAGCCTTTATGGCAGCATTTTCGGGATCATTTTCGCCGTCGGCCTTCTGGGCGGAACCTTTGTTCCCAAGTTCATCGGCAATATGAGCGTGGGGCGTACGGTCCAGGGAAGCCTGCCCATAGCCGCGATCATGGCCGGGATTCTCTTCTTGATTTCTCTCGTTATCGGTAAGGTCGGTCGGCCGGCCAAGACGGAATAAGCTTTCGGTCCTGGGATGGCATGAACAAGAAAATTGTGGTCATTGACGATGACCCGGTCACGCGGGAAATTCTGAACAAAATGCTCTCCAAGGATGATTTTGAGGTTTTTTGCGCCAGAGACGGGAAATCGGGCCACGAACTCGTTCGCTCAGAACAGCCCGATATTGTCCTCCTGGACCTTCTCCTTCCCAAGATTCACGGATTGGACGTGTGCCGTAAAATCAAACAGGACCCGAACCTGAAAAAGACCAAGGTCATCTTGATGACGGCGACTTATAAGTCGCCGGCCTTCCGGCAGAACATCAACGTGAGCGAGGCGGACGATTTCATCGAGAAGCCCCTGGATACGATCGAGTTGATGAAAAAAATTTACCGGCTGTGCATCGAGATCGCTGAAGAAGACGAGAAATCGTCCTCTTCGTGAGACAGTCGGAGAGACAAGCATTCCCGGAATGGACGCTTTCCTGGATAAGTTCTTTTTCGTTTTTCATTCGGTTTGGATCGTCTTTCTTCTTTTCGGATGGGCCTGGAGGAGGACGCGGCTGGCGAACTTCGCGGTGATTCTCTTGACGGCTTTTTCCTGGTTCTTCCTCGGCATCCGGTATGGTTATGGCTACTGCCCGAGCACCGACTGGCACTGGCAGGTGAGAGCGAAGCTGGGATACCATGATTTACCGAGCTCCTACACGAAATTTCTTGTCGATTCTTTCACCGGCTGGAATGTCAGCCAGAAGACCGTGGATATTTTTACGCTTCTTTTGCTGCTCCTGGCCTTCTGCGCCTCTCTCGTTCTCAACATCAGAGGCTGGAGGAAAAAACATGGAGCCAAACCTTCCGTTTGATCCTGTCCAGCGTTCTGAGGAGGCGGAAAAAGTGGTCATGAAAGGAGGGATGCGGCTGTATTACAAATTCAGGGCTGCTCCCTATTATGGCGGCATCGCCACGGCCGACGCCGTCGGTTGCTCTTTTCTCTGCGCCTATTGCTGGAACTATGCCCGGAACGAGAACCCCTCTCGTTTCGGAAGGCTTCACTCTCCGGAGGAAGTGGCCGGAAACCTGCTCCGCATTGCGCGCCGGCGCTCTTATAAGCTCTTCAGGATCACCGGGTCTGAGCCGGTTTTGGGGGAAGACTCGTTTCGCCATCTCCTCGAAGTCATCAAGATCATTTTCCGGGAGGAGCCCCGTTCCCGATTTGTCATGGAGACCAACGGTCTGATGCTGGGGTTGAACCCGGAGCTCGGGGAGAAGCTCCAATTTGAGAACTTGCTCGTAAGGATAGCGCTCAAGGGAACCGACCCTCTTTCCTTCGAAAAGATCACGGGCGCCAAAAAAGATTTTTTCTCTTACACGCTGCTGGCCCTGAAAAACCTGGAGAAGCTGAAGGTAAGGGCCTGGCCGGCGCTCATGGAAGACCTCTTCTCCGAGGCCGAAATAAAAAACTTGAGGGATATGCTCAGCGAGTTCGGTGTCCGGGCCGAATTGGAGCTCGAAAGCCTCGAGCCCTATCCGTTTGTGCTCGAGAACATGAGGCGCCGGAGCATTTTCCCAAGAAATTTGAAAGAGAATTAATGACTTTTATGGTTAGGCTTCGTTTCTGCGGAGAGCAGGCCTTGACACCGAGACAGACAGGAAACTTGAGGCAGGAGGTTTATTGATGGGCCTACGAACATTCAAGATTCTGGCTCTTCTTGCCTTTCTCAGCTCTACGTCGGCCCTCTGGTGCGCCGAGAAAAGATGCTTGACTATCCTCCACACGAATGACACGCACTCGACGTTGTTCCCTTACGGGCCGTCCGACAGGTGGGGCGGAATCTCCAGGGTGTCCGGGAAGATCAAAGAGGTCAAAGCCGGGAGCCGGAATGTCCTGGTCCTGAATTCGGGCGACGTCTTTGTCGGGACCTTCGAGTTCAACAAGTACCTGGGCTATCCTGAGCTCAAGATCATGGAAGGATTGTATGACGCCATGGGCCTTGGGAACCACGAGTTTGACCTGGGAATGGAAGGCTTGCTGGGGATTCTAAACGGGCAGACAGGCGGCGGCGAGCCTATCGCGCTGCCCATCATCTGCGCCAATCTTAATCTTGACAGCGCCCCAGCTCTCAAGAATTTCGTGAAGCCATTTATCGTCAAACAGGTCGGACGCTTGAGAGTCGGGTTGACCGGCGTCGTGGAGACGAGACATCTGGATTATCCTGCCGAAATCATCCCGCTTCTGAGCGACCCTCTGCGGGCAGCGGGCGAGGAGGCGGCCATCCTAAGAAATGTTGAGCACGCGGACATTGTCATCTGCCTTTCTCATCTGGGAAAAAGGGAAGATGTGGAAAGATTGTCTCAAGTTCCTGGGATCGATATCATCGTCGGCGGCCACAGCCATGATGCGCTTTTTGAACCGATCGTCGCCAATGGAAAGAT
>CAZOKP010000149.1:0-3601 GCA_964580435.1 uncultured Eubacteriales bacterium
TTTAGCCTGTTAAGTCCTTTATTTTGTGAAATTTGCCTTTTCCCGTTAGTGCTCATTATTGACCAGTATTTCTCGAAAAGACTCATTAGTTTGCATCATTATTGCAGACAACTTGGCACTATTTTAGCACTGGTCTGCCTGCATAATCATGCGACGACTTCCTTGAGGATTAGCCGAAATACTCGTATTCCTTATCGAACGAGATAACATTTCGATTCCCTTGGTCTTGTGGGCGGGCTCCGAGCTAAGTCCTTCTGTCCTTCAGCCGTCCTTGACACGGTTTGAATCGTGATCTATGTTTCAGCAAGAGAGTTGGATGGGACAGCCGAGGCAAATATGCGCCCGTCGAAATCGGAGGCGATGATGTACCTCGTTGAGCCGAATATCTATATCGTCTTAATGGCCAACAAGGTGCCGTCTGCCCGCGCCGCAGGTGAGTTTGTCGCCTGGATACTGAAGAGAAAATAAGGGAAGGCGGACGCCGATTTTGCCCCTCTAGAGAGAGGACCGGCCGAATTATATATTTCCCCAGCCGCTCATGGCGTTTCGTTAAGCAGCCGGTCCGCGGCGAGCACCGTGAACACGTAGGTCGTGGCGCCCGTCAGGACATATTCGGCCTGCTGCCAGAGGAACGGGAAGGGCTCCTTTAGCTCGGGGAAGTCCGGCCGTATGAGCGAGGGGCCGGATACGCCGCCCCCCGGAATATGGGTCCAGTCGTTCAGGTTGATGCCGTAGGCCACGGTCATGGACTTTGCGCCGACCGCCGAGACCAGCGAGGTGTTCGAGGCCGGATGACAGCCCAGGACGTAGTTGAGGACCCGCAGGAGGTTCTCCCGGTCGAACTTCTGCGGATAGGCCTTATGAAGGTAATATTGCCTCACCGCGTATTCCTGGATATCCCAGGTGACGCCCCAGACCTGGGGCCTGAAGGGAACGCCATAGGGCGTCTTGGCGAGCTCCTCCTTGAGCTTCGCGGCGTATTCGCCCAAGATCCGGTCCAGGCCCTTGGAGAAATCCTCGTCCTTAACGAACGGCAGCGCGCGGGCCGCAGCCCAACCCACTTCATCCGGCCTCTCTGCGACGACGGGGAGAAGCGCCTTGAGGCACTCCGCGAACCGTGCTCCCTGCGTCGTGATCAGGAGCTCCACGGCGGCGATGACTTCCTGGATGTCTGCGCGCTCGGGGACGTAAGGATTGGCGAAGCGGACAGGGGGGTGGCTCTGTTCAAATTCCCAGGCCTTGATGGCCGTCGCGAGGCACTCCTTGGCCAGGGTATCATCGTAGCCCCGAAGCACCCGGCTCGAGGCGGCCAGCGCAGCGATCGAGGCATATTCCATGCCGGTGTCGCGATTGGTGAAAGCATAGCGGTCATCTCGGCGGCCCGAACGGTCACCTTTCGCTTCATCAACGCCCAGCGAGGGATCGAAGACGCGGTTGTCGGTTATAACAGCGGGCTCGCCTAGGGTCCCGTATTGCTCCAGATTCGGATCCGAGATCCCGGTGAAGCTGTGCCCGGCGACGCGATACCCGGTCAAAAGATACTCCACTCCGTGGACGACCTGCTGAAGGAGGTCTGGCTTTCCGTCCGGGACGTGCAGGACGACGTTCAGGCGCGCGGTGTCGACCGTCGTCTGGTCGGAATCGAGGCCGAAGGCTTCGCGACTCAGGGCGAGCAATTGCGTAGCCCAGGCCTGGGCCCCCCCGGCAAGGTCGTGGTCGGCGGCGTCGTGCCACCCGCCCCGGTCGAGGCCCGGGATGTGCTCGTCGGCGGCGTATTTCGTCTCCGTCGATGCCCCTTGCCGGTATCCCTCGATGTAGGCCAAGTCGAGGTTCGGGGGGGCCTGAAGCACGTCGTCCATATGGCAAGTCCCGTGCCAGATGCGACCGCGATCGATCACTCGGATATGGCACATCTGGACTGGCAGGAAGGTCTCCAGCGTCGGCTGCCAGACGTCATGGCGATAGACCTCCGGGGAGATGAGGAAGGGCGCAGTGCGGGCGTCCCCGTAGCGAACCATATAGCTGCCGGGCTCCTTGACCTCCGTAAAGTCGAAGAGCGCGTAATCGTAACGAAGGAACCGCCCCCATCGGGCCAGGGGCTTCGTGAGCACAGGAACGAGGCCCTTTTCGGGGTCCACTCGGAGAAGCGAGGCTTCGCCCAGCGGGTCTGTGCGGGGATCGAGCTCGATAACAGCGCGTTTTTCCTGCCCGGGGTGGTAGCCGACCTGCGAGATCCCGATGACCGGGGGGCGCATCCAGCCGGGAACGGCATTGGGCGTGATCCTCCAGCGCACTGCGCCCTTCGTGGCCCCGGCGGGGACGAGCGAGCGAACCAGGAACCAGCCGTTGGTATCCTGGCTGCGCCCGTCGAAGTAGAGGAGATCGCCGTTGAAGGATTCGATGACGAGGCGGCGCATCGGATCTTCCGGCGCGGCCACGAACTTGGGGCCTTTGGCCAGGATGACAGGGCGCACGCCCTGTTCGTCCCTCATGTTGGGGCCGTTGCCCTGGCGGGTGAAGACGCCGTCGGTGTCGCCCAGATGATAGGCCTTGCCGAAATAGATTGAGGGGAAGAGCTCCATGTTGAATCCTGCCCGACCGACGAGCTCCGCGGGGAGGGGACGGGCGAGGTCTACGGTCACGGCGATGGCGTCGCCGTCCGGCTCAACCCGGACCACGTATTCAATCTGCTCCTTCTCGAAGCGGAGGGGGACCTCCGCGCGGTTCGCGGCCCGGTCCACAAGGCGCTTGCCGGGCACTGGAAGCTTGCCCCACTGGCCGGGCGCGAAGTCGAGTCGCACATCCCCCAGAGCGGCGATCCGCTCACCGTGCTGGATGATCTCGATGCCGCCCTGCTTGCCCTCGGGATAATAATCGTGGAACACCAGGACCGAAAGCCCCGGCTTTTCGAAGTATTCCTGGTCGTTGAGGACCCAGTCCGAAGCCGGCTTGGAGGTCTTCTCCTGCGCGGTTTCGGCGGCGGAGCGTACGGAAGGGGCGAACAAGGCCAGCATGCCCGTCATTGCCAGGCTCGTGAATGCAGTTCTCATGGCTGGACTCCTAATTGGAGATAAAGTGCCAAATTCCGATTTTCGAGTATTTCATTATAACAATGGTGAGGAAACATAAATCACGACCCGAGAGATGTCAAGGATGGCTGGAGGGAATGGTCGGCGCGCCACTGTCCTCTGAACGGATACGCGCGTTGAGCGCAGCGTCGCATTGGGCCATGATTTTATGGTAGCCGTTTCCAGACCAAGACGCCGGTTATCTCCTGGCCTCCTGACAACATGGGGGGCGTCTTCAAGGTAAGCAGATCGGCAGAAAACTCAAAAAATCGCAGCTGGTCCTGCCCCAGCCAGTTCGGGAACAAAGAGGCTTCCACATGAACGACGACCGTTCCCTTCTTGTCGTCCACTTCATACGTCCCGAAATACGCCACATACCCCTCAGCGGCCGTCTTGATCTCTTCCGGCGTGCCTCCACGCATATCCCCGGAGGCGAACTTAGGACGGTCCGGCCGCATGAGCTGAGCAGCAAACCGCCCGCCGCTGTCGCACATCAGGATGCCCACCGCCTTTTCCCCTAATGGGTAGGCGAC
>CAZOKP010000150.1:0-3583 GCA_964580435.1 uncultured Eubacteriales bacterium
AGCCGTTGTCGTAAAATCAGAAAGGACCCAAGTCAACGGATTGCAGGCTCATCGAATAATCTCCGACATCACAACGGAGCAAGGCCTCATTCGCGTCTTGTCTTATTTCATCCAGAAAGAAAAGACCGTGTATGTTTTTCTTGGATATACGGGACAGGCGCAGTTTGACGGCTATTTCCCCGTTTTTGACCAGACCATGGGTCGATTTAAAAACTTAACGGACTCTAATAAAATCAACGTCAAAGCCGATCGACTGGCCGTAAAAAGAACCACAACCCAGGGGAGCTTACGCCAGGCCCTCCGGAAATTCGGCGAGCCGGAGGATAAATGGGAAGCCCTGGCGATTATCAATGGGATGAAGCTTGATGATGCCATTCCTGCCAATACAATCATAAAGGTCGTCGTGAAATAAGCCTTTTTCCAACCCCATCCAAGGTCCTCCGCGTCTTGGAGGAGGGCGAGGCGGTTGCTCCTGACTCCGATGCGAAGTGGGGGAGGAAAGTCCCGACTCGATTTTATATGATGCCTTTGGGGGATAGGAAATTCCTTTTTCGCACCGTACGGTTACCCCGCCCATCAGGCTCGGAACCGTGCCGGCCATCACGAGTCCGCCGTGTAAGCCATTTCGAACACGGCCGGATATTTCTCCGCCATTCTGTGAATCAGACCGATATCTTCCAGACAGATCCCTGAGCTCGCTTTTCCTTTGCCGTGTTTCCCCATGGAACCTTCCGCCGCCCAAAACTGCGCTCCCACGCCGCCTTTCAATAGCCGGGGAATATCCGTGTGATAATCAGGTTGATATGACGTCAAGCCCAGACCTCCAAAATTTTTCCAGAACCGGTCCGGCTAATCCAATTGAGTCTATTTACCAGCTCTGCGCCGGGAAAACAAACAAAGAGATTAGCCGCGCTTTGTTTATTTCCCTCCAGACGGTGAAAGACCATATTTACCGCATCTATCTGAAGACGAACGTCAAAAACCGCGTCCAGCTGATCAACCTCATCCAGGTGTATGGGAGTGACGACGGGAATTCGCCCAAAGAATCGTGAAGACAAGCCCTCAGATTTCTGTCCCTGGTCAAATAAATGCTGGCAAATTCAAGGCAAGAGAAGCAATCAATCGATCTCGATCGAGTCGAGAATGGCGGCGATTGGCGAAGGGAACAAAGACGGAAACAAGGAGTGATACCGGAATTTCAGGGTGACGATATTGCCGCCGGGTTTGAGCTGACCCCCGGGGATTTTCAGGGCAAGATCATTCTCTCCGTCGGATAGTTCTTTTTCCGCAAGGAGCTCTCTGTTGACGGTAACGCTGACGCTCTGGACGTATGTTCCGTACCAGCGGAAATCGGAAAACTTGAATGGCGAATAGAAGCGGAGGCGGAGATTGCGGTCTCCTGGGGCCGGGCTGTTGAACTTGAAACTCGCCTCTTTCTCGCAGATTCTTTGTCTCTTCTGGAAGGCATTGACCTCGGGTCCGATCCCGCGGAGAAAAACGATTCGCTCGCTCCGGGACGGGATTTCTCCGAGCGGAAGAGAATAAAAGACATCTTTAACGGAAGCGGAATATTTTACGCCCTCGTATTCAAAATAATACCGAATGGTAAACATCTCTTGATCGGGAATGGGAAGCTCGATCTGGACGTCCCTGTCTGTAAGCGAGAATTGTGCCTCTTTTGAGCAAAACCCTGGAATTTCCACCTTGAGCAGGAACTTCAGCTCCTGGCTGCTCGGCACATTCTTGAAAACCAAGTGGAGATAGCCCTCGGAGGAAGAGATTTTATCCAGCTCCAATTGAGGAAGCTCGGCCGGGGGACCGGCCCTCAGGACCTTGGGCTGAAGAGGTGTGTGGATGTCGTAGACAAGACGGGCTTCTCCCACATCTTCCTGCTTAGCCCGGATGCCGAATTTATCCAGCCACCTCAGAAGAAAAGCGTGGCAGTCCTTTTCCGCTTGGCCGTATCTGAAGGAAAAAATATAGTTATCCCGCTCCTTGTCATTATATGAATCCAGAGTATAGGGCAGATATCTCGTAATATCATGGCTGTCCACGACCGGCCTTTCTTTGGCGACCGCGGTCAGCAGGTAAGCCGTCCAGTATTCGGCCTGCCAATAGGACTTGCCCGTTGTCCTGAGGGCTTGGACTAGCCGGGCAATTCGATAATGGCGGTCTTGGGTGAGCCGAACCTGTTTAACGCTTCCCTGCAAATTATAGAAAATAAATAGGATAGCTATAAAACAAAGAGCGACGGTGTTCCTCAGCCGCGGTCTAAAAGCCAACAACGGAGCGAGGAGAAGTACTGGCACGCTGACATAAAGAGGGTAAGTATAGCGAATGACCGATCTCGAGCTGAAATAAGACAAAATATAGAGGAGATAAAAGACAAGAAAAAAGAGGCTGAAAATTACTCCAGAGCGAAGGTCTTTCTTCTTCCAGGCTCGGAGGACCAAGAAAAAGAATCCGGCAAACAGGAGGACGAGAAAAATGTATCTGCTGGAGTGCCCACTCGCGGCCAGGAGAGCACCCATATTCTTAAAGGACGTCTTCATCTTGCCCTGGCCGGTCATCTCCTCCCCAACCCGCAGAAACTTG
Source organism: uncultured Eubacteriales bacterium (assembly GCA_964580435.1). Lineage (GTDB taxonomy): Bacteria > Acidobacteriota > Aminicenantia > Aminicenantales > UBA8522 > CAZKEW01. The sequence continues at coordinate 2,596 of CAZOKP010000150.1, forward strand.
AGGAGCTGAAAACGATAAAAGGCCTCCGCCAAAAGCTGAGGCAGGAAGCCGATAAGGGCAGAGAAAAGAAGGAGCAGATACTTTTTTATCTGGAGCTTGATTCGGGGGAGGAGAACAAGAAGTCCCGTCAAAATGAAGCCGGCTGTGACCTGGTGGGTCCAGAAGGCTGTTCCAATCAGGAAGCCGAGCGGAGCGAGCCATTTCTCCTTAGCCTTGAAGGCGACGAGATACGAAAGGTAGAGAATGGCCGTCCCCAGAAGAAGGACGAGGGCATAAGCGGAGGTATTATCGATGCTGACGACGACGAGATGCGGGAAGGGAAGCGCAAAGAAGAAGGAAACGAGGAGGCCGAAGGAAGAAGAGAAGACATCCTTGAGAAAAAGATAGAGCAGAGTCATGAACGCGAGATAGATGAGGATCGTGGCGCAGCGGAGGACAAGGATCGAGTAGCCGAAAACCTTGAATATCAAGGCGAGGTAATGACTGCATAGAGAACCCATATATAGCTGGCCGTAAAAGCAGACGGGCGGCACACGGCCCTCAGCGATGTGCTTCCCCATCAGGGCGGGAATGGCATCATCGCTGCTCATCATCCCGGAGGGATAGACGAGCTGGGGAAGGCGAAAAACAACGGCCGCAAGAAGCAGGACGAAAAGAATGGCGGCTTCTTTTGGCATACTGCGTGGAATTTTTGACTTCCATTCACGGATCCTCGGGAAAAGGCGTAAACCGGTGAGGACAAGGAGTGGGACAAGAGCGAAGAGATAGCTGATCTTGAGATTTTTCAACGGATGGAAATTGGACTTAAACCACAGGATAACGAAACAGACATAGAAAAAAAGCTGGGAAAGGCGAATCCAGCGCAGGATTTTTTTATCGAAGAGTCTCTGCCCTAGGTTCATACGGCGGGTCTGTTTTTCCTCGCGGGTATTATAGCAAAGGGGGTTATGATGAATCAAAACGTGGTTGTGCGGGGGCCAGGACATAC
>CAZOKP010000151.1:0-3445 GCA_964580435.1 uncultured Eubacteriales bacterium
TAACACAACTCATATCATATGTTGTCTGTTTTTCATGATCCCGGCTCGATTTTTGGTTTCAGCGACAGTACGGCTATTTCCGTCCGATCATTCAGGAGGTCGTCGAAGGCCGTAGTGATCTCAAAGTGCCTCGCGAAGGGCATGAGATTGCCACGTCGCTTCGCTCCTCGCAACGACGCCTTGACTGCGGCAACCCGCGGTCGGGGTTTGCCCGCATCTGCTGTCCTGCGTGCAAAGCGGAGCTCCTCCTAACCTTTTCCTGCAAGATGCGGGACTTTTGTCCCTCCTGTCATGCCAAGCGCCTGGAGGAATGGGGTGAGTGGATGCGGGAGACGTTTTTGCTGGATGTGCCCCACCGCCAGGTTGTTTTCGTCATCCCCAAGATGCTGCGCATCTTCTTCAAGTTCAAGCGGAAGCTCCCTGGGAAGCTCTGCCAGGCGGCCGTGCGGGCACTCCTTGCGCTTTCTAGCCGTTCTTGACATCTCCCTAAGCCGTGCTTTGTGCTTCCTCACGATGGCTCGATGGGGTAATCGAGGAGAAAATGCGCCCGCTGCGACAATCCAGCCCAAAACCAAAATCCTATATTTCAGGAGAAGGAGCCTCATTCTCTGCGGGGTCATCGCCTCCATGCTCTCCCAATCGAGAAATAAACAAAAGCCGAAAAATCCTGGATTTGTCTCGACAGGGAGGAACTTTTATCTTGACTTCATCTTGAGCCCCGATCTACGATCTTTTTAGCTGATAAAGCGGGTTAATTGAGGCGAATCCAGACGCGGCGTCGTTGAGCACCAAAATCAAGTGAGTTCGATAGATATGTCTGGGGATCGGAAAAACGCTAATAAAATTTTCGTTGCGCTTTTTTGGGCTGCGGTTCTGACTGGAATTTTTTCCCAAATAACCTTCAAAGGGTATGATCGGTTCAGAATTAAAATTATCAAAAAAAGTGTCACACCTATTCAAAAATTGGTCACGGTGCGTTTCCTGAGACATTTCCAGGCTCCTCGGCAAGTGCTCCTCTTGAATCTAAAAATCAGAAATAAAGAAACCAGCCCGAAAACCATTGAGGTTTTTCTCAACACGACAAAAATTTCCGACATCGACCTTCCACCGGAGGCTGTCAAGGAATATTTCCTTGAGGTCAAAAGAGAGGATTTGTGGGCGGATGAAAACCGTGTCGATATCCGGGCAGAGGATAACGGTTGGGAACTTACCAAATTGGATACAAAAAACGTCTATGGCTACTCCACTGGCTTTATCCACTTTATCATCATTCCCAGGGCTACCAAGGCTTTTCGAGGCCCGTCCTTGTTTTTTTTGCTGGGATTGTTTTTTTTGTTATTTCTCCTCGAGATCCTGCAAATTCCCCAAAAAAGACATCCACCTCACAAAAGATTGGCCCCTCTATTCTTCAGATCTTTTCTTGCCCTCTTCGCTTTATTCTCCCTCCTCCCTTTTGTTTCTAGATATCGGATTTTATTCGGCTTCAACAGTCTCCTGGCCCTTACCCTGATTTTTTATTTCGCTGATACCTACTATCTTTCGAAAATCATTTTATTCTTAAAAAGATTTTTCTTGTTCTTAATAAAATTCTTCGGCAAGGAGGAACTGGACAAGCCTCCCTGGAAAAAACATTTGGTTACAATCTCCTTCTCCGTTCTGATTTTTTTCTTTTTCTATTCCATCATGGCCTATTCCCTCAAACATTTCAAAGGAAACTACAGCGGTTTTGTGTGCTTTGGGAAAGAATTTTTGAACGACCGAAATCCCATTTTTTGGAATAGATCACCTCAATTGGTTTTTGCCAATTCCGACTTTGAAAAAGGAACCCTTGAAAACTGGACTGCCACAGGCGATGTTTTTCAAATTCAGCCGACAAAAGACGACGATGCTGCGGTTAAGGGTCGACCCTTGTCCATCAATAACCAAGGGAAATATTGGCTGGGGACAGACCGAAGATATCTGAAAGAAAAGGGAATGGTCCCACGAGGTAGGGGAGAGGAGCAGCCAGCTGAGGCGTTAGTTTCTCTCCAGTTTATTATTCAAAAAGAAAAAATCGGATTCCTCATCGGCACAAGCAAGTCATCTTCCGAGAAGATATTGTCCAAACAGCTGGTCGCTCTAAATGTCAATGGCGCGATTGTCCAGGAAGATAGAGGGACAAATTCAAAAATCATGGAGCTGCATGTCTGGGATGTGCATCGTTGGGTTGGACAGACAGCGCGAATTATCATAGCCGATGTCCCTTCCCAAAAGTCGGACGCAGGACATCTGAACGTCGACTGGTTCCACTATTACCAGGATGACGGCGTCAAGAAGGGACTTCTTAGAAACGTGTCAGGTTATGACGGCCAGCATTATTACCATATGACTTACGACCCGTTTCTCAGCCGCTTTAAAGATAATCCCCAGAAATATAAGCTGATAGTCGACGCGCCACCATATCGATACAGCCGGATCGGATTTTCTCTACTGACCAAACTATTCTCTCTGAATCGGCCGAGACTCTACCCAAAGATAATGATCTGGCTGATTCTCTTCTCACATTTCTTTGGGGCCTTTTTTCTTCTAAGAATCGTCTGGTTTTATCAACAAAGTCCTCTCTGGACTTTTCTTTATCTCCTCATTCCCGGTTTCCAGCTTTCCCTGAACCATGCTCTTCCGGAATCGATCGCTGCCTCGTTTCTTCTAGCCGGCCTTTATTTTTATTTGAGGCAAAAGCTCCTATTCACTTCCCTTGTCTTTGCCCTTTCGTTCCTCACGCGCGAAACGGGTGCCATACTCGCACTCGGCATTATTTTATTTGAGCTCTTCAGAAAGAAAAATATCCGAAACGCCCTCCTTATCGGCCTTTCATTCATTCCCTTGATTTTCTGGAGATTCTATGTAACCTTGAGGCTCTTCGGAGATTACCGCTGGGAAACTCTCTTCACTAGTACCAATGATATTCGCATTCCCTTTTCCGGATTCGTTAAATTATACAAAGAGATCTTAGCGCATGAGTACCCACAAGACCTCACCCTGGCGGCGACGATTTACCCCATACTGCTAACCTGCATTTTTCTCTTTTCCCTCTATTTCTTGTGGAAAAGAAAAGATTTTCTGAGCCTGAGTTTGTTCGCGTTCTCTCTGGTCAGCATTCTCCTGAGATACGAAAAAGTCTGGATTCACGTCGCCAACGGTATCAGGGTCACTTACGAAGCCGTCCTTTTCGTTATCGTTGTTTTCATTTCCCAAATCGATTTGCACAAACCTAGTATTAAATATCTTTTTTTGAGTCTTTTTCTTCTGTTTTTTATTTTCTTCTATCTGCTACCAAGTTTCTATCCCTTCTTCAGGAAAGGTCTTGTCTCTTTTTGAGCTACTTGGAGTAAGTTATTTCTTGGAGAGCAGAATTCGCTTTCTCTTCTATCAGCCAGTTGACGAGGCGCTACTCGCCTGGCCTTTG
>CAZOKP010000152.1:0-3432 GCA_964580435.1 uncultured Eubacteriales bacterium
CGCACCCGCGGCTTCTGTCCTTCGTGCCATTCGAAGAGGCTTGAGGAGTGGGGCGAGTGGATGAGGGAGGAGCTTCTCCTGGATGTCCCCCACCGCCAGGTCGTCTTCACCATCCCTAAGATGCTGCGCATCTTCTTCAAGTACAACCGCCGGCTGCTGGGGGAGCTCTGCCGCTGCGCTCTCCGCTCCTTGACTCGATATTTCGAAATCGTGGCCGGCAGCGAGTTGATGCCCGGAGTTATTGCCGCCATTCAGACCTTCGGATCCCGGATCAATCTTCACCCCCACCTCCATTTCCTGGTGACCGAGGGCGGGATGGACAAGGCGGGCCTCTTCCACAATCAAGAGCTTTTGATGGCCGCTGAGGCTGGCAGCGAATATTTTTCGTAACCTTTTCTTGCCCTGGGAGGAGAAGTCTGTCGAATTTCCGGCACTTTTTGGCTTGTCCGCGGCTGGCTAGCCCCTTTCCGCTGGTTTCAACTCAATTTGACTTCCAACGACGCCGTGATCTATCATTCCCCACGATGGGGTGAGGCAAAATCGGTGCCATGAATGCTCATCAAGCCGGCGCAGCAGAAAAGCAATCTCTTATCTTACCTGAGGCGGCCTCGAAGCTCATCATTCTTAACCCGATGGGGAGGTCGACAAAATGAAACCCAAGCACATCATTTTGATGAAAACGCTGGCCGGGCTAAAGGGCAGCTGATTAAAACCCGGCGGCAGGATAGGGGATGAAGGGCTAAGCGGTTGATTCCGGATCACAAGGTCGGAGGCTCGAATCCTCCCAGACGAAGATCTTTTGGTTTTTACAGCATCTGCCAGGATTCTTCTAGGAGATTGCTTGGTTCATCTGTCTTCGTCATCCGACGAGCGACTTCCTTAAAGAAGGGAAGAGGATCGAGACACGACTCGGGTGTCAAGACTCCATGGGCTCTTATCTCGCCTCCCAGGATCTTCAAGGTTGCGAGTGCCAGGGCTGCGGGAGTCGGATTATTGTTCCAACCGTACCATGTGGGCGTGGGCCAGCAATGGTATCTCGTTCGATTCCCCCTCTTGATTCCAACCGCTTCTACCCAGCGCATGCCGTCTCTTGGAAATCCGGTCGAACCCGCTAGCTCTCGATCCTGCTCTGCGACAATCAGGTCGAGGAAGTCCAAAGTAGCTTGCGACCAAGTGAGCTCGCCTCTTGCTACTCGCACTCCTAGCTGCCTGTACATTCCATTCAATTGAAAGGGGAACCAGCTAACAAGAGTGTAGACCTCTTGGATTTCAGGAACAGAGCGGGGGATTGTGACAGCTTCCGGGCTGCCCACCAAAACGGCGGGAATCTCGCCTATTTCGGGCATCGACACGTTCATTTCATCCGCCTCATTTTTGACGGCGACCGAAACCCCGCCTCGGTATCCAGGAAACGGTGGGGTGACCCATTTCGTGAGCATCTGCATCCCAGCGGAGAGGCGCCCAGTCTCTCTATAGCTTCTTACTAGTTCCTTCGTGATGCCGAGCGCTGCGGCCGGAAAGAAGCCGCACGAACTGAGCTTCTCCACTCTGTCCAATTGGCGGGCCGCGTGCAGCATCATCAGCGTTGCGACGCCAGGACAGGCGCCTATCCCCACCAGCGCCGTGACCCCTTTGGCTTTTGCCGTCGAGTCGAGTTCCAGAGCCGCTTTTGTTGTGGGGCCGTCCGCCCCAATGTCGCAGTAGTCTGTGCCTGCCATGATAGCGGCATTGAGAACGCCCAAAACGGTCTCGTATTCGGGACCGGTCGTGTTCACAACGATGTCAAAGTCCCTGGCCAAAGCAATCAGTTTGCCTCGGTCCGCAACGTCGACGGGAATTGCCCTCGCCTTCCCCCCTATGTCTTTGGCGCATTTTTGGGCCCTCTCCAGGTTCCTTCCTGCTATCACGATTTCAGAAACAAGGCTGCTCAAAGCCAGAATGCTGCCAGCTTTCTTGCCATACAAACTCGCTCCACCGAGGGCAAGAACAGACATACCCATGGGTTCCCTCTTGATCTATTATATAGTATTATCTTCTCCAAAGAAATATCACTTTCAGTTTGTTGAAGATAAGCAGGGCATAGCCTTAAGAAATCTGCCAGCGTTTGCCTCACCGTTGGATGGGTCGGATCACGAAAGCTGGCTGCCGACGATGCCAGGAAGAGGCTGGCAAGGCAGCTTGACTGGCGGTCAAGAGGTCGTTAATTCAAGTCCGGCCCTCGGCATCCTTTTAAGCACCGCTACGCCAAATTAAGCGCGTCTGGGGGAAATCCACTACTCCTGCGTTACACGCGGAGAGGTCTCCAATAAAACTCATGCCGGCTGTATGTCAACTAGCTGGTTTCGATAGCTGAGGTAGGCGGGGCCGGGCTACTTTAATGGCCGTCGACCCTTTTTACGTGCCGCTAGTGAAGCCGCAACCGCGCCGGCCAATGTGCCAGCGAGGGAAAAGATAAAAGCCCTGACCCCCATCCGCTTATCCCACAATAAACCGAAAATAACAATTAGGAGTGGGGCGGCCTCAAGTGCCGACATGATCGCCCAGTCCTTACGATAGGCGTCGGGATTGCCGCGCGACAGGAAAAACTGGCAGATGAAGAAGCAGGCCGCCATAAAAATGAAGGTCGCGATAATGCCTGCGTAGCCAAATTCATAGAGCACAGCTTCCGCAATGGCCCAGACAAAAACGAAGGCCAAAAGCCCCAGGAAAAAGGCACCTAACGCTTTTATCATTTTCGCTCTCCCTTTTCAGACTATATATAAGCTGGAATTATCTTCTCTTGCGGCATCGATTTTGTCAAGCGACATCGACTCGGGAGCTGAAGAGAGGCGGAACGAGATCGTCTTTCTCGTTTTGTCGGAAGTGCTGAAGGAATACCTGGCGGTTCTTTCCTCCACGAAATTCCGTTTAACAAAGGACGAGATCAAATCCCTCATCGAGGTTGAAGTCACGCCGTTTATTGAACCGGTCAAAATCAGGACAAAGCTGCGAATAATCGATAAGGATCCCTCTGACAACAAGTTTCTGGAATTGGCGGCAGATGGAAAAGTGGACACTATCGTGAGCAGCGACAAGCACCTTCTGAGGCTCGGGGCATATGAGGGGATTGAAATTATTTCAGTGGCCGAGTTTATCAGACGTTTGAAATAGAAAAAAACAGGGCCGTCCCCCAATTTATTCTGGATAAGAATAAAAAATTTAAGTATTTTTCAGAAAGTCCTTTATTGAGTTGTGGTCTCCGGCCAGAACAAATTCGATTGAGTCCTTCCGCCAGCGGAATAATATTCTGCACCGGAGGCCTTTGCGAATTTCCCAGAAATCATCGCTCAGGTGCTTAAGCCCGACCCCAACCGGTAACCTGGCTCGCAGCTCTAAAAGATCAAGAAAAGCTAAGCCAGCTTTTCCTCTCCGGATGGTGGAGGAGGAGCTCCG
>CAZOKP010000153.1:0-1873 GCA_964580435.1 uncultured Eubacteriales bacterium
GCCGGGAAGCAGCGAAAACTTTAATGATGAGCGGGGACGAAATTAGTCCGTCGCCTTCTCTTTGGCCTCAAGTCAAGGAGAGGCTTATGAGTCGTGCGGATGCCCGGCCAAAGGAAAAGACGCTTCTGGGCCAAAAGCGTTGGGGATGGGCGGCCGCAGCTGCGGGGCTATTCATCATCGGGCTTGCGGCCTTCTGGCTGTTGAGGGATTACGGGCTGAACAATATGAGGGCCCGCGAGGAGACGTCCGAACGGTTCCGGATCAATTATCTTAATGTCGAGGACAAGCCCGCCCAGGCTTATCTTTACCAACCCAGCGAATCCAATCTGATCATCGTCTGGGTTCAAAAATCCACCTGAGGGAGGTGTGTGATGAACAAAAAAATGATCTTGCTTGCGGTAACGCTTTTTCTGGTTCTTGGAAGCTTCGCCTTGGTCAAAGGCGTCGTCGAACCTCAAGCATCTGCCGGACCGGATATCAGGTTGCGGTTTTTTGAAGGGTTGAGAGAGGGCGCGGCCGAACCGGCCACGGCCGTCAGCGCTTCCTTTCTCCATTCCACCATCACGGCCAGCATCGAGTCGGATGAGGACCTGGCCGAAGAACAAAAACAGATCAAAAAGACCTTCAACCTCGATGACGTGAAACTCCTCACCGAAGCTCTTCTCAAAGGGCTGGCCGCGGGATCGCGGAGGATTCCTTATCTGCTCCGGCTCGACGGACAGCAGTATCTGATTTTCCTTACGCCCTTAGACCTCTCGCGCAAGGGGCAATTCAGAGTGGAGGTCTTTGAGCAAAGCGACGGCGCGAAGAAGAACCTTCTCGATACCGAAGTCATCCTGCCCGCCAAAAACATCGCCGTTTTCGGGTTTGAAGACACGCACCAAAAACCCTATTTTCTTGCGCTGCGCATGTCGCTGCCTGGGCTCGCCGGAGGCGGGAGTGGCGGAGTGCCGGGCGGCGTTGAAGGCGGAGTGGAGGGCGGAGTGACCGGAGGAGTCGCCGGCGGTGTAGAAGGAGGAGTGAGCGGCGGTGTCGGAACGGCGAGGAGCCAGGAACTTGAGGAATTTGAAAAGGGCGCCGTGAGATGCGTCGGCGATATCAAGCCGCCCAAGCTGCTGAAAAAAGTCAACCCTGTTTATCCGGAAGAAGCGAGAAAAGCCGGCCTTTCAGGGGTTGTAGTTTTAGACGCTAAGATAGACATGTCTGGCCGGGTCCAGGATGCGAAAATTGTAACGTCTGTCCCGGGCCTTGATCAGGCGGCGATCGATGCTGTCAGACAATGGGTCTATGAGCCCCTGGTGATAGCAGGCGCGGCCAAGCCCGCGGTTTTCCTGGTGACTATCAAGTTCTGGCTGGATGGGGCAAAAGACGCTCAAAGCGCTAAAAAAATCGCAGAATTCGCCAAGGGCGCGGTGAAAGTGGAGGGCGAGCTCAAGCCGCCCAAATTAGTCAAGAGGGTTGACCCCGTTTATCCTGAGGAGGCAAGAAAAGCCCGCGTTGATGGGATCGTTATTCTGCAAGCGAAGATTGATACCTCAGGCAAAGTGATCGATGTGATGGTCCTCCGGTCTGTTCCTGCTCTCGACCAGGCCGCTATCGAAGCCGTCAAGCAGTGGGTCTACGAGCCCTTACTTGTCAAGGGGAAACCTATGGAAGCCGTGTTCACGGTAACCGTGCGCTTCGCCCTCGACGGCGGGGAAAAGAAAGGCGCGGTGAAAAAAGAGAGTGAAGTGTTGGGAAAAGAGGCGGTGAGAGCTACGGGAGAGATCAACCCGCCCCACGTGATCAAGAGGGTAAACCCAGTCTATCCTGAGGAAGCGCGGAAGGCCGGCATCCAGGGGACGGTCATCCTGGAAGCCATGACGGATGAACA
>CAZOKP010000153.1:1973-3426 GCA_964580435.1 uncultured Eubacteriales bacterium
AGCATCAACACGGATGCAGCCAGGATCCATCCCCGGGCGGGCTTGCCTCCGCGTCCAGCGATGAGCGCGGCCACCCAGCCCAGCATGGCGATGAGTGTTTTGCTGTCCGTTAAGTCAAGGCCTAACGGGAATCCGGTCCACCAGGCGCCGAAAGCGAACTTCTGGACCAAAGGTCCGAGGATGAAGCCTCCCACGAAAAGCAGGGCTGCCGTCCACAGAGCAAATTTGCGCGCGTTGTTCTTGCGGATCAGGGCAGCAATGCCGGCGCAGGTGGAGAAAAGCATAGCCGTGAACATCACCAGCACATGACAGATCAGCACGGACGCAGGGACGTGTCCTTTGAACCTGAAAATGGCCGGTTCTTCCCCGGTCAGAGAGACGTCTTTCCCCTGGAAAGACAGGAAGGCTTTATAGGCGAGTTTTCCTGCCATGGGCTGCTTCGGCAGACTGGCCACCAGCTTGTCTCCTTGTCTGGAAAAGGGGATCTCAGCCCAGGGATCGGCTGTCCTAAACCTCTTATAGAGAAGGCGGCCTGAGACCTCGGGATTAGGGGCCTGGATGCTGATCTCGCAGTCAGAAGTTATCTCGTGACTCCGCATCAGCCTGTATTTGATCTCGGCATCCCCCAAAGTGGCCTTTCCGTGCAGGGGATATGTTGGGCCCGTGATCCGCTGGTAAAAAGCGCTCGCCAAAGTGATGACGACGGCAAAGAACCAGAAGAAGAATTTCTTCATGTTTATCCTTTAATATCTATTCCCCCCAGAATCGCCGTAGCTTTTATATATAGTGTTGGGGCTGCCTCAGTCCCCGGAGAGAAGGTGTGCGTATCCTCAATCCCCCCTAAAATGGGATGCCCATCGACTTCAACCCGCCAGTTCTGGGGCGCTTTCACTTCGATCCCTCCCATGATGGCCGTGAGCTCGATGTCCGCCTTTCCTTCGGCCAGCTTCGCCTGAGTAAGATCAAGGTCTATCCCACCCATAACGGCCGTGGCTTTTCCGCCCCGAAAATTCTGGGATTCGATGCGCCTCTCGAGACCGGAAAACATGACGAACGCGTCCAGGTCATTCTCTCTGGCGCCTGAGGAAACCCCCGGCGAACGACGGCCGCTTAACCCGAAAAGAATCCATGCTCCCAGGACAATGAAAAGGATCGGCCAGACATAGTGCCAGGCGCTTTTTCCCAGGATATCCAACTTGGCCAGCATGAAAACGCTCCCGATTACGATAAGGACAATGCCTCCTGAGGCATTGCGGAAGCTGTTGGCGAAGAGATGCACAATCCCGGCAAGAATCAAAATGAGCGGCCAGTATTTGGAAAAGAGAGTGCCAAAGTCAAGCCGGCCCATCCTGTCGAGCAAGAAGAGTACGCCGACAACGATAAGAACAAGGCCCCAAAAAATACGCCCAGAAGCATTTCTCGGTGTAGTCATTTTCTTCTCTCCTTACCGTGC
>CAZOKP010000154.1:0-3425 GCA_964580435.1 uncultured Eubacteriales bacterium
GGGGGTCAGAACGGCCGTTCCTGTGACGGCGCTGAAAGACAAAGCGGCCGCACAGAATGATGAGGGATGAATGGAGAAAAAAAGCGAACTCAATGTAACCATACGAGAATACGAGCCGGGGGACCTCGAGCAACTGCTCGAACTGGTCAGAGAACTGGAGGCCGAGCTGGCCGAGAAATTCAAGGCCGCGGTCAAATCAGGGGTCGAGGACTACAGGAATCGCTATCTCAACCTGGCCAACAAATATCGGACTTGGGTGGCGGTCATCGACGGCAAGGTTATCGGCTACCTCATGGGCTATCCCTCGCTCGGCACACCCGAAATCGACAATATGTACGACGTTCTCCCCCTGCCTCCGGGAACACAGCCGCCGGAATTCTACATGCAGATCACCTTTGTCGCGAAACCTTACAGAAAAAAGGGCATTTCCACCAGGCTGCATGAGAACGTCATCGCCTATGCGAAGGCCCACGGGTTCAAGGAGATCTACGCTTGTATCGCCAAGTGGAACGACCCGGAGCTTCGGGTCATCCGCTCATTCAAATTCCATGCCAAAGACCTGGGCTACCGCTATCGTCTGAGTCTTAAATTATGATGAAAATCCTTCCGTCTTCTTACCTGCCAACGCTTTCTTGAAGGCGAAGAACACCGGAATTCCGACAAGGACCATGCCGATGGCGATTGAGGATTCGGCCGGCCGCTCAAGAAACCCCAGGATGAGGATGGAAATCCCGGCCAAGATATAGATCAAGGGAACAACAGGGAAGCCGGGAAGCCTATAGGCGCTTGCCTTTGACCTCCTCAGTTTGAAAACTCCGAGGATGGCCAGGATCGGGAAGATTCCCAAAGAAAAGCCCATATAAGTCAGGATCTGGTCGAACGTCCCGAACAAAACCAGCGCCGCGGCGATGGCGCCTTGAAGCAGGATGGACTTTGAGGGAACTTTGTGCTTGGGATGGACGGAAGAGGCGAAGGGGAAAAAATACCCGTCCAGGGACATGGCATAATAGACGCGTGGGCCCAGGATGATGAAGGCGCTGAGCGAGGAAAACAGGGCGAAGGAGATCAGCACGGACAGGATACTCTCGAAAGACCTCCCAAAAAGGTTCCCCACGGCCAGTCCTCCGATGGAGATCACTCCGGCCATTTTTTCCGGAGAGACCGCATAGATATAAAAAAGATTCAAGCAAAGATAAAGGACCAGGACGATCCCCGTGCCCAGGATCAACGACCGGGGCAGGTTCTTCTGAGGATTCTTGACTTCTGACCCGATATACCCGGCAGCGTTCCAGCCGCTGTAGGCGAACATGATCCACATCAGAGACAGCCCGATGGTTTTCCAACCCCCGAAGTCAAACCGGAACTCCCCGCCTGCTGACAGATGCTCCAGGCTTCCCTGCCCCAAGGAAAATCCCGCGACGACGAGCCCGACGATGAGCGCCACTTTGAGCACGGTCAAGAAATTCTGGACCCTCGCGCCGACCTTGATGCCCCGGGCATGAATAACGGTGAAAATCATGATCACCAGGATGGAATAGGACTTTTTTTGGGCGGCCGCTCCCGCGGGGCCGTTGAAGATCCCCAGGCCGAGGAGTCCGGGGAAGGCCCTGGTCAAATACTCGGAGAACCCTATGGCGGAGGCGGCGATGGGAGCCGAAAATCCGGCGAAAAAAGACACCCAGCCGCTCAGGAACCCGAACACAGGGTGAAATAATCGCGAAAGGAAGGCGTACTCTCCTCCGGCCCGAGGGATGGCCGCGCCCAGCTCGCCATAGGAGAGGGCGCCGCAGAGAGCGATGACTCCGCCGACAATCCAAAGCGAAAGCATGAGCAGGGGCTTTTTCAAGTCCGTCATCAGGAGCCCGGAGGTGGTAAAAATCCCCGCTCCGATCATGTTGGCAATGACGATGTTGGTCAGGGGGAAAAGCCCGAGCTTCCGCTCGAGACGGTCTTCAACCTTCAACTTCTACTTTCCCTCCGGCTCGGCATGAACAAGGACACTCTCGAGGTTGGGAATTTTCTGCTTCAGGGATTCTTCGATGCGGCTGGACATATTATGGACCTGAATGATGGACAGCTCTTTGTCAAAATGGCAGTGAAGGGACACCGCATACCGCTTTTCGTGGCGCCGCACCTTGACATCATGACAACTGGATTTCCCGGCAATCTCATTCGTGATCGTGGTGATCCTTTTGACGAGAGCTAGCTCTTTGGCGGTGACATCCAGACCGTCCCCGATGCTGGTGCCGCGGGATTCGATATGAGTATACACCTGCTTGATCTCCGGCATGTCCTCCTTCAGGTCCTTCTCGACATGGCTGGCCATCTCGTGGGCCTGATGAAGGGCGAGGTGGTCGTCGACTTCAAGATGGAGGTCCACATAGACCTGGCCCTTGTCCTCGTGCATGCTGATGTTGTGGACGGGCATCTGATTCCTGTAGGCCACCGCGCGGATACGCTTGGCCATGGTCTCGCGCTCGACCTCGCGCGGGTCGGTATGAATAACAACGTCGGCTCCGGGCACGACACCCTGGACGCAGGCCTCGACCTCTTCGGCGATGCGGTGGGTCCGTTCAAAGGAAAGGTTGCGGTCGACTTCGACGGTCATGTCCACAAAAAAACTTGGCCCTGACCGCCGCATCCTGACCTGGCCGATGTTCATGACGCCTTCGACCTGTTTGGCGCTCTCCACAATTTTCTGGGGCAATCCGTCAGGCGCCCGGTCCAAGAGGACGTCAACAGTGCGCTTCCCCAGCTTATAGCTCACAAAAAGGACGATAACGGCCACACCCAATGCCGCGACGGCGTCGGCCTTCTGAAGCGTATGGGACTCCTTGGGAAAAACGTTTTTCCCCAGCCAAACCAGGACGAGTCCGCCGATAACCACCGTAGAGCTCCAGATGTCCGTCGAAAAATGAAGGGCATCCGCCTCAAGGGCCTGGCTGTGATGTTTACGGGCGGCTCGATAAAGCATGCGGGACCGGCTGACGTCGATTGCAATCGAGATGGCCATGACCAGGAAGGCCCAAAGGCTCGGGTTGACTTCGACAGTGCGGAAGAAAATGCGCTGGACCGCTTCATAGATAATCCAGGCGCAGGTGATGAAAAGCAGGATAGTCTCGACGAGCGCTGAAAAGTTCTCGATCTTGCCGTGGCCGTAGGGATGATCATAATCAGCCGGCTTATCCGAGATGCGCACCGCCAGATAGGTCACAAAGGCGGCGACGAGATCCAGGCCGGAATGAGCGGCTTCAGCCAAAATGCCCAGACTGCCCGTGATCAGCCCAACCACCAGTTTCATGGAGGTGAGGAAGAGGGCGGCGACCACGGAATTGCCGGCGGCGGCCTTTTTTTCTTTCTCGGCGGAATCTGGATCCATTAGGCTGGTTATTTTAACACAGCGCCGGAACGACCTCAACAAAATC
>CAZOKP010000155.1:0-3343 GCA_964580435.1 uncultured Eubacteriales bacterium
TTCATGTCTCCAGCCGGGATGCGGGTCTATAAAGTCCTCTCCACGCCCCCCGACCCTGCCGAAGCGATTCTCCGTGGCCTCAGCGAGGGCGGAGTGCTCAAGGAAGACTTGGACATCATCCATGGTTCTACGGTTGCCACAAACGCCCTTCTCGAAAGAAAAGGGGCGCGGCTCGCCTTTATCGCAACAGCGGGTTTTGAGGACCTTCTTGAGATCGGCCGCCAGACCCGGCGCGAGCTCTATAATATCATGGTGGAAAAGCGAAACCCGCTCATTCCACGCCAGCTCTGTTTTGGAGTCGAGGAGAGAACGTTATTTAACGGGAAAGTGGCTAAGGGTGTCGAGCTCCGGGAGATCGACGAAATCATCCAGAAGCTGAGAAAGGCCCGGGTGAAATCTGTGGCGATCTGCTTCCTTCATTCTTATGCCAACCCCGCCAACGAAGAAAAGGTCTGCCGGAGACTGCAGGCCCACGGTTTCTCCCTGTCCGCCTCCCACCGCGTCCTCCGCGAGTACCGGGAATTCGAGCGGGCCAGCACGACCGCCATCAATGCCTATGTCGCTCCTTTGATGGTCCGCTATCTCGGCCATCTGGAGAAAAAACTGGGTGGGAATCTGCTCCGCATCATGCAGTCGAACGGCGGCTGCGTCCTGGCCCGGAGCGCCAAGGAGAATCCGGTCTGCACCATCCTCTCCGGTCCGGCGGGAGGCGTCGTGGGCGCGAAAGAAGTGGCCGCTGCGGCCGGCTTCACCAAGATCATCTCTTTTGACATGGGCGGGACCTCGACGGATGTTTCCCTGTGCGATGGGGAGATCGCCGCAACGACCGAATCCACGATCAGCGACCTGCCGCTCAAGATGCCCATTATCGATATCCACACTGTGGGTTCGGGAGGCGGTTCCATCGCCTCTATCGACCAGGGAGGAGCTTTGCGCGTCGGCCCCCAGAGCGCCGGGGCGGATCCAGGGCCGGTCTGCTACGGGAAAGGCGAGGATGTGACTGTAACGGATGCCAACCTGCTGCTGGGGAGGCTCGACCCCGGCCGTTTTCTCGGCGGGGCAATGACGCTCCATCCCGAGAGAGCGCGTCGGGTCATGGAAAAATTCGCCTCCCGATTAAACCTGCATGTCTATGATCTTGCCGAAGGGATTATCAGAGTCGCCGATGCGACCATGGAAAGGGCGATCCGGGTGATCTCGGTCGAGAGAGGGTTTGACACGCGCGATTTTGCCCTAGTTTCTTTTGGAGGGGCCGGCGGGATGCACGCCTCGGGCTTGGCCCAGAAACTCCGCATTCCCGTCGTCATCGTCCCCAAGAATGCCGGGGTTTTGTCTGCCCTGGGAATGCTCCTCTCGGATACGATCAAGGACTATTCGCTCTCTGTTCTCAGGCCGGGGGATGCTGTCTTAATGGCAGATTTGGACCGGCTCTTCCGGCCGCTCGTGGCCGAAGCCTTCTGTGACTTGAAGAAGGAAGGATTCCCCAGAGAGAAGATGCACCTCCTCAAGTTTCTGGATGTCCGGTACACCGGCCAATCTTATGAACTCACTCTCCCGGTGGCAGCGGGCTATCGGAAGGATTTCAACCGGCTTCACCTGCGCAAGTATGGCTATGCCGACGAGAAGAGGCCGGTCGAAATCGTGAACCTGCGGGTGAAAGCGGTCGGCGTGACGGAAAAGTCGCGTTTCGCTGAGATCGAGTTCACAGGAAGGGATGCGAGTGCGGCCTTGATCGACCGCCGGGCGATGCGCTTTGAGGGCAGGAGTTATCGAGCCAATGTTTATGCGAGGGGGATGCTGGGCGCCGGAAATGTTATCAGCGGCCCCGCCCTTGTCCTTGATTATGAATCCACAGCAATTGTGCCTCCTTCTCATAGTTGCCGCGTGGACAAGTACGGGAATTTAATTATCAAGCAGAGGGAGTCTCGATGAGGAACAGCAGAAGAGTCGACCCCATCGAGCTCGAGATTTTCAAGAGCATCTTCATCTCCATCGCCGAGGAAATGGGAGTCACGCTCTGCCGCTCCTCCTTCTCCCCCAATATCAAGGAGAGGAGGGATTATTCCTGCGCCGTGTTTGATGAAAACGGAAAGACCGTGGCTCAGGGTGACCATCTTCCCGTTCATCTGGGGGCGATGCCGCTTTCCGTGTTGAGCGCCATCGAAAATGTCGACCTCGGTCCCGGCGATACGGTCGTCCTCAACGACCCGTTCAAGGGAGGAACGCACCTGCCGGATATCACTTTAGTTTCTCCCGTTTATGTGAAGGGGCGAAGCCGGCCGGCTTATTTTGTGGCGAACCGGGCCCATCACTCGGACGTCGGCGGAATGTCTCCGGGGTCAATGCCCCTGGCCACTGAAATTTTTCAGGAGGGGATCATCATACCTCCGGTCAAGCTTGTCCATCGGGGTATCATCGATAAGGATATCCTCAACCTGGTTTTAGCCAATGTCCGGACTCCTGAGGAACGGGAGGGAGACCTGACGGCGCAGCTCGCCGCAAACCGCATCGGCGAGAAACGGCTGCTCGAGATCACGGCGAAATATGGCCGTGAAAAAATCCATGCTTACATGAAGCACCTCCAGGACTATTCGGAGCGGATCATGCGGCAGGCCATCCGGGAGATGCCGGACGGCGATTACAGCTTCACTGATTATATGGATGACGACGGGGTGAGCTCGAACCCGGTCAAGATTCGGGTGAACATTCGCATAAGAGGCGATTCGGTTGTGGTCGATTTTCGAGGCTCGGGCCCCCAGACGGAAGGCAGCATCAATGCCAATTGTGCCATTACGCTTTCGGCGACGATGTATGTCTTCCGCTGTATCATCCGCGGGGATGTTCCCTATAACTCGGGGCTCTTGAGGCCGATCCAACTCATCGCTCCCGAAGGAAGCGTTGTCAATGCTAGACCCCCGGCGGCTGTGGCCGGAGGTAACGTGGAAACATCCCAACGGATAACGGATGTCCTTCTAGGAGCCCTCTCCAAGGCCGTGCCTGGAAGGATACCCGCCGCCTCGAGCGGCACGATGAACAATATCACCTTCGGCGGGTTTAATCCTGCGGCGGGAAAAAATTTTGCCTACTACGAGACGGTCGGCGGAGGAATGGGAGCAAGCCCTGAGTCCAACGGACTGAACGGCGTCCACACTCACATGACGAATACGCGCAACACCCCTGTTGAAGCTTTGGAACATTATCTTCCCATCCGGGTGAACCGTTACTCCTTGCGAAAGGGATCCGGCGGGAGGGGAAAATATAGAGGCGGGGAAGGGATTGTGCGGGAGTTCGAATTCCAGGTGCCGGCGCAGGTCAACATCCTTTCGGAACGGAGAAAATTCCC
>CAZOKP010000156.1:0-3249 GCA_964580435.1 uncultured Eubacteriales bacterium
ATATCACCGGCTACTTCTGGGCGAGCAACACCCGGATCGCCTATGTCCAGGACAAAGGTGGAGACGAAAACTTCAGGCTCTACGCTGTGAATATCGATGGCTCCGGGGAAAAGGACCTGACGCCCTTCGAGAAGGTGCGCGTGGAGCTAATCGACGACCTCAAGGACGACGATGAACATGTCCTTGCCGCCATGAACAAGCGGGACGCGCGCTTTTTCGATGCCTACCGCATTAACGTGCTGACGGGTGATATGGAGATGATCGCCGAGAACCCCGGAAATATCGTCAGCTGGGAGACGGATCATGACGGAAAACTCCGCGTGGCCACCACGTCCGACGGCGTCAACAGGGGCATCCTCTACAGGGACACCGAGAAGGACGGTTTCGAGACCCTGGTGACGACGAACTTCAAAGAGACGCTGACGCCGCTATTCTTTACCTTTGACAACAAGAGTCTCTATGTGGTCTCGAACATCGGACGCGACAAGTCGGCCATTTATGAATATGACGTCAAGGAAAAGAAGCAGACACGATTGCTCTACGAAAATCCCGATGTGGATGTCGAAAACCTGCTCAAATCCGACAAGCGTAAAATAGTGACGGGAGTTTCTTACTACGTCGATAAGCGGCATTATCACTTTTTCGACGACCAGAGGGCCAAACTCCAGAAGGACCTCGAAGCCCGCCTTCCCGGGTATCAAGTGGCCCTGGCCAACTTGAGCCGGGACGAGACGAAGGCCCTGGTTTATGCGGGGAGTGACAGGACCTACGGGTCTTATTATTTCTATGACCTCGCGACTTCTGACTTCCGGAAGCTTGCCGACGTCGCTCCCTGGCTGGTGGAAGCGGAGCTGGCCGAGATGAAGCCCATCACCTATACCTCCCGGGACGGCCTGACGATTCATGGCTATCTCACGCTCCCCAAGGGCCTCGAGCCGAAGAATCTCCCTGTTGTGGTCAATCCCCACGGCGGGCCCTGGGGCCGGGATGTCTGGGGATACAATCCGGAGGTTCAGTTCCTGGCCAACCGCGGCTACGCCGTGCTGCAGGTCAATTTCCGCACCTCCACCGGCTACGGCCGGAAGTTCTGGGAGGCCGGGTTCAAACAGTGGGGCCTTAAGATCCAGGACGATATCACCGACGGCGTCAAATGGTTGATCGACCAGGGCATCGCCGACCCCAAGCGGGTCGGGATCTACGGGGGCTCATTCGGCGGGTACGCGACGCTGGCCGGGCTGGCCTTTACACCCGACCTCTATGCCTGCGGTGTTGACTACGTGGGAGTCTCCAACCTATTCACGTTGATCAAGACTATTCCGCCATACTGGGAACCCCTGCGCCAGATGTTCTACGAGATGATGGGCGACCCGGAAAAGGACAAGGAGCTCTATGAGAAGGTTTCCCCCGTCTTCCATGCCGACAATATCAAGGTCCCTGTGCTCGTAGCCCAGGGGGCCAACGACCCGCGGGTCAACAAGGCCGAGTCCGACCAGATCGTCGAGGCCTTGAAGAAGCGCGGCATCGAGGTCGTTTACATGGTCAAGGATAACGAAGGTCACGGATTCCATAACGAGGAAAACCGCTTTGACTTCTACCGGGCCATGGAGGAGTTCCTGGGCAAGCATCTGGGCGGACGAGTTGAGCAGGTCGAAGCGAAGAAATGAAATTGGTGAAATTGGGGACACAATATCAATTTCCGAATTTTTCTTGGGCTAATCCCCGATGATCTCGTCAAGCCCGTCGAGAATCCGGGCAAGGTCTTCGGGGCCGAGCAGCGCGATCCTTTTGCCGATGCGCTCGACGGCCAGAGTCCGCACCTGGCTGATTTTCATCCATGAGCGTTTGGGAAGGCCCTCTGCCTGGATCTCCAAGGTCAATGGGAACCCGGCCTGTTGAGGCTGGCTGGTTATCGCCATGGCGATGACGGTCCCAGAGCGCTCGTTGAAAACGTCATGACTCAGGATGAGAACGGGGCGCCGGCCGGTCTGTTCATGGCCGCGGCCGGGACTGAGATCGGCCCAGCGGATTTCTCCTCTTAGTATTCGGGCCATCTGGAAAATTCCTCGGAGAAACCCTCCTCGGCGAGTTCTTTCTCGTAAGCAGGGTCGAGCTTGCTGCATTCCTGGGCCAAACGGACTCTGTCAAGGCGCTGGAGTTTTTCCTCGACCGCGGCCTCGATAGCCTGGCTTCGGTTGGCAAAGGCCTTTTTCCGGACAAGGCGATCCAGGCGTTCAAGCGTTTGCTTGTCGAGCGATATCGCGATTTTAGCCTTTGGCATGACAAACCTCTTGGTATTACGATATGTCATACCGCTGCGGTTGTCAAGGCCTCTAGATTGAGTGGACACATCTCCTGAGACGCCTCTGGCAGTAGTCCTTTCTCAGCCCGCGGGGCTTTCCTACATTCCATAAAAAGTGACGGTCACAGATTTATTTGACATCTGTTATAAGCGTATGCTAATGCAGAGTTTGGAATTCGTCGGGTTCTAAGACTTGAAAATATGATCTTTGATGGAGCTGGAAATGGAAGATTCTCATAATCGCCGCGAGTTTTTGCATCGACTGGCCGTTCTGGGCGGCGCCGTCGCTTTCGGCACGGGCGCTCTGAGGCAGGACGCATCGCCTGCCGTTCCTCTGCCCAAGCGGATTCTCGGCCGCACGGGCGCAAACATTCCAGTCCTGGGACTGGGCCTGGGGCCACTGGGAATCGCCAACTTCCCGCCGGAAGAGCTGCAAGCTGTGGTCGAGGCTGCCATAGAAGATTGGGGAGGTCCGGTCCTGGTTGATGTCCAGTGGGACTACGGCGAAGCCGAAACCAACCTCGCTCCCCTCCTCAAAAAGCGCCGCGCCGACATCTTCATCGTCACGAAGACGGCGATGCAAGAGCAGGCCAAAGTAGTCGCTTCAATCGAGGAGAGCCTCCGTCGTCTCGGCATGGAGAGCGCTGACGCCGTCCTGCTGAATAACATCGGCCTGCTCGATCTGGAACGGCTGTTCAAGCCCGGCGGCGCGCTGGCCGGACTCCAGGAGGTGCGCAAACGCGGTCTGGCCCGCCACCTGGGCTTGAGCGGGCACATGCTGACACGAGCTTTTGTCCGAACCCTGGAAAGCGGAGAATTTGACCTGGCCATGTTTGTGGTGAATTTCGTAGATCGTCACACCTACAACTTCGAGGAGAAGGTAATCCCGGTCGCCAGGAAGCATAATGCGGGCATAGTGGCCATGAAGGTGCTGGGCGGTTCAGCCTCAG
>CAZOKP010000157.1:0-3167 GCA_964580435.1 uncultured Eubacteriales bacterium
GCCGTCTCGTAGTGGGAACGAAGCCTCGTGAGCTGCTGTTTTTTCTCCAGCAGGGATTTGATCCTGACGGTCAGCTCCTGCCTGTTAACGGGCTTGACGAGAAAGTCATCGGCTCCAAGTTCCATGCCCGTCATCTTGCTCTCAAAGTCATGCAAACAGGTGATGACGATGATGCCGATATCGTTGCCTTTGTCCGTCTCCTTCAGGCGCTGGCAGATATCAAACCCGGTCATGTCCGGGAGAAGAATATCCAAGAGGATGAGGTCGATCTTGTCGGAGAGAATCCGGGAGATGGCTTCGCCGCCGGTGGAGGCCGTTTCAAGCCGCAGCGGCATACCTTCTAAATAGCTTTTGATGATCCTGGCGTCTATTTCATTATCTTCTACCAGGAGGACGACGGGAAACTCTCCTTCCGGCGCCTGGGCCGTTTTATCGGCCGGGGCGACACCCAGCAGGGCCCCCTCGGATTGCTTTCGGATGACCAATTGATCGCGGTACTGCTTGAGCTGCAGCATGGACTTGACCCTGGCCATCAATTCAAGGGGCTTGACGGGTTTGGATAGGTATTCTTCCGCACCGGCTTCCAGGCCCGTGAGTTTGTTTTCCGTCCCGTCCAAGCAGGTCACTAGGATGATGGGAATGTTCCTTGTCCTTGGGTCTTTCTTCAGCTGCCGGGTGACCTCAAACCCATCCAGGCCGGGCATCAAGACATCCAGCAAGATCACGTCAGGAATATTCTTGAAGGCTCTTTTGATGGCTTCCTTTCCGTCGGTGGCTTTCAGCACCACGTACTGGCTTTTTGGCAGGATCCCGGACAGCATTTGGAGGCACGTCGGGTCATCATCAACAATCAGGACCCGCTTTCTAAAAGAAGGCGAAGGCTTTTCATTATCTTTCATCTCTATCCTCTTTTTCGATACAGAACAAGCAGCGAATTCAGTCACCAGGCATCAAGCTACAAGCTTCGAGATGAACCCATGTTCGCACTGTCCATTGAGGGAATCAATCACCCCTAAAGGTGAAATTTACGATGATTTTCAGGATGAACGGTTCATCTCCAGGGGTGAAATTTCTTTTTGTGATTTCGACTTTTATAGAGAGCGAACAAGGTCGGATAAAGGCTTGCGTTTCTTGGGTTTCCATTCGTCGGCGGGGTAGCCTAAGGGCGTAAAGGCAACCGGTTCGACTCCGGCGGGCAAGTTCAAAACCTCTCGCGCTGCCGCCGGGTCGAAAGCGGCGATCCAGCATGTCCCCAGCCCGAGGTCGGCCGCAGCCAATATCAGATGATCCATGGCGATTGTCGTGTCCACATCAGCGTAATTTTTGCCGTCTTTTCGCGTCCACGCCTCGGACGTCCGGGCGCAGGCGCAGATCACGAGCGGCGCCTGCACAAACCATTCGCGGCCGTATATCCGCTTGAGATCCGCTTCGCGTCCTCTGGTTTCGATGACAATTAGCTCGAAAGGCTGCTTGTTGGCCGCTGTCGGCGCAAGGCGCGCCGCCTCCAAAATCTTTTGTACTTTCTCTTTCTCGACTGGCGCCTGTTTATAGGCCCGGACGCTATAGCGCTTTTGAATAAGCTCAAAGAAATCCATGCTTTGTCTCCTTTCCGATAATTTGATCCTTGATCAAATTTAGTATATTCGCCTGCTAAAAGTGAATCAAAAATTTTCATCTAAACTGCGCCGAGTCTCATTCCCGTTGAAAGCCTTTGTAAATTCGTAGCAGCCAGTATAAAATGCAGTCCTCAACTCTGTTGGACGAGGAGCGAGCGGTGCCCCGCCTCCCAAGACAAATAGTTAAAAAGGAGAAGAAGATGAAATTTTTACCAAGGCTTGTGGTGATTTCAGGATGGGTGCTGGCCGTTCTGGTTGCCGCCAATTATTGTCAGGCCCAGGATGCGGAAGGCTGCAACGACCATCCATTGTTCACGCGGATGAAGAATTTTACCATCCGTGATTGTGAAAAAAATTTCGATGCCGTGGAGTTTACTCTGGCGGATAGTAATACGGAGACCGTTGAGGGCGACAAAACGGTCATCCATTACGACTTGAATGAGGGCGCGGAAGTCCCCAGCGCTCTCCAGATCATCCGCAACTACGGCAATGCCGTCAAATCCCTCGGCGGAACGCAGCTATATGAGGAAGTCGGGGGGACCGGGTCTGCCACGTTCAAGCTCGTCAGGAACAACCGGGAGATCTGGGTTTCGATCACGACCTACAATAGCAATTACCTATACGAGCTGATCATCCTCGAAAAAGGGGAGATGGTCCAAGAAGTGACTGCGGACGCCATGTACAACGCCCTCAACAAGGACGGCTTCATGGCCCTCTACATCAATTTCGACACGGGTAAGTCCGACATCAAGCCCGAGTCCGTGCCTATCATTGACCAGATCGTGGCCCTCATGAAAGCCCATCCAGACCTGAAGATCAGCATCGAGGGCCACACGGACAACGTCGGGACGCCCGCCTCGAACAAAACGCTTTCCGAACAACGGGCCAAATCGGTCCTGAACGCGGTCGTCGAAAAAGGGATTGCCGCCGACCGGTTGAGCTCCGTGGGCTGGGGCCAGGACAGGCCGATTGCAGACAACCGCAGCGAAGACGGCCGGGCCAAGAACCGCCGCGTGGAAATCGTCAAGAAATAGCTTTTTCTGGCGGCAGGCATCCTGACGGCGCCGCTCCTGAGATGCCCCGGAAGGGGACACAATACTCAATTCCTAATTATGAGACTTCAATCGAGCGCAATTAAGTATGGCGTCCCTATTTAGAAGGCGGTAAAGATGCTCTTGAGCTCGATGTAGATGGGGCATACAGAATTGGCCTGGAAATAAACCCTGGCATCTCGTTCGGTGCGCACGATGATCCCAGCACCGGAAAGTCGCCTCAGCTCTCTTTGCCCTGCGCCCGGAGAGACCCCCGCGAGCCGAAGGATTTTTCTTAGATGGAATGATTCATCAGGCTGCCTGAAGAGCAGGGCGAGAATTGAACGGCGCGTTTTCCCGAATAAAGCCTCTAAGACACCTAAATTTTCGATTATTGCACTCATATTGAGAACAATTGTACTTAAATAAGATACAATACGCAAGCACTTTTTCCAATTAGCTTCAGTCATAGCCTAAGAATCTTGGCCGTTCCCTATTTTTTCATCCTTTTAGAGAACAT
>CAZOKP010000158.1:0-1782 GCA_964580435.1 uncultured Eubacteriales bacterium
GGGAATTGACAGGGTATCGGATTTACTGAAATAATGATTAACCGTGGTTCTAAGCCGGTGCTGACCCCGATGGACAGGACGTCAGGAGGACTACAAGGAGGCGAGATGGAAATCGTCGCAGCTGCCGAGTTTTTGTCTGGAAAATGGATGAAGCCTCTCTAGGTTGAGAGATTCGCATGGCCAAATTCCCGGTGTCTGTGATTATTCCTGTCAAGGATGAAGCGTTTACTATAAGAGAAATCATCAAAGCAGCAAAAAAATTGACGGAGGAAGTCTTGGTGATCGAGGGGAAGTCCAGCGATGCCAGCCGTCAAATTGCTGAAGAAGAGGGAGCGGTAGTCTATCAAGATCCAGGAAAAGGGAAAGGGGTTGCCCTCCGGCTGGGAATCGAAAAGGCCAAGGGAGATATTCTCGTTTTTATCGATGCCGACGGATCTCATGACCCTGAAGATATTCCGAAGCTCCTGAAGCCCATAGAGGACAATGAGGCGGATTTGGTCATCGCTTCTCGACATAAAGGGGGAAGTGATGATTATGAAGGACATGGAAGTCGATTCCTGCGCATCCTCGGCAATGCCCTGATATGCCTCGCCATCAATATCAGGTGGAAACAGCAAATCACAGATGCGGTTAACGGATTCCGGGCTATCAGAGCTGATTTGGCGAAATCTCTTGGGCTTAAGGAAAACTCGAGCATCGAACTTGAAACGGTTGCCAAAACCCTAAGAAAAGGTTGTCGGATTAAAGAAGTGCCCAGTCATGAATGCAAGAGAGCTTATGGAGAATCTCACTTTGTCATGAGGAAAGTCTGGCTGAGTTTCCTAATATCTCTGATAAGAAATTGTCTCTAAAGATGATTCAGGTAATTTTCATCGCCGCCTTGTGGCTCGTTATTTTATTTTCTTTATGGAAGCAAAAAGAAATCCCCGTCAAATATTTTCTCTGCCTCTTGCTAGCCCTATCTCTTTGCCACTGTGCTTTTTTTATCGATTATAAAAACCTCTCGGGCTTCTTCTACCGTGATGACTACGCGAAATACTTCACGTATACGTCGGAAAATCTTCATCAACTTCTGACCTACGGAACGCCGTTCGGTTTTAATCATTACTTCCAAGGAGGAATTCCGAGCGTCTATCTCACAAGTTGCTTCTTGGAACTTCTTCCATTTTCCTTCCTCTTTGGAGACGCAATGGGCTATCAGTTGATGATCATTTTCTTTATTACGCTGATTCCTGTCTCCCTATTTTTTCTGTCGCGCGAAATAACCCAAGCAGAGGGAGTGGCCAGGGCCCTCGCTTTGGCTTCCACTTTTCAACTCGGCCTTTGGCCTCTGCTTCAATACGGCATGATTCCTGCCCTCGTTTCGATGCCTCTTTCCTTCTTTTCGCTTTTTTTCTTTTTAAGATATCTTGCAGAGAAAAGGCATTCTCTTTTTCCTCTGGTGTTTTTCACGAGTTTGTTGGTCTATACCCATATCGTGATTTGGGCTAACACCATGCTCTTCTTTCTCATAATTACGGCGGTTCGATTGATCAGGCAAAACAAGTTTGTTCCTCTCTTGAAAAAACCCGTTCTTTTCGGAATCTTTCATTTCTTCGCCGGTCTGCCCCTCTGGTACAATCTTCTCAGCTACAGAAACTTTCTGAAAACGGGCTGGGTTGAATTTCACAAAATCTCTGTGACTGATTATTTGCTTTCCATCCCTCGTAATCTATTGAACTTGGCCAATCCTCGAAATATTTTTTTCCTGTCTATCCTCTTTTTGCTTTGGCTTTATTTCCA
>CAZOKP010000158.1:1882-3118 GCA_964580435.1 uncultured Eubacteriales bacterium
ATATCTTCTTTTATTAATCCTGGCGACTATGCCCTGTTCGAGAATTGCGCTCATTGGAAAAAATATGGGAAGTGCCCGTACAGCCACTGGGAGGGTTATTTACAGAAAGACCTGGGCATAAAGTTTTTTTCTCACCAGGGAAATGATTCGCATCCTTTCAACGTTCTTCGGTCAATGTATTTGCTGAACGGTTATTTCCAAGAGAAGCCTTTGGGACCGGCCAACAAAAAAGAGTTTATCGACCAGCTCAAAGACTGGTCTGTTAATAAGGTCTGCGTCTGGTCACTCACGGCCAAGACGTTTTTTGACAATTGCTCAGAATTTAAGTTCCTGGGCAAGAGCAAAAGGTACACCTGCTATGAAGCGACCTACGAAATACAGCCTGAAGTGAGGTTGAAGAGCGGCCAAGGGCAGATCACAGAAGAGAGCCCTTTCTCGTTCACCGTGCTTCTGGAAGATGGTTCAGGACGGCAAACTGTAACCGTTAATAAAAACTATTTTAGGTTTTGGTCGGCCTATGATGACAGGGGCCAGAGAATTCCCCTGAAAAGCTGCGGTCAGAAGATTTGCTTCGAGTTCGAAAACAGCGGTCATGCCTTCTTCAAATACAAGAAGAATATTCCATTAAATATTATCGCTCTTCTGGTTTTGCCGCTGAGTTTCATTTTTGGATTCATCCGGCCAAAAAAAATGCCCTTAAGCAACAGCTAAACGCTGTCTTCACTGACCAGCTTCTGATTCTTCGGTCTTTAAATCTTTAACACGTCATGATTGGTAGTAGAATGGATTTGCCTTGAAAAATCCCTGCTTTATTAATAAGCCCATTATTTTCTTCGGGTTGCTTGTTTCGGGTGCCGCCTGCACACGCTAGAGGTCAGAGGTTCAAATCCTGTGTGGCCCATTCCCCTATTTTTCAGCAAATTCCTTTCCTTCTCCGGATTTTGTTTTTGCCGATTGTGGCTCAGATTGTGGTTACGCCCACGTTTATTTGGTCTGAGACATCCTTCGGGTAGTCATGCGTCGGGTGTGAATATATCTGGGTTGTCTCTATTTTCTGGTGTCCGAGTATCATCTGCAGGGCACGGACATTACCTGTTTTCATTGTTAAAAGGGTGGCATGGGTGTGCCTGTACGTATGAAGCGAACCCTTTTCAAGCCCGATTGCCCTTCTAAGCCTGTTAAATCTGGTGTCAAGCCCGTGCACGGTTAGCTTTTTGCCTCTTTCGTTGACGAAAA
>CAZOKP010000159.1:0-3063 GCA_964580435.1 uncultured Eubacteriales bacterium
CCTGTTGACATTTCGAGCGGGTGCCTTTATCGTAGAAAAATCATGAAAGTCATTCTCGCCGGATACAATCTGGACCGGGACGTCATTGAAGACCTGAAGCGACATTCGCCGCCGCGGGAAGATGTCACGCCGGAAACTCTCTCGGCCTCCTACGCCCGCATCTCTCGCGACCCCCGGCCCGTCGATGAGCTCCGGGCGGCGGCTCGAAAAGATGTAGAAAAGGCCCGCCGCTCCAACCAGACGATTATTTTCAAAATGGGACATCATTCGGTCGCCGAGCACGCCGTCTTCAATTTTGATATCATCGGCGTCAGCCGCCTCGCCGTTGAGGAGATCGAGAAGTTTCGCCTCTGCTCTTATACGGAGAAATCCCAGCGGTATATTTCTCTGGGGGACGATTTCGTCCTGCCCGAGGAGGTCAAGAAAGCAGGGCTTAAGGACATTTTTCTCAAGACCATCAGAGCCCAGAATGCGCTCTATCATAAGCTCCAGGAGAAGCTCCGGCCATTCCTTTTTAATAAATATAAGAGTATTGCCCAAAATCCCAAGAATCACCCTGTCCTAGACGGCTGGGCCAAAGAGGATGCCCGGTATGTCGTTAGCCTGGCCACCCAAGGCCAGTTAGGCCTGACCATCAATGCCCGGAACCTCGAGCTCCTGATCCGCCGCTTTGCGGCTAAGACGCTGGCGGAGATAAAGGAGCTCAACGCGAAAATATGCGCCCTGGCCAAAGAAGTCGCGCCTTCGATTATCCTTTTTACCGAAGCCAGCGATTTTGACGCTAAGGGCTACGCTGAGGTTGAGACCGCCGGAGGCCCGCTTTTGCGGAAAAACAAAGGGAAATCTCTCGCGCGGGAGCACGATCGCGGGCCTGTCCGATTGGTTGATCACACCCCGGAGGGAGATGATAGGATCCTCGCCGCCCTCCTGCATTCCTCGAGCTCTCTGCCCTACGAGCGTTGCTTCGCCAGGATGAGGACGTTGACGCCGAAAAAGAAAAGGGAATTTATAAAGACGGCCTTCCGGCACATGGAGTTTTACGATTTTCCGCTCCGGGAGTTTGAGCATGCCGACCTGACCTTCGCGCTCATTGTCTCGGCTTCCTGTTTTGCCCAGATCAAGCGTCACCGCATGGCCACTCTGACCTGCCAGGACTACGACCCGGCGCTGGGTGTGACCATCCCGCCCTCGGTGGAAGAGATCGGGGCCGGCTGCGACTTCAAGGAGATCATCGAGAGGACGAATAAGACCTATGCCCGGTTGAAAAAAGAAGTCGGGGAGGCCGCCGCGTATGTCTTGACCAACGCGCACCGCCGGAGAGTCCTCCTTAAGGTCAATGCCCGTGAGCTTTACCATATCTCGCGGCTGCGCCAAGACCCCACGGCGCAGTGGGATATCCGGCAGAGGGTCGGCCGGATGGCGGAGTTGGCCAGGAAAGTGATGCCCCTGAGCTTTCTCCTCCTCGGCGGCAAAGAAGATTACCCAGTGCTCTATAAGGATGTCTTCGGAAAAGACCCCAAATTTTTCCCCCCTCGTTATCTAAAATAGATCTGGTCGTTGTTTTCTCGCGCGCCTAAAATGGACCCCATTTCATCAAGATGGGAGGGATGAGCGCGATCAGGCTGAAGACGGCCAGGATGAGCATGAGCGGCAGAAACCATTTGGCCCATTTTTCCCAGGGGATCTTGGCAACGCCGAGAACGCCCATCGTGACGGCCGATGTTGGCAGGATGGGGTTGATCACTTCGCACAGTTGGAAAGCGAGAACCGTCGTCTGTCTCGTGATCCCCACGAGATCGCTCAATGGCGCCATGATGGGCATGGTCAGGGCGGCCTGGGCTGTCCCGGAATGGATGAAGAAATTGATGACTCCCTGGGTCAAGAACATCATCTGAGCCGTAATGATCCCGGGAACGGCTGAAATCAGGCCGGCGGCAAATTGCAGGACCGTATCCAGCACGACGGCTTCCTTCAAAATGATCAGAATCGCCCGGCCTCCCGCAATGATGAACGTCACGTTCAGGACATCCTTGGCTCCGGCGACAAAACTCAGGGCCATTTCAGACGGCCGAATCCGGGCCACGATTCCTGAGATGAGACCGATACCCAGAAATAGAGCGGCGATTTCTTCCATGTACCAGCCCTTGGCCAGGATGCCGTAGACGAGCAGGACGATTCCGCCGAGCAGGATAAGGAGGGGCATCTTCTGGCTGGCGCCCCAGGGAACGTCCTTGGCGGGGTCCTCGGTGATAGAATAACCCCTGGCCTTATCGATCTCGTAGACCGGGCTTTTCTCCGGATGCTTTTTTATTTTATGGGCATAGATCATCACAAAGACGATGGCGATGATCGTGCCGATCACCCAGAGAATCAGCCGGTAGCCCAGACCTGAATAAAGCGGGAGGTCGGATAGACCCTGAGCGATACCCACAGTAAAAGGGTTGAAAAAAGCTGCGGAAAAACCGACCGCGGAGGCCAGGAACGGGAGAGCCACGCCGACGATCGAATCGTACCCGAGAGAGAGGGCGAAGGGAATAAAAATCAGGACGAAGGGAATGGATTCCTCGGCCATTCCGTAGATCCCGCCGGCCAGGGAAAAGACGATCATCAGCACCGGGATCACGAATTTCTGCGTCCCAGGCTTTCGGGAAAAGAACCGGGCCATCCTTTGAATGCCCGCGTCGATGGCGCCCGTTTTGCCAAGGATGCCGAAGACTCCGCCGAAGATCAGGATCAGAAAAATAATCAAGGCTCCATCCTGGAACCCGCGGATCGGCGCAATCAGGAGCCATTCTGGACCCAGGAGCTTTTTTACCACAGTTGCATATGTCCCTGGAACGGTGATCAGCTTGGTCTGCCCCTGGATGGATTTTTCGGCCCGCTGGTATTGGCCTGAAGGGACCACAAGGCTAAGAAGATATACGGCGACAACCAGTGCATAGATCAAGACCAAAGTATGAGGGAGTTTGAAAGCAGCTCTTTTTTTCATGGTGTCCTGCCTTGAATTTTGGAAGGACCATTTTATATTTTTATGAACTCGAAGGGAAGAGCCCGGTCAGATTC
>CAZOKP010000160.1:0-3031 GCA_964580435.1 uncultured Eubacteriales bacterium
CCAGCGGCAGCTACGAGGGCGAGCACTGGCTGGCTTCGTTTGCGGTGTACCTGCTGTCTTTGTGAAGATTCTTCTCTGCGGAATCAACAAGCGAGCCAGGAATGCGGGCCGAGCGATAAGTCGCTGAGGCGTCATCATTATTGCCAGGTGAGAATCCTCTGCTTTCTCCCCCGTCTTTCTTATTGACAGGAGGCCACGGATATGTACAATAGTATTGTACCAGTCAGGAAAAAGTCCATGGCTATCCAAACCACATACTCCAAAGCCCGTCAAAATCTGTCCAAGCTTCTCGACGACGTCACCAAGAACCATGAGACGGTCGTTATCAAGAGACGGCGCGGCGAGAGCGTCGTGATGATGTCCGAGAAGGACGCGACGAGCCTCTTCGAGACGGCTTACCTCCTTCGTTCACCGAGGAATGCGATCCGCCTCCTGTCTTCCCTCGAGAGGGCGCTGAGCAGAGAGGGGGGTATTCATATGACGGTCGAGGACATCGAGAAGCTCCGGGAAGAGGTAGCCGGTGGGCGGAAAAAGACGTGAAATTTACTTCGATCCGGAGTTCCTCAAGGACCTCCGGCACTGGATCAAGACCGACAGGAGTAACGCAGCCCGCGTTCTCGACATCGTCCTGGACGTCTGTCGCGACCCGTTCTCGGGACTCGGCAAGCCCGAGCCGCTCAAGTATCTCGGGTCGAACATCTGGTCAAGGCGGCTCAGCCTTGAACACCGGGTCGCTTATCTGGTGAGAGACGACCGGATTGATTTCCTCCAGGCTAGGTATCATTACTAGAAATATGAGGAAAAATATCTTCTCAGTCCGTCAGTTTTCTCCAGACCTCGATGAATTTTTGCCACACCCGTTCACAAGTTCGACCGATGAAGTTAGGAATCTGTTGCGGGGCTATACGGCAGGCATGTTAGAGCGCCCGGCCATTGAGGAAACCCTCGGCACCAACAAGTCTCGGTTCTTTGCAAGGAAATTTTCATGTTGCCTTGACAGCCGCAAAAAAGGGCTTGACAAAGCTTTTCGGACTATGCTAAGTTCACTTAGTCTATCGACTAAGTCGACTATTAATCGACGGGGAGAAAAGACAGAATGGCGATACCAACGGAGGAAAGAAAAATGCGGTTTGGAAATCGAATGGTCGGATTGTTGTGTCTTGGGCTTATCGTTTGCGTCGGTTTGGCCGTCGCGCAGGACAAAAAAGAGCAGCCTCCGGTCACAGCGAGCAGCCGCTTTCAGTTGAGCGGATACACCCAGCTCGGCTATGTCTATTCGAGCCCGGGAACCAGCACATTTTTGATCCGCCGGGCCAGGCTCTCTCTAGCTAGTGAGATCATCAAGCATCTCCGTTTCAGGATCCAGATCGATGCCATTAAGAGCCCCGTACTTATTGATGCGTACATTGAGGCCGATTTTAAACCCTACTTAGCCTTTCAAGCCGGGCAGTTCTATGTTCCGTTCGGCCTTGAGAGCTGCTCTTCAGACTCCGTGTTGGACACCATTCTCCGCGCCCAGGTTTCGGATTCGCTCGCGCCCGGTCGGGATATTCAGGCCCAGGGCCGGGATATCGGGATCCAGGCTTCCGGGAACCATTCCATTTTCGAATATTACGCGGGAATTTTTAACGGGTCCGGCATCAATAAAACGGATACGAACAAAGCCAAGGACTATGACCTCAAACTGGTGCTCCATCCGACGAAGTACGTCACGGTGGGAGGGTCAGTTTATGAGGGCAGCTACAGCGCTAAAGAAGGTGATCCCGCCGTCGCCCGGGACAGAGCCGGTCTCCAGGCTACCTTGACCGTCGGCCAATTCTCCTTGACCGGAGAATATATTGCCGGCAAGGACGGGGATATCCCTAAATCGGGCTGGTATATCA
This sequence comes from uncultured Eubacteriales bacterium, assembly GCA_964580435.1. Classification (GTDB taxonomy): domain Bacteria; phylum Acidobacteriota; class Aminicenantia; order Aminicenantales; family UBA8522; genus CAZKEW01. The sequence continues at coordinate 1,884 of CAZOKP010000160.1, forward strand.
AGGGCTTGTACAATATCATCCCGAAAAAACTCCAGAGTGTTGTCAGATGGGACACCTATGACCCGGATACGGATATCCCTGCAAACCGGAGCGACCGCCTGACGCTGGGAGGCAACTGGTTTTTCACGGACAAAACCAAGCTGATGATCAACTATCAGCATGACTGGATCGTGGGGACGGGGGCGACAAGCTGGTCACTTCTGGCCCAGTTCCAGGTTGGATTTTAGCAGCTATTGGACTAAAGTCCGATTGACGGGCGCTGGCGGATTCTGTATTTCGGTATTATAATATAAAGACGAGTGTCATTCTATCGATTCATGAATCGGCAGGACGAAAAGAACGAAAATCCTGATTTTTGCAGCCCACTGCGCTGCTGAGGAGATCGTCAGATGAAAAAATCTGCTTATGTTCTTCTCTTGTTTGCCTGTTTCTTGATTTTTTATTCCCCGGGAGCCAAGGCCATCGGAATCTTAGAATCCACTCCCGAAGTAGACAGGATTCAGAATGCCATCCTTGTCTGCCAGGACCTCATCGGGCTTCCCGAGAAGGGGATACCCAAAGCTCTTCTGCATAACGCCCAGGCTATCGCCATAATTCCTGGACTCTTCAAGGCGGCCTATATCGTCGGCGGAGAGCACGGGAAAGGCGTTCTCCTGGTTCGCCGTGAAGACGGCACCTGGAGCAATCCTGTCTTCGTTTCCATGACCGGAGGAAGCCTCGGGTTTCAGATCGGCGCCCAGAAGGCGGATATCATCCTGGTTTTCAAAGACAAAAAGAGCGTCGACACGATTGCGCGGGGCAAGTTTACGCTCGGAGCAGATGCCAGTGTCGCCGCTGGGCCTGTGGGCCGGGCAGCGGAAGCCAGCACGGACATAAAATTTGAAGCCGAGGTTTATTCCTATTCCAAGGCCAAAGGCCTTTTTGCCGGCGTTTCTATTAAGGGAGCTTCTCTCAGTATTGACAAAGACTCGAACGCGAAATTCTACAGGAGTTTCGACCTGACGACCGAAGATATCCTGGAAAAGACGGATATCGAAGCTCCCCAGGTTGCCCAGGATCTCAGGGAGACCGTCACAAAATACGCCAAATAGTTTTGGGGAACCCCGGGTTCCTGACATTTCCTGGAAGCATTTCCATTTCCTTGATTT
>CAZOKP010000161.1:0-2975 GCA_964580435.1 uncultured Eubacteriales bacterium
ATATTTCTCGACCTCCTCGAGATACTCCGCCACCCAGTCCACAAACTGATGGCCATACTGCCGAAAGGTGTCTCTATCCATGCTCAGCCTCCTGAGGGAATTTAGGCGGTATTTTAGCGTTTTCTTGGCTCCATTTTATAAAAAAAGAGAGAATCAAGTCAAAAAAGGCGAAAAAAACCGGCGTTTTTATTGCCTCGATGAAAATTCGCGCTAATTCTACCCTTGTTTCAGGCAAAAACGCGCTCGGAACGCACGCTAATAATGGTTTATCAGAAATTGGAAAAAAAAGCTTGCATTCGATTCATAAGCTGTGTTATAATAAGTGTTGAACTTAGCGAAAGGGGAGCAAGAAGTTCAAAAGATAAAATGAAACTCTTTTCCTTTTTCCCCCGTATATATTAATGAGATGGCTAAGATGAGAAAAGATAGCTCCTGCCGACGGAAGCGCCTCCTTTTTTTCCCTCCTTTTTTCCGGGAGTTTCCCATACATTTTGCTTACCTATCCATCCATTCCCTCGAATAGGCTGTCTTTTTGCCGGAGAGACAAAGAGGCAGCCTATTCCTCTATTTCTCTGCTGGGGTCAGGTCTCATACTTCTTCAACTCCTTAAGGCTCTCAAGTGAACTTTGACCTCCTGATTCTAACGCCTGCCTCATGTACGCCCTATACCCATACCTCATGAACTGTATAGTGTGTGTCGGTACCCGCACAATTGGCATTTGACAGGGGCCGCGTCTTTGTCTTATAGTTAAACCTCTCTTTGAAAATTGAGTTCAGGGTTTGAAGCCCAGGGAAGTCCGTGGAAAACGGACACAGCCCCCGCTACTGTAACCGGGGACAAATCCCAGAAACGGCCACTTTTCTCGGTTAGAGAAAAGGAAGGCTTGGGAAGAGGTTGATCCGGAAGTCAGGAGACCTGCTTTAAACCTTGCCAGCCCATCTTCGGGAGGAAGAGCGGGTTGTTTTTTTATGTCCAAAACAAGCGGGGGTTGAGCTCGAAGGAAGACTGCGATGAAGAGAATAATTCTTCTTGTTTTTCCCCTCGTTTTCTTTTTTCTTCCTCTTTCTGCCCTGCCCCAGACGAAGGAAGAGCATCACGAAATCGTCGTCACGGCCACGCGCCTTGAGACTCCGGCAAGAGAAATCGCCAGCTCTGTGAGTGTTATAACTTCAGAAGACCTGGAGAGGCTCAAGAAATCATCGGCCCTGGAAGTCCTCCGTGACGTCCTGGGCGTTTTCGTCACTCAGAACGGCGGCCCGGGAGAAGCAGCCTCGGTCTTTTTGCGGGGAGCTAATTCCGAACACACCTTGGTGCTCCTGGACGGAGTTGAACTCAACGACCCGATCAACCCTTCCCGCTCGGCCGACCTGGCTCATCTTTATCTTGAAAATATCGAGCGGATCGAGGTCATCCGGGGGCCGCAAAGCCCGCTCTACGGGTCGGATGCGCTGGGCGGAGTCATCAATATCATCACCAAAAAAGGAGGGAGAAAGTCGAGATTGGCCCTGGCCTCGACCGGCGGCTCCTACGGAACCTTCATCGGCCAGGCAGGAGTGAGCGGCTCGGTCAAAAAAGCCGCTTACGCCTTCGGAGTCTCCCAATTCGGGACGCACGGCGTCTCTGCGGCCGACTCGGCTCTTCCGGGCAACTCCGAAAAGGACGGCTACAGGAATTTGACCCTTTCCGGAAGGGTCGGACTGACCCTTGGGGAAAACCTCGACGTCTATGTTATCGCCCGCTCTGTCCAGGCCAAGACGGATATCGATAACTATGGGGGTCCTAACGGCGATGACCCCAACAATGTCCAGGATTACCATTCTTTTTTCTTTAACAGCGGATTCCACGGTCTCTTCTTTAATAACCGGTGGGGACAGAACCTGACCATCGGGATTGTCGACTCCCGGCGATCGAACGCGAACCCAACCGATCCAGCCCACCCAGCTGAATCCGATAGCGCGCTCTTCAAAAGCCGTCTCTTCAAGCTCGGCTGGCAAAACAACTTTTTCCTCCACGCTTCGAACACACTAACCATGGGCATCGAATATGAGTCCGAAGTTGGGGAGTCAAAGTATCTTGCCCAGGGGCCCTGGGGCTCCACAGCGAGTTTTTTTCCTACGAAGAACGCCACCATGGCGGGCCTTTATGTCCAGGATTACGTTCGTCTCGCTGATCAACTCTTTTTCACCGCGGGCCTTCGCCTTGATCACCACAGCCAGGCGGGAAACGCCCTGACCTACCGACTGGCCCCGGCCTATATTTTTAAGGCCAGCGGCACAAAAATCAGGGCCAGCCTGGGTTCGGGCTTCAAAGCGCCCTCTCTTTACCAGCTCTACGCTCCAGGAACCATTTTTGGCCCCATAGGGAACATGAACCTGAAGCCTGAGAGATCGTTAGGCTGGGACGCCGGGATCGAACAGCCCTTTCTCGGGGAAAGAATGCAGCTTCGGGCAACGTATTTTCACAACGATTTTGAGAACCTGATCAGTTTCGATTATGCCCAGGGATACACGAATATCGGGGAAGCGCAGTCCAAGGGCCTGGAGATAGAAGTCGAGGGCAGGCCGAACCAGAGCCTTTTTTTTCGGGCCTCTTATACCTACCTCGAGGCCAAGGACACCACCACCGGAGCTCCTCTCTTGAGGAGGCCAAGAGACCTTTTCTCCACAAGCCTCAGCTATTCCTTTTCGGCAAAGGGGACGGTTTCCGTTTCTTTCGACTTTGTCGGAAAAAGGGAAGACGTGGATTATTTTGCGTGGCCCTCGCGGACGGTTACTCTTCCCCCTTATTCCCTGCTCAACAGCATGATCTCGTATGACCTCAGCCCGCATGCCCAGGTTTTCGGCAGGCTGGACAATATGCTGGCTGAGAAATATGAGATGGTCTACGGCTATGGAACGCTCGGTTTCTCCGCCCAAGCCGGAGTGAAGATTTCCCTCTAATGGTCCAGCCTGACCTCTTCTTTGTAGTCGATCGA
>CAZOKP010000162.1:0-2665 GCA_964580435.1 uncultured Eubacteriales bacterium
TACGACGAGCTCCGGGTCGGTGATGCGGCGGTAGCCGTGCTCCGCCGTGTCGATGTACGCCTCCACATCCTTCGGCGGAAGCGGGCCCCGTCGCCGGAAGAACTCTCTGTCCAGAGCGAGAGTCTCTTCGCTAGCCTGCGTGTAGAACTGGAGCACGCAGCGGGCCATCCTGGCCCCGGCGACAGCCACGCAGCCGAAACGGGGTGTCGAGCACTTCTCCCGCTCACCGAGGAAGGGGCAAGACCTCGGCCCATGCCTTTGGGCGTCCTCGAAGGTCCGAACCTCTGAGTCCGTCAGGCAAGCGGTGCAGGGGTTGCCGTAGTAGATGAAACACTTGTCTTTCATCGGTTTACCTCCTGAGAATCTTCATCCATATTCAGTTTCGCCTAGCTGCTGAAAGGAGACCTCAGCCAAGAGTCTGCTTTCTGGATTCTTTTGGTTGAGAGACAACCAAAGGTGCTAGTACCAAAGTTGGAAGACAGGCCGCCTTAGGCATGGTATATAATTGCAGTAGAGGTACGAACAAAGCGTGGGCGTCAGGACAGTGGAACGTATCAGGGTCGTCGTGGCAGATGACCATTTGGTGCTCCGGGAGGGCATCCGCAATCTCCTGGAGGAGCAGCCAGACATCGAGCTGGTTGGAGAGGCGGCCAACGGCCTGGAGGCCGTGGCGGTGGTCAGGGCCACTGAGCCGGACGTCGTCCTGATGGACGTGGTGATGCCCCGTGTTGGTGGGATCGAAGCCACCAAGCAGATCAAGAAGTTCAACCCCGGGACTGCCGTCCTCATCCTCAGCGGCTACGAAGATGACCGCTACGTACTGGGTCTCCTGGACGCTGGTGCCGCTGGCTATCTCCTCAAGAGCGCCAGCGGCCACGAGGTGATCAGTGCCATTCGGGCAGTGCATGCCGGGGAATCTGTGTTGCACCCCTCTGTGACCCGCCGTCTGCTGGCTCGTGCCTCCCGCTCCGCTGGCCATGTTGCCCCGACTGAAGAGGGTGAGTCCCTCACCCAACGGGAACTTGAGGTGCTGCAACTGGCGGCCAAAGGCCATGGCAACAAGCAGATTGCTAGCGAGCTTGGTCTCAGCATCCCCACCGTCAAGTCCCACCTGGTAAACATGTTCAACAAGCTGGGAGTAGCTTCGCGCACGGAGGCTGTGCTCTACGGGCTCAAGCGGGGGTGGTTCGACCTGCAGGACGAGGTTGAAGAACCCTCCGAGTAGGCCTCATCTACAGAGAAGGCAGAGATGAAGCATCGGACCACAGGCAAGCTGTCAGAAGCTATCCAGAGCCTCGAATTCTGGGTTGCGGTAGCCATGTTCATGGTGGCTATCCCCTTGCATTATCCGAACCAGTTGCTGCCCTTCATGCACATAGAGGATCCCGGCACTGTGCTGGGTCTGGAGCGACACGCTGTCGAGCGCGTCTTTATCTTGCTGCCCATCACCTACATCGGCTTCCTGTTCGGGATGAAGTCGGGGATAGCTGCCTCGGCATTCGCCCTCGCCATCATGCTGCCAAGGGCCCTTGTCATCTCGGATCATCGCTCGGATGCCCTGGTGGAGGTCGCCGCCGTCATCCTCACCGGCACCGTGATCAACTTCGGGTTTGAGCGCATCCGGCGAGAGCAGGAGCGGCGTCGCCTCCTGGCGGAGCAGTTGCAGCTATCGGAGGAGCGCTACCGACAGATCTTCGAGAACGCCCATGACGCCATCTCGGTACATGACCTGACAGGCAAGATAGTCATGACCAACAGAGCCTGCAAGGAGGTCACCGGCTACGAGCCGGAGGAGTTGATTCGCATGACGACTGCGGATTTGCTCTCCGAGGAAGGCGTGAGGGAAGCGATGGAAGTTCGGCGAAGGCTGATCGATGGCGAACTCACTGAGTCTTTCGAGCAGGAGATCATCAGGAAGGACGGGGAGCGGGCACGTCTGTGGCTGACCGCCAGCCTCATTACCGTGGACAGTGGTGGCAGAGCCGTTCAGATCATCGCTCGGGACATCACCGAACAGGCGCGCCTGCGGGAGAACCTCCAGTTCTATCTGGAGCAGATCACGCGAGCACAAGAGCACGAGCGTGAGCGTATCGCCAGGGAGCTGCATGACGACACCGTCCAGTCCCTGCTCCTCATCGCCCAACGTCTGGACCACCTCGGGTCGTGTCCTCGCCTCGACGCGGCGGGGCGCACGGCTGAGGAATTGAAGCTGCGAGCGGAGGTACTTCAGACCCTGGCGAATCTCCGCCGCCTGACCCAGGACTTGCGACCGCGCATCCTGGACGACCTGGGGCTCGTGCCCGCTCTGGAGTGGCTGGCCGATGACCTGGTCGATCAATATAAGGTGCAGGCGAGCGTGGACGTAGTGAACTCCCTGCCGGAGCTTTCTCAGGAGGCGCAGTTGCTTCTATTCCGCATCGCCCAGGAGGCTGTGCGCAATGTGGGCAGGCACGCGGCCGCCAAGTACGCCAGCATCTCGCTGAGGCCCCACGACGACCGGGTGGAGATGACGATAACGGACGACGGGAAGGGTTTCACGCCGCCCAAGGATATCAGTGACCTGGCCGTGATGGGCAAGCTGGGGCTGCTGGGAATGTACGAGCGGGCCCGGCTCCTAGGCGGCAGCTTCCATATTCGCTCGGAGCCAGGTCAGGGCACAACCGTC
>CAZOKP010000163.1:0-2510 GCA_964580435.1 uncultured Eubacteriales bacterium
TCGCGGCCCTTGGATTCCTTGCTCTCGGGCTCGGTCGACGTGAAAGCGATGTGCTTGCTAGAGGGAGACCATTCATAGGAATTGACGCCTTCCTTATGGTCGGTGAGCTTGAAGGCCTCGCCGCCGGCGGGGTTGATGAGGTAAATCTGACGGCTCTCGCCGCGCTTGGCGATGAAGGCAACCCAGCGGCCGTCGGGCGCCCAGGATGGCGAGTCGCTGCTTTCGTCGGTCGTTTGGGTGAGCTGGAATGGGGCGGCACCGTCGCGGCTGAGCCAGATTTCGGTATCATACTTGTTCTTTTCCCAGTCGGGCTGGCGCACGGTGAAAAGGATGTGCTTTCCGCAAGGGGAAATGACGGGATTTCCGACCGATTTCAGGCTCAGAACGTCTTTGAAAGTCGGGCCGGGGATCAGAGGGGCTTGAGCGGCAGGCTTAGCCGGTTCGACCTGTTTGGTTTGTGCGGCCTGTGGTTGGGTTTGTGTGGCCTGGTTGGCCTGTTTAGCCTGGCCGTTTCCGAGTGGCGCCAAAATAAATACGACGAGGATTAGCCAAATTATCTTCTTTATGTTCATGCTTGTGTTATAAATAAATGGGGACACAATATCAATTTCCGTAGGAAGACTGGAAGACTCGGGGGCAGCCCAAAATAAGATATTTCGCCTACCTTTTATAGACGTCCCTTCGGTGTCTGACCGTTTCAACCCAAATGTTCTTCTCTTGATCGATAAAATAGATGATTCTGGAGGCGCCAATTCGAAACGAAAATTCGCCCTCAAGATCGCCGAGCAGCTTTTTTCCGGCAAGGGGATTTGAATGGATCTCTATTAGAGCGGCCTCAACCTTGGATTGGCTATTTTTGGGAAGTCGAAGAAAGTTTTTTTGGAAAGTCCGCGTGAGAAAAAGAGCCATGCATAAATTCAGCGTTTCTCAGATAGTTTTTTGCCAAAAAAATCTTCGTAGGCTGCGAACCTGCCCTCGAGAATGTCCTTCTTCGCTTCCAGGATCTCTTCGAGCAGCTTCCGGTCGGCCAGGACCTCTAGCGTCTCAACTTCTTCCGGGCTGAGAAGAACCGCTTTGGCCTTTGATCTTTGGACGATGACGTAATGAGCTCCTCTGGTCACATCCTTGATGATTGAGGCAAGCGAACTGCGGAGCTTGGCGATGCCGATAACTTTGTCCATTTCGTGTTCCAACTGAATTGTACTATTCATTGTACCAATTGTCAAATCATATTTTTCTGCATTTTGCGAGCTCCAATCAAATAGACGGAGTGAAAAGGCACAAATTCTCAAGATAAATTCGGCTTTAGAAATAGGGGGACACAATATCAATTTCCGAAATTCTGCGCGATGAGACGGCGCAAAAAATAAGTGGTAACTTTTGGTCCCCAAAAGAGTATTTTAATATGGAATAATCAAAAAGTCGCGCTGAGGAGAAATTCATATGAGGAAAAGCATGCCCGCCGCCGTCCTGGTCGTATTCATGATCGCCGCATATGGGTTCGGGCAGACGAAGACCGTCGCCGTCGAACCCTGGGAATGGGCCGTCAATTTACGTCAGCCCGTTCAAAAGGTCATCGAAACGATCGGGTTGAAGCCGGGGATGGTCATCGGAGAGGTGGGAGCAGGCACGGGGCGAGTGACGGTTTGGCTCGCCGTAACCGTCGGGCCGACTGGCAAAGTTTACGCCAACGACATCGACGCCTCGGCCCTGGATCACCTCCAAAAGCGCTGCGAGAAAGAGGGCCTGACCAACGTGACGACGATCCTCGGGACCGTCGAAGACCCCCGCCTCCCCAAGGCGGCCCTGGACATCGCCTTTATGACCAACACGTACCATCATCTGGAAAAACCGATCGAACTCGTCCGAAACCTCCTGCCGACCCTCAAGGACAACGGGATTCTGGCCATCGTCGAACGCGATAAGGACCGGGCGGTCCACAAGGACGAAGCCACCTCGCAGGAAGATTTCATCGCCCAGATGGATCAGGCCGGGTTCGAAGTGATCAAGATCGACACGTCCATGAAGGAAGACAATATTTACATCGCCCGGCCGAAACGGGCCCCGGCGAGATAAGGCCGTCTAATCAGGCGAAAAATTAAGGGGCGTGTTGCCATAGACTCATTTCCAGTGTAGAATGGAAAACTTTTCAAACCTTAACGGATCATTTTCGTATATTCATTCTAAAGGAGGTTATCCATGAAAAAATGGCTTTATCTCATGATGGCCGGAATCGTTCTGGCTGCTATCATTTTCGCCGGCACACCTCAAGAGAAAATGCCGCGGATTATCCCGATGAAGGACTTCTTCCGCAACCCGGAAAAAGCGGCCTTCCGGCTGTCTCCCGATGGTCAGTACCTGGCGTTTCTCAAACCCTGGCAGACGCGCCTGAACGTCCATGTCCAGAAGATCGGCAAGGACGAGGAGAGGCGGATCACCAGCGCCACCGAGAGAGATATCACCGGCTACTTCTGGGCGAGCAACACCCGGATCGCCTATGTCCAGGACAA
>CAZOKP010000164.1:0-2503 GCA_964580435.1 uncultured Eubacteriales bacterium
TTCGAGAACGTCGAGCTGCCGATGATTTTCAAGGGCGTTCCGGCGAGGGCCCGGCGTGCAAAGGTTATGGAACTCCTGAAGAAGGTCAACCTGGAGGCCAGGGCCCATCACAGGCCAAGCGAGCTTTCAGGAGGAGAGATGCAGAGGGTGGCCATTGCCCGGGCCCTGACTAACGAACCGCGCCTGATCCTGGCGGACGAGCCGACCGGTAACCTGGACACCAAGTCCGGAGAGGAAATCCTCAAGATCTTCGAAGAGTTGTGGGCGCAGGGGCATACCCTTGTCATCATCACCCATAATCCTTATATCGCCGACTGCGCCCAGAGGGTGGTCAAATTAAGGGACGGTGCGGTCGAAGCCAACTCTGTCCGCAACTCCGGATAGCCCGGAGCGTTTATTTATTTAAATATTGCTTGAACCACTCGATATTGCGCTTCCCGGCATCGAGCACGAGACGGGGCTCCTGCAGGCCGTGCGGCTGCCGCGGATAGACAACCATCTTGACGATAACGCCCTGGCGCTTGAGGGCATTGTAGAGCTCGTATCCTTGCTGGATGGGAACGCGGACGTCCTGTTCGCCGTGCAGGATGAGCGTCGGCGTCGTCGCGCCTTTGATATTGAACATGGCCGAGTGCCTCGCGTAGGTCGCCGGGTTGTTCCAGAATTCGGCGCCGAAATAGTCTGGGATGAAGCTCGGGATGTCGGCCGTTCCGGTGAAGCTCATGAGGTTCGTCACGGGCGCGCCGATCGAGGCGGCCTGGAACCTCTTCGTCTGCGTGATAACCCAGGAGGTCATATACCCGCCGTAGCTCCATCCCATGACCCCGAGGCGGTTCGCGTCGGCGAGGCCGGTGTCTATAACATAATCCACGCCGGCCATCAAATCTTTAAAATCCATGCCGCCCCAATCCTTATAATTGGCGTAGCGGAATTTCTTTCCGTACCCTGAAGAGCCGCGGATGTTGCATCTCAGGACGGCCCAGCCCTGCGCGGCGTAGGCGGCGATGGGATAAACGTGCCGGTTAGCGATATAGCTCTGGACAAATACGCCTGTCGGGCCGCCGTGGATGATCAGGAGCATTGGATAGCGCTTGCCTTTTTCGTAGCCCGCCGGATAGGTCAGCAGTCCCTCGATTTCCAGCCCGTCCGGCGCTTTCCAACGCACGACCTCGGTCTTCCCCAGGGGATGATTGGGCGCCTCGGAGTTGACGTTGCTGACTTGCGTAGGGGCCCATTTGTCAGTCGCCGTCACAAACGCTTCGGGGGCCTTGTCCCAAGCCTGGGCGCTGACGCCGAATGTAGTGCGGGTGGCATTCAGGTTTGCGCTGAAAACCAGGGAGTCGTGCTGATCCAGGATTTTGGGCATCCCCCCATCCACGGGGAGGGCACCAAGTCGGCTCACTGTGCCTATCTCTTCCTTGAAATAAACCCATTTTCCATCCGCTGACCAGTCGACCAATTGCGGCTGTTCATCGTAGGTTAAAGCGAGCCTTTTTGGCTGGCCTCCCGAAGAGGGAACGATCATGGTCCAGCCCGTATCACCCCAAGTCGGAGGAATGTCGCTGGCCGCGTAAGCGATCCATTGCCCGTCGGGAGAATACAGCGGATGGATTTCTGCTGCTTCCGTCTTGGCCAGCGGCTTGATGGTTGCGGTCGCAATATCCACTAGGGAAATGTCCGCTTTGGTCCAATCATCGGCAACCGGCGACGGCGCCTGAGAAAAGACGATTGTCTTTCCGTCGGGAGACCAATCCCAGCCTCCCTCGCCGACGTGGAAATCGCCCTGAGTGAGCCGTTTTGCCTCACGCTTTCCCTGGGCATCTTTGGCTACGGGAATCGTCCAGAGATGAGCTTTTTTTATGTTTTCATCCAGGACTCGGGGGTCGTTCCTGGCCTTCTGGTCCTTCTCCTCCTGCTCCGTCAGAGGTTCAGACATCGTGAAAGCGATTGATTTCCCGTCCGGCGACCAAGCAAAGCTTTCGACCCCGCTCTTAACGTCGGTGAGCCGCTCAGCCTCTCCGCCGTCGGCACGAATCAGCCAGATATTGTTCTTGCCCGAGCGGCTCGAGGTGAAAGCGATCCACTTTCCGCAGGGTGACCACTGCGGCATCGCGGACGACTTCTCGCCGAAGGTGAACTGGAAGCTTCCGGAACCGTCGGCTTTGGCCATCCAGACCTGAGTGAGATACTCGCTTTTGTCCTCGGTCATGAGCGGCTCGGTTACGGTATAGACGACGCTCTTGCCGTCGGGCGATACCTGGACCCAGCCAACGGTCTTCACCTTCATCATTTCTTCAGGCGTCCATTGTGCCTGCAAGGGGACGATAAGAACGATCGCCGTAAGAATCCACAAGTTAAGCAGAATTTTTGCGCGTTTCAAAACAATCCTCCTTTCAGGGATTTTGGTTTCTCGCTTCGCCAGCTTGGAAACAGAGCAAACGAAGACAAGAAAATACAGCCAGGCAATGAGGGATGTCAAGGAAAATTGTGCTGAAGAGCATCT